>CAXEFH010000442.1:0-1543 GCA_963989605.1 uncultured Roseibacillus sp. | reverse complement strand
CACCGAGATCTACACCTCTCTATTCGTCGGCAGCGTCAGATGTGTATAAGAGACAGCCAATGCTCCTCCCCAACGCATCTTTCCAAGCCTTCCTCTTCCTTGGAACATCCTGCATAAGCGCGCTGGGAGCAAATCAACTTCATGTCGCACCCCCTCCGCTTGGGAGCGATTCCAACCCGGGGACCCTGTCCCATCCGTTTGCGACCATCGCCCACGCGGAGCTCCAGACTCAGGCAGGCGACACCGTGTTCCTCCACGAGGGCGTCTATCGCGAATCAGTCCGGTTTCGCCGCAGTGGAACTCCGCATGCGCCGATTACTTATCGGCCCTACGATGGTGGGCAAACCCTCGCCAAAGTCAGCCTGTCCACTTTCAAGGTCATTGAACCCGGGGTGTCCGGGGCAGGCATCTGGGAGCAACACCGGGACTCCATTTTCAAAATCCAACTCTCCCAAGAATACGGTCTGGGAGTAGGGAAATCCAGCATTCTGATCGACGGGAAGGCCCAGAAAATTGCGCGATGGCCTAACGCTCCCAAGGCCTTTGACTTTAACTGGGAAAACATGGCGGCCGCTCAGCAAGCCTTCCACGATCCCTTCTCCGCCGGTCCCGAGCCTCCCTACGAGGGCACGTTTTTTACCGCTTCCTACCACGACCTTGCACTTCCAGACCGCGAGGTCGACAGCTGGCGAGGGGCCCGGATTGATACCAGCCCGGGCGGCGGAGTTTTCCGTGATACCGGTGTCGTGACAGGTTCGGGCGCAAATTCCCTGACCTTCCGCTATCGGCCCTTCCGCAAACCGGGCGCCTACGTGGCCCGAGCAGATCCCTATTTCCTCTGGAACCACCTTAATGCACTCGATGAGGAGGGAGAGTATTTTTTCGACATCGAAGGAGTCAGCGGTCCCGCTTACACGCTCTACCTCTTCCCACCCGGAGGCCGCTCTCCAGATCAGCACACCATCGAGATCAAGAGCCGGGAATATGCCTTCGACTTGAACTGGACGAGCCACGTTCATTTGAAGCAGCTCAGTTTCATAGGGGGAGGAATCCAATGCCCGGTTTCGAGTTCCTCCATCCTTATGGACGATCTGCATGTTCGCTACGGAGGCTCAGGCCTCGACGGACTGCAACCCGGGCGGGCCGCAATCTGGCTGAAAGGAAACGGCCATACACTGCTCAACAGTCAGATCGAAGAGTCCTACGGCGGTGGGGTCATTACCCTCGGCACCTTCACCGAAATCAGGAATAATGTGATCCGGGACTGCATGCTCTATGGCATCGCTTCCTTTGATAGTTCCGACATCCACGTCCACCAGAACACGATCTATGGAAATCAGGGAGAGAACATCCACATGTATTCTCCCCGAGGAAGGTTCAATTACAACCACTGCTATCATGCAGGCAGGCGAGTAACCGACTCAGCAAGTCTGAATTCGAATTACAACGGGGACTTGCAGGGGATGGAGGCTGTCTCTTATACACATCTCCGAGCCCACGAGACAGGCAGAAATCTCGTATGCCGTCGTCTGCTTGAAAAAAA
>CAXEFH010000441.1:0-1544 GCA_963989605.1 uncultured Roseibacillus sp. | reverse complement strand
GTATAAGAGACAGGAGAGTCATGTAGTAGAGCTTCATGAACCCGATCAATCCGAAAAAAGCAGCGAACCCCAGGCAGCCTGCCACGTAATCCTCGTAGTCGCGCCAAAGCGCGAGGGCGAAGAGTAATGCCACCAGAGTAATCCCCAGAAAGACATACATCACCGGCTTGACCTTGGCTGGATTGAACATGGAGGCCTGGCAACGCACGCAACTCATTTTTTCATACGTATCATTACTTCGGGCTCTCAAGGTCCTCTTGATTGTGTGATCAAAGCCATTATGGGCTTTGCACCGGTAGCACCAGTATCTCCCAGAGTCCGGCACAAGCGGGTTTTTCTGGAGTGGCTCCTCTGCGGTCATTTCAACCCACTCTACGGAACCACCTCCCGCAGGGCAACTCCCAGCCTCCATTTCCATCAGCAGATCCGCCGGAGACCGCTACCTGCCTTCCTTCTGCAGCTTCTCGACCATTTCGAGGGCCCTGCGGGCGGGTTCCAGGTCGGGCTCCAGCTCCAAGGCCTCCCCCAGCAGTCCTGCCGCCGCACCGAGGTTCCCGTAACTAGCCAACATCGTACCATAATCCAGGAGGAACTCCGCCCGTGGATCGAGGGCGAGAGCCCGCTCAAAATGCAGCGAAGCTTGCTCCGGTTGCTGCTGCTTTCTGAACTCCTTGGCGAGTTCGTGGTGCCGGCGCGCGATCCCGGAGGCGAGAGCCAATACCTTTGCACCGGTCGCATGTTCCTGGGCGTTCTCAAGGTAGGAAAGGGCCACCTCGGGAAACCGGCTGTCAAACTGGCGTGCCATGAACTCCATGGCGTAGACCGGATTTACCGCCTTGGTGAACCAGCGTCCCGCAATGGGCGGTGCCCAGGCGTGCCACCCCTCTCGATCCACCGTGGAGAGTGCCTTTAAATCCTCTCCGATGACAGATGCGTCGAACGCCCCCCGGTAAATCCCCATCACTTCCCCGCCGGTTCCACAAAGGAATGCAAGGGGCACGGTCAGGGACACCGTCACATCAAACAGTCCTTTTTGAAACGCGCTCAGGACATCCAGAGAAATGTCATCGATAATCCCCCATTCAAAAGGCCACCGTAATTGCTCCATCACCTCAGCCGCTTCAGCATGACCTTCTTCGCCGTCGACGTTGAGGGCAATAACGAGCGGCACCCCCGCCACTCGGTAGGCACGGGACTTCTCTGCCATCTGCTTCAGTTGCATCCGTGAGACCGGACACTCAGCCGACCACAGTATTATCAACTGCGGAGACCCTTCCCCGGGAAGTACTCCCCTCTCACCAAGGGGATTCCTGAATCCCAGTGGAGGCAGACGAAAGGCAACCGGGGGATTGATATGAGTCGTGGCATCCCGCACCAGCGGGGCAGACGATTCGGTATTATGCGCGATAGCCCTTGGAGAACGTTTTACCGAAATAGCAGAGCTACTTCCCTGTTTGAGGAGAAAGCTTCCGCCCGCCTTGAGACCCTGTCTCTTATACACATCTCCGAGCCCACGAGACAGGCAGAAATCTCGTATGCCGTCT
>CAXEFH010000440.1:0-1549 GCA_963989605.1 uncultured Roseibacillus sp. | reverse complement strand
TGATACGGCGACCACCGAGATCTACACCTCTCTATTCGTCGGCAGCGTCAGATGTGTATAAGAGACAGGTTTTCCAAAGGTGAGGGGAAGATGGTTCTTGCCGGAAGGGTGCGGGGGCCAGTGGTTGATCCTCAGGTTGAACTGTCGGGCAACATGAAAGGCTTCCCTTTAGCGGGCTGTCTCCAGTCTGAGGTAGCGGCGGTCCTGAACGGAAGAGTTTCCGGAGAGGTGCAGCTTGGGGGATCCCCCTATGGCGCGAGTGGAATCACGGTGTCCGCTCAGATCGTACTGGCTCCCGGGGATGAGATCATTGTGACTGACGAAATTGAGCTCCTTGATGTCATATCACTGGTTGACCGCTACCGTAGCTACAAGAAGATCCGCTTTCGCTCCGGGGGGTTTAATCTCGAGACTGGAAAAAATGTAGCGGTGATCTCTGACATTCGCCTTGAGGCAAAGGATCATGCTCGTTTGGAAGGGGGTTTTTTATCGCGACGCCCATCGGATAAGGAGATCTCAAGGGCCATATTTGAGACAGAGAGTGGACGGGATGGGGGCTCTCCGGGGGACACCACCGTGGATGGGAATCTGGAAGAAGGGGCATCGGCTCCCGAGTTTAATCTTGCGGATGCTGCCAGAGCGGCGAGGTCAGTATCCGACAGCGGGGAAACAATCAGGACGATTTTCCAATCAGAGGTCTTCGGCGAGGAAGTGCAGCAGCGAGAAGAAGCAGCGAGGGCGAACTATCGCCGGATTCCCTATCTTGAGGGAGAGGTAAGGATGGGTCTGAACGCTAGGGCGTTCGAGGAAAAGCGGTCTCCTGCCCTTGCGCAAATGTTCCCGGTTGAAGAGGGAAGTGGACTGCGCTGGCTAAGAATACGATTGGATCAGAGTCTCCCCTTCGCAGGAGCCGATCTGGCGGAAAAGATTCTCTCCCATGGGAAGGATTAAAATCCATAGAAATGTCCCTCGCTAACTCCCCCCGATCGCGGTAGCAATTTGCTTCGTGGCGTTGCTCTTGTTGAGGGTATAAAAATGAAGACCCTCTACACCTTCCGAAAGAAGTTCCTGGCATTGGTTAGTCGCGTAATCAGTGCCTGCAGTTTCGAAAGCCACCGGATCATTACCTGTGGCTTGAAGTGCACGCTGAAGCTTAGCGGGGAAGTGAACCCCGGCGGCAAGATCAGCCATACGCTCCATTCCGGGGCGTGAGGTTATTGGCATGATGCCGGCGATGATTGGAATATCAATTCCTGCGACCCGGCAGCGGTCCCGAAAATCGAGAAAGGAGTGATTGTTGAAGAAAAGCTGGGTGCAGATATAGTCGGCTCCGGCATCGACCTTTTGCTTCAGGTAATCCATTTCCTTGAGGCGGTTCTGAGTTTCCGGGTGTCCTTCGGGGAAACCGGCTACCCCAACCCTGAATTTTTCAAAGGGTGTCCTCAGGTCGCGGTTGAAATTCCGAATGAAGGAAACGAGGTCGGCGCCATGGTTAAACTGTCTCTTATACACATCTGACGCTGCCGACGAATAGAGAGGTGTAGAAAAC
>CAXEFH010000439.1:0-1630 GCA_963989605.1 uncultured Roseibacillus sp. | reverse complement strand
CAGCGCTCAAGGTAAAGTGAACAACCGAGATCAAGAGGGCTGGAGACACGCCCCTGATTCTATCCTGTCCAGGCGGCGGTCGATGACCGCCGCCTTTCTTTCGTTTTCACTGATGCTCCTTTTGCCCCCGTCTTTCCTGCCGGGTCGGGACACCCCCCGTGAAACAACCCTCAAAAAATACGCCCTCGGGGTCTTCGCTGAGTTGAATGGTGACCGGCAAACCGCTCGAATGAACTTTGAGGACGCTCACCAGGATGATCCACAGTCGTTTGCGCTTGCCTGCAAAACTGCCTCTCTGCAGAAACAGACTGATGACTTGTCCGCAGCCATCAGAACTCTGCAACAGCACGCGAGGAGCTATCCCCAGCTTCTTGCTTCTCAGTTACACTATGTGGATTTCCTAAAAACCCATGCCCCCCGGGACATCGCGACTCAGAGTGCTGCGCTCGATATTCTGGCTCGAGCTAACGAGCGGTTTCCCAATCATCCCGAGGTTTATACGCGCCTCATTCACCTGCACGAGAATCTCGGGCAACGAGACAGGTCCCTCAAGGTCCTGCACGCCCAGCTGTCAGCCAGAAATGTTGATCCTGAGCACTGGACGTCACTCCAACCCCTCGTGAGAACCCTCCTTCCCGGAGGATCACAAGAACTGCAGGAAGCCCTCATTCTCGTCGTTGAGAAAATGGTTGCGACCGGCATTCACCTCCCGCTCACAGCGCGGCGAGCTTCCGACTACTACAGGAAGGAAAGCCAACTCCCGGAGGCGATTCGTATCCTCAAAAGGCATGTGGAAATGCGCCCTGATTCCCTTGAACTCAGAATCCGGCTTGGTCTTCTACAGCTCTACAACGGAGAGGAGACGAAAGCGCTCCAGACCCTCCACACAACCCTCCAAATTGATCCGGACCAGACCCTCGCCCATAAGGCTCTATCTCAGTTTTATGCCCGTGACGGGCAGGCGGAAAAATCCCTTCATCACCGGGCCGAAGCCCTGAGAATCGCGGGGGGATCTTCCACCGATTTCCTCGATCTCGCGTCACAGTTGCTTGACTCTGGAAATCCCCGCAGAGCTCGGCTGATACTTGAAAAAGCGCGGTTCAATCACCCCGCTAATTCCTCAATAGCAGCCCAACTGGCTATTGTGACCCTTCGCGAGGGGGATGCCGCAAAGGCTTCGAGGCTGTTCCGGCAGGCGGAAAACCTCGCAAGGGATTCACCGCCCGGGACATCCCCCCTTGGCCCCATCTTCCAGATCGAATTTGCTTCTGCCCTGAGGCAGACGGGAAACCTCTCAGGTGCCGAAACCCGGCTTCAAAAAGCTATCCCTGAAATTCCTCCGGAAGATCCTACTCATGCCGCATCAGGGCTCCGGCAACTTGCCCGCCTCTGGATCGAACAGAACCGGAACATGGCCCCGGCAGCCTCCCTTCTGAAAAGAGCAGAAACTTTGGATCCGAAGCATCCCGAGAATTCAGAATTACTGAAAAGAATCCCGGAGAGTTCCCGATAACGAATCATTCGGCGACATATCATCAGCCACTTGAGACATCCTGTCTCTTATACACATCTCACGCTGCCGACGAATAGAGAGGTGTAGATCTCGGTGGTCGCCGTATCATTAAAAAAA
>CAXEFH010000438.1:0-1689 GCA_963989605.1 uncultured Roseibacillus sp. | reverse complement strand
TGATACGGCGACCACCGAGATCTACACCTCTCTATTCGTCGGCAGCGTCAGATGTGTATAAGAGACAGGTTTACTGATGGAGTGAAGGGTATTATCTATGCGTCGCAGATTTCGAATGGTGACGAGAATAATCTCAACATCCGTGCCTATGGGACGAAGGCCTCGATCGAGTGGCATCAGGAAGATCCGAATGAGTTGATCGTGAAGTACGCAAATGCCCCGCGGAAAACGTATCGTCGAGGCAATGACTACCTGGGAGAGGCGGCATCTTCAAATTCGCGGACTCCCTTTGCGCACCCTGAAGGCTTTATTGAGGCGTTTGCTAATGTCTATCTGGCGGCTGCGGCCGCTATCGCGGATCAGATTGAGGGGAACGACCCTCCTGCGGGGGGCTATGATTTTCCGACTGTCGATGATGGGGTCGCAGGCAATGCCTTTATCAAGGCTTGCGTGGATTCTTCCCGGAGTAATGCGGCTTGGACCAGCCTCGACGTCTGAAACCAGGGGAAGAGCCTCGCTGGGCTCAGGAGTGGGAGTTCCGACAAATGCTGGATTGCGCTGATCAGAGATGCTCTCTAGGCTTTCTGAAAATATTGAGATCCAACATGAAGCGTAGAATTTCCCTCATCCTTCCAGCTGCCCTCGCGGTGGCCATGGTTCCTCTTGCGATAGGCCAGAAAGACGGAAATCCCAAGGGCAAGAATGCGGATAAAATCGCTCCCAGTCTTCCGGAGAGGCCGTTCGCTGCGGCAAAAAAGAAGCGTAAGCTGCTGGTGTTTTCTCGCACCACTGGATTCCGTCATGGATCGATCGCAACCGGACTGACTGCGATGAAGATGATGGGGGAGAAGACAGGGGCCTTCGAGGCCATCCTGAGCGACGACCTCGATAACTTCGAGAGCAACAAGATTAACGAGTTTGACGCGATTCTTTTCCTGAATACCACGGGAGATCCCTTCATGGAGAAGGGTAAGCCCGATGCCAAGGCTCGCTCGGAGCGCTTACAGAAGAATCTTCAGGATTTTGTAAAAGGGGGGAAAGGCTTTGCGGGCTTTCACTCTGCGACGGACACCTTGAAGCCGAGTGGAGGAAACACCCCGGAATATTCCAAGATGATCAACGGCGCCTTCGATGGCCACCCCTGGGGTGGGGGCAGCAATGTCACGATCGCGGTGGAGAAAGGACAGGAGAAGCATCCAATTGTGGCTCACCTCAATGGGCAGAGCATGAGTTTCAAGGAGGAAATCTACCAACTCCGGGATCCGTATGACTCCAGCAAGGTCCAGATGCTGCTCCGTCTTGATCTGGAAAGGAGCGACAAGAAAAATCTGAAGCGCGCGGATCGCGACTACGGGGTGGCGTGGGTGCGGAAATGGGGAGAGGGACGGGTGTTCTATTGTTCTCTGGGTCATAATGACGCGATGTACTGGCATCCAGAGGTTCTCAAGGTCTACCTGGGAGGGCTCCAGTATGCTCTCGGGGACTTCGATGTCCTGTCCAAATAAGGCTCAAAGCCGGGCTTGATCCCGGGGCGGGATTTCTACATCCCCCGGGCCTCGCTTTAGTTTTCTTTTTCGGTGTTCTCTGGGTGCGGCTGCCTCAAAATCGGGTCGTTGGGAAGAGCGTGATATCAAAGAGCTGAGAGGGATATTCACAATACTGCAAAAACTCGGGAATACCCTATTATTT
>CAXEFH010000437.1:0-1764 GCA_963989605.1 uncultured Roseibacillus sp. | reverse complement strand
ACCATAGGAAAAGTCATCGAGAATATAGATCGTTTGGTCCCAGACCCTGTCCCGATATATACTCCACTCAACCACTTCTTCTCCCCGAAAGGTAGTGCGCCCCCCGATCTCGCTGTCCCAGATATACCTTTCATTCCCACTGATGCCAGAGATGACCACGTCATAACTCCATCTACTTCCGGTCCTGCCGAAGTTGAACTGCGAGAGGTCCAGCGCAAAGTCGGGGCACTCCTCCACTCGGTAAAAGCCCCTCTCGCGCCCCGAGATATCCTGCTCTACGGTTAGCGAGCCATCTACGCCGAGCCGCCTGGCCCCCAGCGGAGACCAGTTCACGAGGTCGCTGGAACTCAGAACCTGATATTGTTTTCCCCGTATGGAGTTCCAGTTGATCTCAAGCACGGATTGGTCACGAACCCGGAAAGAAGGGTCGCCTGTCGCCACTCCAACAAGGAATAAAACGACAGCGAACTGGAACATGGCACGCATGGGATAACGGATGATGCAACAGGAACCCCGCAATGCCGCTGGGAATCCTGATGATCTCGGTAACGCTACATCAACGCACCAACCGTTTGCACGCCCTAAGGTAGCGGTGACTCCCATAAGCATACCCCTCTGGGGCTATGACGCGCCCTCCGGGGAGGGATCTGTGCCGAGGAGAACCCACCACATTCACCCTCGGCACCCTCGATCATCCGGTCACCGGGGAGGACCCGTCTCGCTTCCGTTCTGGGCTCCTTTGTCGTCCAATCACCGACCCTTCCGCTGGATACCCGGTATTGGCCGCGGTCCCACCGATTCGGGATTCAGGATCTTTCCTGTCAACCAGGCCAAGCCCTCAAGGTTGTCGCTGAGAACCTCCTTGGTGTCCAGATGCCCCTGGTGGTCGAGAATTCCTATCGGCCCCTTGTATCCGATCTCAATCAGGATGCGCAGCATGGTGAGCTCATGTTCTCCCTGACCAAGCGTCAGGATCTTCGGCTTGGCTCCTGAATTCATCCCATTGAGATTCACACAATGAAGAAAGGGCAACATCGCCCGGAGGTCTTCTGCCCAATTCCTGATCCGGCCATGCCCATGGTGCCAGTTATAGACGATCCCCACGTGGCGGTGACCTGTCGCATGAAGAGACCGGCACACCGCAACAAGATTCGCAGGCTCTCCTCCCCATCCCCCGTGGTTATAGAGGCCTAAACTGCAACCCAATACCGATGTTCGTCTGGCGAGGGGCGTCAGGGCCGCGGCGGCGGAAGCGACATTCTCGGCCTGATCCGCTTTTCCTGGACTGGGAAGGGTATTCCACACCTGAGGGTGGATGTTGTGTTTCTCAAAGAGGCGGAAGGCACGTTCGTGCTGACCCCAGAAGGCGAAGTATTCGATTCCATGCTTGCGATACTGCAAGATCTCCTCCTCAAACTCGGACACGTGTCTGGTCCGCCAGTCGTAGGCGCACCGACGAAGCCCGAGTCCATCAAGCATGGCAGACCGCTCAGCGGGACTACGTTGCGCCGCGTCAAAGGGAACCACACACCATGCGACCAGGTTCTCTCTCCTTAAGTTAACGGGAACCTCCGCCGTAAGACCCGTCACGGTCATCCAGAGCACAAGACAGGAGCAGAGACCAAGGGCACGGGGCATATCCTCAGATTGAAACCAGGTTACACTCCTGTCGAGACAAGGAAACAGCTTCCGCCAGCTGCCCCCTTTTCACCACCTTCCTTCCCTTCACCTCCAGCCCCCATCCTGCCAGAAGCGTGCGGACGG
>CAXEFH010000436.1:0-1780 GCA_963989605.1 uncultured Roseibacillus sp. | reverse complement strand
TTTCAAGCAGAAGACGGCATACGAGATTTCTGCCTGTCTCGTGGGCTCGGAGATGTGTATAAGAGACAGCTTCAGCACCTCCTCGGTCTGTTTGTCATTCCGGGCCTCTGGCTCCAGAGCGAGAATGGTGCTGATATTACCGGGAACCTCGGGAGAAGAGTTGAAGTAGAATCCCGATCCGCCCCCTCCATTGATAATCTTTACCAGTAGCTGATTGGATCCTGCCTTGAGTTTGAGAGTGAGCTTGTCCTGATCCTTCGCCACTCCGCCCTGTGTCTCCTTAGCCAGGACGGACTCGCCGTTCAGCCACACCTTGATGGCATCATCTCTTCCAAAGGAGACAGGAAGTGATCGCGCGGACGCGACCTCAATGGTTCGAAACAGGTAATTCGCGCTGTTGTCACCCTTGAGGGTATTGTGGATGACCCCATCTTTCCATTCTGGCCTCGCCACCCATTTCCGATCCTCATAGCTCTTGGCGAGATCAATTTCTTGTTCCGGGGCGAAGGCCTCATGATAGGCCTTTTTAAAGTCCGATGCTCCAAAGGGTCCAATGTGGCTCCAGGGGCTGAGGGTTTCGGGGTCACCGGGTTCCTCTCGGGATGCCAGCCAGTCGGCTAGGCGGGAAGGAAGAATCTCCTGCTCAAACTTCGTGCGGGAGGCCACGAGTTTCTGGTGAGCGGTGTCGAACTTCTTCTTTTCCGCTCTTGTTGTGGACGGGTGCGGGTCGTGCGCATGATTCTGGAAGCCCGTTTCGGAGAAGCAGGAAACCAGCCGGTAATAGTCACTGATGGGCAGGGGGTCATACTTGTGGTCGTGACACCGTGCACATCCGATTGTCAGGCCGAGCATTGAGGTCCCCATGGTGTGGACGATATCATCGAGCTGCTCGTAGCGACTTCGCTCTCTCTCCTTCTGAGTCTGCTGGGAGGTGAAGGGGCCGGCAGCAAGAAACCCGGTAGCAGCTTGGGCCATATAGCTTTCCGGTTCGATCTGGTCACCCGCTATCTGCAATCGCACGAAACGGTCATAAGGCATGTCCTCGTTGAGGGCCTTAATCACAAAATCACGGAAGTGGTATGCGTCTCCCCGATCCTTGTCGAAGGCATATCCGTTACTCTCAGCAAAGCGTGCCAGATCAAGCCAATGCCGGGCCCAGCGTTCGCCATAATGGGGCCCGTCGAGGAGTCGATCGATGAGTTTTTCATATGCCTCGGGAGACTCGTCGCTGAGGTAGGCCTCGATTTCAGAGGGTTCGGGTGGCAGGCCCCACAGGCCAAACATGGCGCGGCGGAGAAGGGTAAGCCGGGATGCCTCAGGATTGGGGCGTAAGTTGCTCCTCTCGAGGTCTGCCAGGATGAAGCGGTCGATGGGCGTGCGTCCCCAGGAATGATACTTCACCTGTGGGGGATCGGGGGTATTGAGAGGCTGGAAAGACAAGAATTCGCGGCCTTGGGCCAGAGCGATTCCCTCGGGCCGTCCTTTTTCTTCCTCGGCGATCAAGACCGCCAGCGGGCTTGCTGAGGTCAGGCTGAGAAAAGCGATCAGGAATCGGTTCATATTCGCGCTTATGTTAAGAATTATCGCGACGAGGGCAAATGGGATCTTCCCCTGCGAAAAGGGGACTTCGGGAATGCGCTTTGGTGGGAGCCCCAGAACTCCCTGAAGCGGACCATATTCTATTTCTGTCTCTTATACACATCTCCGAGCCCACGAGACAGGCAGAAAGCGCGGATGCCGGCGTGTGGGTGAAAAAAAAAGGGGGGGGGGGGGGGGGGGG
>CAXEFH010000435.1:0-1804 GCA_963989605.1 uncultured Roseibacillus sp. | reverse complement strand
CTGTCTCGTGGGCTCGGAGATGTGTATAAGAGACAGGATCACTTAGGAGAGCATCATCAGTAGTGGCGGCAAGAAACGGCAGGGCCGAAACATCCCGCACCGGAAACGCCATCGTCAACTCGCCGGCAGGAATTCCAATGACATCGAGAACCCGAACCACGTCGAAGCGTTCGTGAAGCCGGAAACCAGTTCCACCCACTTCTGCAGTCCAGACCTCCCATCCCTCGGAACCGGGTAGCAGGAGAACCTTTTCACCTTTCTTTTTAGCCTTTGAGCTCATGGCACCTGTTCCACTTTTCTCTCGAGGATTGATGGACGACCCGTTCTGTTTCTGACAATCAGGGTGATTCTGCGTTTAATCTGAGCGGAACCCAATCCAGACCACCCCGTCGATTCGATCCGGGTCGTTGGGTCGTTGGCAGTAAGACGGGGTTCGACGATCATCCGCTGAATCTCTGGAACCCCTAGCAAATCGAGGACCTCTCTGCTATTACTAAAAGGCTGATCGTCCTCTGTGCCCCGGATCATGTCCGGTCCCAGCACTCGATCACGGATCGAGGTGGCATCATCAATGGTCACCTCCGCGGCCCGTGCCAGTTTTTCCGGATCCGCCTCGTTAACGTCCAGACCTCCGCTGCTCCAGATCGTAAACCAATCCCGCCAACCGGGGTAAATTCGCTCCAAATCCTCCATTCCCCGAACTAGCCGCATCTCGTCGAGAGAGTAAAATGGACGATTGTAGGGCCTGTTCAAGAACCCCTGACCCTCATAGAAGGGGAATTCTGCCCCATTGAGTTCCTCTAGTTCATTTTCATCAACCCAGTCTACGAGGGCGTCCACGACCTCCTGAGCGAAATCATCTTCGGCACCCCATTCGACGAAAAGTTCACGTAAAAGGGCCTTATCGGGGTCGGCCCCATCTCCCCGGTTCATGAGCAGGGAGTTAATATTGAATCGGGAACCTTCTGACTCGATGGTGGCCGTAAAGCCCACATCACCAGGGAACTGCTGCTCCAGCAGAAGGTAGTCAGAGCGTTCCACAACCGGATTGCAGGCCACTGAGACGCCCATTTCGGCCATCTGACTGGCCCTTGTTCCTTCCACCTGGCCAGAGACGAGTTGATCCTCGTAGTCAAGCAACTGAATCGCAGTGAAAATGTATAGTGCCATGACGCTGATCAGCCAGAAGACCGCCACCATGGTGCTACCCCTCCGACCTCCTCGCGGAACAGCAGGGGCGAGCCTGCCGGCTGCCTGCTCAACATCTCCTCGCGATACAACCTTCATCTTGCTGAACCTCCCGGGTTTGGAGGAGCCGGACGACTCCCGCCTCCTCGACTTGGGGGCGCTGACCGTGTGGGGGATCCCCTGTCGCCACCCCGGCTCTCCCGCCTGTCTCCCCGCTCTCTCCCACGACCACCATCGCGACCGCTCTCCCGACCGGTAGAGGCTCCCCTGCCGGAGTTTCCTGCCCGGCCCTGCGGTGCCGCTCGGCGCTGCGACCTCACCACACTCTCCGGATTCAACTTGGGTGGGAGCCAGAAATGGTGAACGATTTCATCCGAATTTTCATCGAATTTCACCCGCAATTCCATCTGGATCGGCAATCGGCCCCGAACATCCCATGTCTCGGTATAGCCCTCGGCCTCGTCTCCCAGTGCGCGCCCATCGCGGGCCCACCATTCAAAGAAGAAGACATCTTTCAGCAATACTATTTCGGCCACCGGCTCAGCATTTACATTGGCGGTGGAATCGCTGTCATCGAGAATTGCCTCCTCATAATAGCGAAGGACCACATCAAGGT
>CAXEFH010000434.1:0-1815 GCA_963989605.1 uncultured Roseibacillus sp. | reverse complement strand
TCGGCAGCGTCAGATGTGTATAAGAGACAGTTTATGGACATGCTTGCGACTGTCGGTGGAGGGCTGTCACTCAGTGCCCTGCTTGGTGGTTGCGGCTCGTCAGAGGATTCTGCATCCGAGCTAGATGAACCGGTAAAGATTGGATATATCCCGATTACCGACTCCGTGCCCTTAATCCTGGCGCACGCCTTGGGTTATTTTGAGGAAGAGGGCCTCAAGACCGAGAAGCCGACACTGATCCGGGGGTGGTCTCCACTGGTTGAGGCGTTTATTGCAAACAAGCTCAACATGGCGCACTTCCTCATCCCTATTCCCTTGTGGATGCGCTATAATAACGATGTTAAGGTCAAGGTGATGTCGTGGGCTCACACCAACGGGTCCGCGATTATTGTTGGTGGGCATACCGAGGCAAAGGATTTCAAGGATCTGGGGGGCTCGCAAATAGCGGTTCCGTATTGGTATTCGATGCACAATATCGTGCTTCAGATGGGGCTGGTTGAGGCAGGTTTGAAACCTGTGATCAAGGATCAGGATGCTCCTCTTGCAGCCGACGAGGTCAATCTGATGGTGATGCCGCCACCGGAGATGCCTGCTTCTCTGGCCGCCAAAAAGATCGATGCCTACATCGTGGCGGAGCCCTTCAACGCGATGGGCGAGCTCAAAGCGGGAGGCAGGGTGATGAGATTCACAGGAGATATTTGGAAAAACCATCCTTGCTGTGTGGTCTGCCTGCACGAGGAACAGACGGTCAAAAAGCCCATCTGGACCCAGAAAGTCATGAACGCTGTTGTCAGGGCAAATGTTTATGCCTCACAGAACAAGGCTGAGGTAGCCGAGCTTCTCTCAAAGGACGGCAAGGGGTATCTGCCCATGCCTGCGGCTGTGATTAAAAGGGCGATGACGCACTACGGGACCGAAGAATATATGGCCAGTGGGGCCTGCAGAAACACGGCGGACTGGAAGAATGGCCGCATTGATTTCCAGCCTTGGCCCTATCCTTCTGCAACGAAGTTCATGGTCGACTGGATGAACAAGACCGTTGTTGGAGGCGACAACAGTTTCCTCAATGGATTGGACCGGGAGATGGTGGCCAGTGATCTAGTGGACTACGATTTTGTCAAAAAATCCTGCGAAAAGTACCCGGAATGGAAGGACGATCCTTCGGTTAATCCCACGGATCCCTATGATCGGGAGGAAGTCCTCTCGGTTTGAGGCCGAGTTGTGGCCCGGGGAACCTTCTGGGCGGGTGTAGTAACGGCGACCTGAGATAATGAGTTCAGCCAGTTCGACAATCGACCTGCGCGGCAGGGAAGTGCCGTCGGGCGAAGGAACATTGTCTAAGATCAGCAGAGGCAAGGGTAAGTCACTCGCCTTGAGGCTTCTGGGAATTCTCATCTTTCTTGGACTCTGGCAACTCGGAGGCCAATGGGTGGCCAACAATCCTAACACGAAGAACTTCGCGGACTTTGCCCCGGCACAGACGCTGGCCGCTCTGAAGGGCCTGGTGACGAGTGGTTCGCTGCTCGAGAACGCTTGGCCAAGCTTGAAGCGTATCGCACTGGGAATTTCGATAGCCTTGCTGCTAGGAATTCCGCTTGGAGTCTCGATAGGCCGCTTTGCAGTCCTTAACGACTGTACTTATCTGCCGTTTCAATTCCTGAGGATGGTGAGTCCACTTGCGTGGATGCCCATCGCGGTGATGATTTATCCGGGGTGGGACAGTGCTATTGTTTTCCTCATTACCATGGCAGCGGTTTGGCCCCTGATCCTCTCTTCGGCGGCCGGCGTGAAGCGAATGGATCCTTCATGGTTGAC
>CAXEFH010000433.1:0-1833 GCA_963989605.1 uncultured Roseibacillus sp. | reverse complement strand
TTTTTCAAGCAGAAGACGGCATACGAGATTTCTGCCTGTCTCGTGGGCTCGGAGATGTGTATAAGAGACAGGACCGGGGCGTGCATGTGATCGGGTGTCGAGACGGTAAGCCCATCGAGATTCTTTTCCTTTTCAAGCATGACTCTCCAGTCGGTATAGCGGCGAGCCCGGGGCCATGTTCTGGCAGCTGAGGCGAAGCCTCCACGCTTTCCGCTCTTGGTCTGCTCCACGTCGCAGAATGCCACGATGTTTGCGTGTTTGGCGGCCCCCTGGGAATCGGCCCATCCCTTGCCGCCCACCCCAACGGCTGCGAGGTTGGGGATCTCGTTGGGGGATTTTCGTGCGAGTGCAGAGCCGGTTGCCAGTGAAGCGGCAGATGCGGAGCTCAGGCCTCCAAGGAATGTGCGGCGCACTATTTTGCTCATGGGAGGCGTTGTATCTCGCCCTTCCTTTTTGACAAGTTCGGGCATTTGGACCGCATTCTGCTCCAGGGACTTTCGTAGAATCAGGAATGCGCCCTCCAGGATATGCTCACGGAACGTCAAGGGGAGAGAAATTCGAGGCAGGTTGACCCATTTCTCGGTAATTCGGAGGCGGAATTGCCCAAGGCAGAGGGAGTTGCGGCCACATGGTGGCGGGCCAAGCCTCCAGTGGGCAATACTCACCCCGGGGCAGTTTGCCCGTTTGGAATGGTGTCAGCCTGCGCATATTCCGGAGCCTACGTCACCGGATACGGCCGTTACGGGGTTTCTCTAACGGGAGACTCGCCCCCGGTGGCTTTTGAAAGACACGAGGCACTCGGCATTGCGCATTTTCAGCAATCAGGAACCGGGCGCATCAGGGTTTATTACAATTATCTGCTCACAACGCCGCTCACAGGGCAGGGTCTTGAAGGTTTGGATCAGCGATGTGGTCTTTCGCAGGAGCGTGCATGGCCAGGCTATTACTCCGCGCGTTTTGACGAGAAAAACGTTTTGTGCGAGGTGACCTGTTCGCAGCGTAGCGCCATCCACCGCTACGAATTCCCGGAGAACACGAAGGGAAAAATCGCGATCGATCTTTCTGCTGGAGGACTTCTGGTCGCGGACATGCGCAGCTACCCGCAAGGAGGGAAGGTCGAATTGACGGGGTGCTCTTCCGCAGAGGGCGTGGTAGTGATGGAGGGGATTCCTCTCCATTTCAGGATAGAGGTGGTGAACTCTGCCCGCGCCGGACTCTGGGAGGATGGCACGGAGCTTGAGGATACGACTTCCAAGGTCCTGCCTTCCCGTAATTCAGGTGAAAAGGTGAGTCCGTTCGGTCTATGGTTCGAGGCGGAAACTGCGGGCGAACCTCTGGAGGTCAGGATTGGATTTTCGCTGCGCAGCATGGATCGTTGCAGGGAGGCGCTCGCTGAAGTCGCGGCGGAGTCATTCGGGAAGATTGCCCGGCAAGCTGCGGGGCGCTGGGATGTGGTTCTGGGCAAGATTGAGGTAGAAGGGGGAACGGAAGAATTACGGGAGATGTTCTATTCGGGCTTTTATCATGCGGCCCTCAAGCCTGCAGATTTCCGTGATGAGAATCCTTTCAATTCCTGTGACGGACCGTTCTTTTTTGACCTTGCTACCCTCTGGGACCAGTACAAGACGCAGCTTCCGCTTCTTATGACCCTGTGGCCTGAGTGGGGGGAAAGCTTCGTGGAGTTTCTCACTGAAGTTGGGCAGCGGGAGGGAGTGTTCCCTGTCAGTTACCTCATGGACAACGCCCCCGAGCGCTTTAATAAGCCTGTCTCTTATACACATCTGACGCTGCCGACGAATAGAGAGGTGTAGATCTCGGTGGTCGCCGTATCAT
>CAXEFH010000432.1:0-1847 GCA_963989605.1 uncultured Roseibacillus sp. | reverse complement strand
TTTTTTCAAGCAGAAGACGGCATACGAGATTTCTGCCTGTCTCGTGGGCTCGGAGATGTGTATAAGAGACAGGGCAGTAGATACCCACGGGGCTTGCGCTCGGCGACAGCGGCAAGGAGGTAGTCCTATCGGGAATTGGATACGTCTCACCGGACGATGCTCACGGGCGTGCCGATGGAGAGCATCGAGTAGACTGCCGAAGCCACCTTGGAAGGCATTCGAACGCAGCCATGTGAGGCCGGATAACGGGGTACTTTTCCCTGATGCATCCCCAGCCCCTTCCAGGTGAGTCTCATCCAATATGGCATTGCCGCACCTTTGAATTCACCACCTTCCGGAACCTCGTCCTCGGTGATGTCCGCATCGTCCTTGTAGACGTTACCCTCGGAATCATAGATTGTGCCGTAGAGGTTTGAGTGCTTTTCGCGTTTAATTTTTTCCACGATTCGATATCGACCTGGAGGAGTGGGGAACGTTCTTGTTCCTGAGGCGATGGGGTAGTCCAATGCGATGTCCTCTCCGCTGTAAATCCTGGCTCGCTGGAGAGAGAGGATGATTTCGACCCGCATGCTTTTCTCGTCGAGGGCACTGAAAGCGGTCGTGTCCTCGTAGATCTTGTAGGTTTTCGGATAGGAGGGTTCAGCGGTGAAATGGGCGTAACTTCCGACGGGATGAGGGTTCACCCACTGAGCCTTCAGGATCCTTTTCTGATCCGGGTTCGGTTCAGGCACAAGACCACAGCTGGTGAGCGCCGGGAGTGCGGCAGAGAGGAGCGCTAGGAGAATTTTCTCGGGGAGATTCATGCGAACAACCAGATCCCAACGCCAAATGTCTACCATAATGACAAAAAAACTCAAGCCTCTGATGAAGTCGGGGGCTGGCACTGTGGGCACCAAGCCGTGGTCCGGGTTGCGATGGTGCTACGCTCCAGTAAGGAGTGACATCGGGGACAAGACCCACCTGCCTTCCATCTGTGTTGAAACAGCCATGAGCGCGGAGGGACGTTCTCTACGTAGCTTCCTGGGGCGAATCCTTTTTCTCCATCACGGGGTGAGTTTTTGTCCGCTACATGGTGAAGAGCCCCTCGGCAGACCTGTCTACTTACGCGCCGTATGGAGGCGAGATCAATCTCTTGCAATGGTGCTCCGGGGAAACAGCAAAGCCGCCAGCAGATTTCATCGGCCATCCAGTTTCCTACCCCGGGAAAAATCGCCTGGTCGAGGAGAAGAGCCTTCAGAGATGTGCGATTGCGGCGGGCAGTCAATTGCCTCAGGTAGGGGAGAGTAAACTTCTTGTCTAGCACCTCGGTTGGTAGCGTCTCCCATGGCTTAGTGTCTGGTTCGTGAAGATAGACCCGCCCGAACTGCCGGTAATCCGAGTAGACGAGCGACAAGCTTTTTGTTTTCAGAACAAAATGATCATGCTTGCCGGGACGGTGGTCTGGAGCAGCCACGAACAGGCGACCGGACATCCCAAGATGGAGTTCAAGATAAATAACGGAGGCTGCGTTCGATCTTTCTGCAAAACCGAAGATCAGGCGTTTGCCGTGTGTATGGCTCGCTACCATCGCCTTTCCGACAAGATTGACCTGGATTTCCTGAGCAGCAGTATCCCTGTAGACGCGGGTTTTGGGATGCGATTCCAAGAGAATAATCTTCTGTCCCGATCCCGGTTCCCAGATCCGGCGGGCGAGTTCTACTTCGGCGAGCTCAGGCATCTCTGGTAGGGGGAAAAGTAAAACTAGTTCCGATGTTTCAAGTGGCTGATGATCTGTCTCTTAGACACATCTGACGCTGCCGACGAATAGAGAGGTGTAGATCTCGGTGGTCGCCGTATCATTAAAAAAA
>CAXEFH010000431.1:0-1850 GCA_963989605.1 uncultured Roseibacillus sp. | reverse complement strand
TACGAGATTTCTGCCTGTCTCGTGGGCTCGGAGATGTGTATAAGAGACAGCTACCCGGGATCTGGCTGCAGTCAATGAATCCTTGCCCTCTTGTGACCCCGATCCGGGCACAGAGCCTCCGGCTAGCAGCCCCGTAGAGGAATACTAGACGCCCCACCCCTCTGATAGCAGCGTAACCCCCGCATCATATCCCTTCCACAAGATTTCGCCCGGTCATGTCCGGTGGCTGCACGAGACCAAGCATCGCGAGAAGAGTCGGAGCCACATCGGCGAGAATCCCGTCCTTCACACTGCAGCCTGCCGTGTCGGGTGCGACATAGATCGCATGAACGAGATTGGTAGTGTGCGCCGTATGCGGAGAGCCATCTTCATTGATCATGAACTCGCAGTTCCCATGATCTGCTGTGATGAGGAGGCTCCCACCGAGTCGCAGAGTTTCCTCGACGACCTGCCGTACTCCCTCATCAATTGTTTCGACCGCCTTTACTGCGGCCTCAACCACACCGGTGTGACCAACCATGTCGGGATTCGCGAAGTTAAGGATAACGAGATCGTAGTCTCTCAGGTTCTCTACCACCGCAGCAGTGACCTCTGCAGCGCTCATCTCTGGCTTTTGGTCGTAGGTTGCCACATCCTTCGGTGAAGGAATGATGGTTCTGCTTTCCTCCGCACAGGGTTCTTCCTCTCCTCCGTTGAAGAAATAGGTCACATGGGGATACTTTTCCGTTTCTGCAATCCGTAACTGCTTCCTTCCTGCCGCCGCAACGACCTGCCCAAGGACGTTGACCATTTTCTCCGGGGGGAACACCACGGAACAATCGTAAGTTTCATCGTATTCCGTGAAGGTCACGTAGTGAACATCGGGTCTTTCTCCTGCATCAAAATCTTCAAATTCATCGCTCAGAAATACCTCGGATAATTGTCGGGCCCGATCGGCACGGAAGTTGAAAAAGATGACCACGTCACCATCCCTGACCCGCTGGGTGGAAGCTTCATGAAAAATGAGAGCGGGCATGAATTCATCAGTCCGGCCCTCCCGGTAGTTCCCCGCGACTGCTTCGCTTGCGAGAACATCAGACTCCTCGCCTACTCCGTGGACAATGGCATCCCAGCCCTTCTTGGTCCTCTCCCAGCGCCGGTCTCGATCCATTGCGAAGTAGCGTCCTATCACCGTGGCGATCCGGGCACCGTATTTCGCAAGACCGTCCTCTACCCCACCGAGATAATCGGCACCCCCTGTCGGTGAGGTGTCGCGACCGTCGGTTATGGCGTGTGCCATGATATCCTCTACTCCTGCCGAGTGAGCAGCTGCGGCAAGAGCTACCAAATGGTCCTGGTGACTGTGTACACCACCATCTGAGACAAGACCAACAAGGTGCAATCTACCGGTCTGTGCCTTCGAAAAGGCCTTCTGCAGCACCTCATTGTCGCCCAGTGAATCCTCCTCCAAGACCCTGTTGATCCGGGTCAGATCCTGATAAACGATCCTCCCCGCTCCGAGATTGAGATGTCCTACCTCTGAGTTCCCCATCTGCCCCTCTGGCAACCCTACATCGAGGCCAGAACAGCTTATCAGCCCTTTCGGATACCGCTTGAGCAACTGGTCGTGAAATGGCGTCTTTGCCAGAAGGGTTGCATTACCATCTGCCTTGGACGTTTCCGACCCTCCGGGATTCACACCCCAGCCATCTCTGATAATTAGCACGACAGGTGATTGAGCCATGACAGGTTGGACCTTACGGGACTGCTCTTTCCTGCAAAGCGCAATCTACAGACTGTCTCTTATACACATCTGACTCTGCCGACGAATAGAGAGGTGTAGATCTCGGTGGTCGCCGTATCATTAAAAA
>CAXEFH010000430.1:0-1857 GCA_963989605.1 uncultured Roseibacillus sp. | reverse complement strand
TATATCTTGTTCTCATTTCTAATACTTTTCGGCCGCCTCCTACTTGTTTTCGGCGATCCTGCAATCGGTCACTCGAGAGAGACTTGTTGACTACCTCGACAAACGGCTCTTCCAGTTGCTGGAAATTAAGAAGCCCGAATGGGATCGCTCGCCGGAAGGCATCGATGCTGGCGGCTGGGGTCTCCGGATTACTACCGAGGACATAGCCAAACTTGGTCAGCTTTACCTTCAGAGAGGGATCTGGCAGGGCACACGTATTCTTTCAGAGGAATGGGTTCAGGAGGCGACCTCCAAACAAACCTCTAATGGCAGTGACCCTGACAGTGATTGGGACCAGGGGTATGGGTTTCAATTCTGGCGGTGCCGCCACAACTGTTACCGGGGCGACGGGGCTTTCGGCCAATTCTGTATTGTGATTCCCGAGCATCAAGCAGTGATTGCCATTACCTCCGGGGCAGATGAAATGGGAAAGATCATGGAGGCGGTCTGGGACCTCCTCCTGCCGGGCATGTCAGCAAGCCCTCTGGATTCCGACCCCCCGGCCTCCAGAGCGCTAGCGGTTAAATTGGACGGGTTGAGCCTGCCAGTCGTTGAGGGAAATCGACGATCTCCTGTATCCCAGGGGCTCGCGCAGCGAACATTCAAGGTGTTTGAGAACGACGCTGGAGTCCGATCAGTCTCGTTTGACCTTCATGAGGACGATCATCGGATCACCGTGGAAATGGATCATGGACGCGAAACCCTTGAGCTTGGCAGCGGAAAATATGTCAGCTCCCGTATGATAAGCCATCTTCCCTCCACAAAATCTTTGAGGCGACGAATTGGTGCCAGTGGCGCCTGGGTCAAACCGGATGAGTATCATGCGAGGGTCTATCTTACTGAAACCCCGGCCAGTATTCTCTACAGATTCCGCTTCAAAAATAACCGGATGACGTGGACGAGCCAGTTGCGACACTCGCTCTTCGGGCCTAGAAACCTGACCATCCTGAGAGGTGAATGATAGAGGTCACGCTTCTGCGACATCTGACAGATTGGGGGGCTCCGCACTCTGCTGTCTGGAGGCAGTGGATTTGGAATCCGGGCCTGAATTGCTCTGGCGCTCGGGCCACCGTATCGCTAACTTCTTAAACGATGCCGAATCCCGGAAATACTTCCTCGTCAACCGAGAGTCCACCTGCAAACCGGTTTGCCAAGCTGAGTCTAATTACAGGGACAGGTGCTGCGCTCATCCTGATTCTCATGGCCGCGACGGGAGAAATGGTCATGCAATGGATTGGCGAGATTGAGTCGCTCGTTCTGCTTGTATTCCAGTGTTGCGGGATCGTGGTGCTGGCAATATGTGCAATTGTGTTCGGAACGCTTGGGCTTCGCGACATAAAGGCTGATCCTGAGAACGAGGGGGGGAAGAAAAAAGCAGTGACTGGCACAGTTTTGGGGGCCTTCTTTGGCGCCCTGGCCGTGCTCGGCATCGTTACGGTATTCTCCGCACTGGGATCCTACGCCTCGGGCCATTGAGGGCCTGCGTGTTGTGAACAAGGACCTGATTCGTCTCCCTGTTCTCCGGCCTCCTGCGCTGAAAGTAATCGAGTCCACTTGTCGCTTACCACCCGGGCATGATAGGAAGCGGCCATGAAAACTTTCGCTGGATTCGCCCTGTTCATTTCTATCGTTCTTGGCTCGGATTGCCCTGCGACACAACCGCAGGAAGACTGGGAATATGAAGTTGATGCCGCGATCATCTGGCCGGGCGCAACCCTTTCAGGAGGCTTTGAAGAAGGCACGCCGGTCCTCAGCAAAGACGGAACTGTCTCTTATACACATCTGACGCTGCCGACGAATAGAGAGGTGTAGATCTCG
>CAXEFH010000429.1:0-1876 GCA_963989605.1 uncultured Roseibacillus sp. | reverse complement strand
ATCTACACCTCTCTATTCGTCGGCAGCGTCAGATGTGTATAAGAGACAGCTACGAGAAGGTGGAACTTGTTAACCTGTATCCCCGAGAATGTTTCGGTCGCAAAGGTGGGCCCGGGCCACCGGACTTCCACGGATCCAATCCGGGGGTTCTTTCCGAGGCCGAAGTGGAGGCGCTTGGATGACTGGCTCTGGAAGCCCTCGCCGAGTCTTACAGTTCGGGTGAGAGGTGATGTCTCCTCTCCCTCGAGCAGAATCGTGACGCGGGCGCCGGCGGCATCGCGGTTGGACCGGGTGCCTTGAAGTTTCAATGCTACGAAGTCTCCAGCTTTGGATCCCCAGCGATTTTCGAAGACCTGAACCGTAGGTGCAGTGCGGTTGCTGACCCACGCGTCGAGATCCCCATCAGCATCCCAGTCCGTCAGGCAGAGTCCGCGGCCATCACTGTCCTGATCGATTCCGGAGATGAGGGAGATGTTGGCAAAGCGGCGGGATGCACTACCCGTATTCAGGAAGAGGGCATTCTTTTCGCGACCGCTGAGAGAGCGGCCTTCTCGCAGATAGATCTCAAGTTGATCACGCGATGAACTCTTCGTTCCTGAATCCGGCAGAACCTGCCGCCAGTAGAAACTTCACAAGTCATCGACAGTCGGACCAGTGATGTAGCCATTCATCGCCATCAGGTCGAGGTGACCACTGTTATCAAAATCGGCAAACAGGGTTCCCCAGGTCCATTGGGTATTGACCATGCCGGCTTGGGAACTTCGCTCCTCAAACTGAGCCCCCGCCTTGTTAATCAGCAAGGTATTTCCGCGGGCAAGGTAGGCAATGCGGTCGACTTCCAGTCCATCGGCCAGAACCTTTTCAAACTTGGGCTGAGCGGTGATACGATTTCCCGCGGCGGAGAACATGTTTGAGATGCAGGCATCCATAAGGCCATCCCTGTTGATGTCTCCCCACGTGATGGACATTCCAAAGGAGGGGTCATCCGCTCCCACCTTGGGAGCGATTTGTGTGAACACACCTGCATCGTTACGATAAAGAGCATTCGGACCAAAGTCGTTGGCAACATAGAGATCCATGTCGTTATCGTTATCGAAATCCTCCCACGAGGCGGCGAGGCTGAGCCGGGTAGCATCTACATTCATGCCCGTTGACTCGGTAACGTCCTCGAACTCGAAGTTGCCTCGGTTGCGATAGAGCCGGTTGGATCCACCGTCGAGGGCGTTGTAGATGGCGTCGGAGAGTGCCACCGTTTCATTCTCCACACTGCTGAGGTAGTTACAGACGAAAAGATCAAGCAGGCCGTCACCATCGTAGTCAGCAGCTGCAAGCGAAGAGGTATCGGCCTGAGGCAACTCGAGCACCCGTTTGAAATTGAGCCCCGTGCCATCGGAGTTCTCGTGAAGAGCCATGCGCTCCCGGCTTCCGACCACCAGGTCCTGGTCACCATCGTTATCGAAGTCAGCGAAGAGAGCGACGGTTGTCTCGTCCAGCCAGTTTAGTCCGGATCCGGCCGCGACCTCCACAAGGCTCCCATCGGGTTGGGAGAGAAAGAGCATGTTCGGAAGGTCGCGGGCCTGAGGCAGGTAGACGTCATCAATGCCGTCTCCGTTGGCGTCTCCGAGGGCGAGTCCGATCAAGGCTCGCCCGTTCTGATAAAGTCCCCGAACGGAAAGTTCGTTCGCACCCCAATGGATCAAGCCGCCACCGGGGAGGGGCTCTATCAGTTCCTCGGTTCGGTCATGAAAGAGGGCCGTGCTCTTCCCTGCCGAACTGAGATTTGGAGAATTCAGGAGTTCGACCTCTTCAAAGTTGTCCGGGCGGATTGCTTCGATCAGATATTTTGCTGTCTCTTATACACATCTGACGCTGCCGC
>CAXEFH010000428.1:0-1887 GCA_963989605.1 uncultured Roseibacillus sp. | reverse complement strand
CAGCGCTGAGGAGGTCTGCTGGGGATATTCTGGGCAGACCGTCTGCCATCTGCTGGCGATCGGGAAAATCCGCCAGGGTAAATTCACCTGTTTAATGATCGACGACTGCAAGCCGTTATGTGCTCCCATGTTCATGGACTGCGGCGAGGTAGTTGTGCCGGCGATCATCGAGAAGGGAAAGGTTGTCGATCGTCCCGGCGGAAATAATCTGGGAGATTTCCCGGTCCACGATTTTTCCAGGAACCGGCTCGGAGGTTTGCTCGCCGATGGCGACCCTCCTTCCCTGCTTGATGAGCTTGGCGATATAGTTTTCTGCAGCATGGTGCGGTACACCGCACATGGGAACGCCCCCTCTCTTGGTGAGAGCGACGTTAAGTAGGCCGGCGGCCTGCTTGGCATCTTCAAAGAACATCTCGTAGAAATCCCCGAGCCTGAAAAAGAGAAGTACGTCGTCGGGAAGCGAACGGCGCATCGACTGATACTGCGCCATCATAGGGGTGAGCTTGCCTTCCTTACCTGCCACGAATGAGTTTGTAACCGGTGATCACCATGAATGAACGCGAAAGTTATTCACAGAGAGGGTTCGGATTAAAGCGGCGTTAGTAGTACCGTGATGCAGTAAATTCGATCAGAGGTTTGTGATCGCGAGAGAGCTTGATAGGGTAGGGGCTCATGAATATCGCGGTTCTGCTCCTGCCTTTTACCGTAGGCGCATTCGCCATGCCGCTCATGGCAGGCGACAAGTGGGATCAGGGCAGGGCGAAGAGCATGGTAGCGAAGGTCCTTGAGATTGAGAAGGAAGGCTCGCTTCCGTGGAATCGTATTCCCTGGAGAATCAGGGTGCAAAGTGCGCTGAATGAATCGCGGGGAACAGGAAAGCCTCTCTTTATCTTTTTTTTCGTTTCTCAGCCGGGACCCCCAACGGAGCCTTGTTGTCTGGAGGGTCGGCTTCTGCGGACCCTCGCTCTAACTGATCCAAAGGTCATCGAGGTTCTGAAAACACAATTTATACCCATGAAGATACGGCTCAAGAGGGGCGAGGAATATCCGGTTGAGTGGCCGGCTCTGAAGCATTGGGCTACCGCTTTCAAGTTTTCCAATGAAAGAGGTTTTGCGGGATGTTCGGTCATCAGTCCGGACCTCACGACCGAATTCGGGAATAGTGGTTCTGCGAGAGTCTTGGACCTTCTCGATTCGCCTGCCTTTGATCCGGAGGGGATGCTCGGCATGTTGAATCGGGCAATGGGACGGGTAAATGAGGAGCGGTCCATTCTCGTCCAGAGGGGTATCAGCAATGAAGAACGCAAAGTAGAGATCCTGCGCTTCCGGAAAGGAGTGACTCGGGCTGTTCGCAGCGAAGGGCGCAGAAAGCTGCCACTTGAGGGATATTCTCTTGAGCAAGCTCTTGAGCTCTACCGTATGGCAGGGGTTGGGCATGGGAAGTAGTTCCATGGGAACGAACAGCCGCGGTTAACTAGTTTGGCGGTTTTGGCGAGCGGGGGCAGACCGTGAAAAAGAGTCATTTTACAGGATGCTTGCGCTATGCACTGCTCTGGCATTTTTCGGCTTGGCGATCGTGGCAGAGGGCTCATCTGCCTTGATCCCGGGGACGGGAATGGCCGCTCTGGTAATACAGAATCTTCAAGATGGGCCTGAAAAACCAAAATCCCTTGTGTATTCATGAAGGCTCATGGGCCTGACTCTGGCCAGTTGCGTTCGGTTGGAGCTGACCTTTCTTGCACATGATGAGGAACTGGTCGAAGACGCCTTTGACTTCCTGAGAGCGATCCAGGCTGAACCCCATGAGAAATATAAGCGCGGGCAGTAGCTGTCTCTTATACACATCTGACGCTGCCGACGAATAGAGAGGTGTAGATCTCGGTGGTC
>CAXEFH010000427.1:0-1908 GCA_963989605.1 uncultured Roseibacillus sp. | reverse complement strand
CTGCCTGTCTCGGGGGCTCGGAGATGTGTATAAGAGACAGGGCTGTAACTCAGGGAGAATTCGTGGTTCGACATGTCGACCGGATTGACGAGAACAAACGGCAGGTCTGGTTCCGCGCCAGCGGCAGAAACCCGGGGCAGGACCCCTATCTCATCCACTATTATCGGATTAATTTCGATGGAACAGGCCTCGTCGCCCTCACAGAGGGAAATGGTGACCACGAAATACAGTACTCCCCGGATCAGCGGTTTATCATCGATACATATTCCCGTGTTGACTCCCCCCCCGCTCATGAACTGAGGAGGGTCTCTGATGGGAAACTGGTATGTAAACTCGAGGAAACCGACATCAGTGAACTTCTTGCCTCGGGATGGAAATCCCCGGAGGTGTTCTCAGCCAAGGGTAGGGATGGTGAAACCGGGATCTGGGGCATCGTTTGCAAACCCGCAAATTTCGATCCTAACAAGAAATACCCGATCCTCGAGGACATGTACGCTGGTCCCCACGATTCGTACGTGCCCAAGCGCTGGAGTGCAGGCCGCCGCTACTCGGCGTGGACTGAAATGGGCTTTGTCGTAATCAAGGTAGACGGGATGGGAACCGCAAACAGGTCCAAGGCATTTCATGATGTCTGCTGGCAAAACCTCAAGGACGCAGGCTTTCCTGATCGAATCCTCTGGCATCAGGCCTACGCCAGCAAGAACCCCTGGTATGATATAACCCGGGTCGGCATTTACGGTGGATCTGCCGGTGGCCAAAGCTCCACCGGCGCCCTTCTGTTTCACCCCGAATTCTACAAGGTCGCGGTCTCCTCATGCGGATGCCATGACAATAGGATGGATAAGTCATCGTGGAACGAGCAATGGATGGGATATCCCGTGGGACCTCACTACTCTGCATCTTCCAACATCGATAACGCTCACAGACTACAGGGGAGACTCCTCCTCATCGTAGGTGAACTGGACAACAATGTGCCACCGGAATCGACCCTGCGGTTAGCGGACGCCCTTATCCGTGCGAACAAGGACTTTGATATGATCGTAGTACCTAATGGAGGACATGGGGGGGGTGGACGCCACGGTGATCGCCGCAGGAAAGATTTTTTCCGGAAGCACCTTCTTGGCATCGAGCCACCGAATTACAATATCGCACAGTAGCCTAACTTGCTCCTCCCCATGAGTTTAAAAAAACGAAATTTTATTCCTGCGGTCCTGATTCTAGCCGGGACCTCTCTTCTTCCCGCACAAGTATCCACCACCGGTCCACGTTACACGGGTCCCGATGGAGAAGAGATTTCCATGTCACACGCAAATGATTTCAGGGATCTTCTGGACCGCTTTTCGAAAGACCGGGAAACTTTCCAGCGGCAGTTCCCCTCCAGGCTGGAGGCGAAAAGAATTACAGGGATGGAGAAATTCTTCAGCGAATGGCACCGTGTTCTCCTCAGCATGAACTTTGATCAGATGAATCGGTCGGGTAAGGTCGACTACATTCTCTTCCGACAAAAAATCGAAAGGGACCATCAACAGTTCAAGGCTGAGGCTGAACACCTGAAGGCAGCTTCCCGATTTCTTCTCTTCGCAGAAAAGATAACGGCATTGGAATATGAGAGGCGGTCTCAGAAGAAATACGACCCACAGAGACTTGCCCCGCGTCTGGAGGGCCTCGCACAGGAAATTGAGCGCGAGGAACAAAGGGTCAAGGGCGAGGTAATGAAGAGCCGGAAGCATCAGAAAGAGAAGGGACCAGATGCAAATCGCGAACGGATATTCAAGACTGCGGAGGAGGGGTGTCGTGAACTCCAGCGCGTCGTTGATAACTGGTTCAATTACTACCGCTGTCTCTTATACACATCTCCGAGCCCACGAGACAGGCAGAAATCTCGTATGCCGTCTTCTGCTTGAAAAA
>CAXEFH010000426.1:0-1936 GCA_963989605.1 uncultured Roseibacillus sp. | reverse complement strand
TTTTTTAATGATACGTCGACCACCGAGATCTACACCTCTCTATTCGTCGGCAGCGTCAGATGTGTATAAGAGACAGGCTCTGAGGATTCGGTCGCTCCCACTCTGCATGGGAAAATGAATATGCGAACACAGCTTCGGGAGATAGGTGAAGGCCTCGACGAGATCGTCGCGATAGCCAATGGGGTGAGGCGAGGTGAACCTGATCCGTTCAATCCCGTCAACTTCATGAACTGCCTCGAGCAGCTGCACGAAAGGAGACCTTCCATTTACCCGCTTGAATTCGGTTCGTCCATAGAGGTTTACAATCTGTCCAAGGAGAGTCACCTCCTTGGTTCCCTGCCTGGCCAGTCGTTCAACTTCCCTGACCACTTCCCGAATCGGACGGCTCCGCTCTCCGCCCCTGGTATCGGGGACAATACAGAAGCTGCATCTCATGTTGCAGCCCTGCATGATCGAGACGAAGGCTGAAGGTCGCTTCTCGGCCGCGACATGATCACGGATTGTGTTCTGGCTTCCCTCCTCGACCTGCGTATCAACCACCTTCCCTCCATCTCGCCCGGACACCTGAATCCCCTCCTCCTCAACCGCGTTACCGTCGAGGGACATGAAAGGCTCATCCATCCGATCCTCCATCCGCTTCCGAAGGATGTTATCCACATAGCCAAAGACCCGGTGGTATTTTTGCGTTCCCACCACCAGATCGAGGTGAGGAACACGGTCGAACAGTTCCTCCCCGCGGCTCTGCGCCATGCAGCCCATGAATCCATACACTACGTGCCCACGCTTTTCGCGGTGCTTGCCCATCATCCCCATCTTGCCGAGCGCTTTCTGCTCAGCCTGATCTCTTACCGAACAGGTGTTCACAAGGATAGCATCAGCCTCCTGCTCCTCGCTGGTGAGGGTGTAGCCTCCCTCAACGAACATCCGGGCAACCTGCTCCGAATCACGTTCGTTCATCTGACACCCATATGTCTTTATGAATACCCTAGGCATTACTCTTCATTTTCTCCCCTCGGGATGAGACGCGATCCTTAGCGCCCCGGACCGGGAAAATCAACCTCGAGTAACAAAACGCCGCCTCCAAAGAACAACTTTTCAGGCCTTTCCCTTCCTCCCTTTCTGTTACACTGCTGCCAGTGGCACCCGAGATCGATAGCTTTATTCTGTTTCTGGCCACCGAGCGAGGGCTCTCTCCTGCCTACCAGATTTCGGTCAGGCGTAGCCTGGAAAACCTCGCTGACTGGTTGCAGGAGCAGGGGTTCGCGACCTGGCAGAAGGTCGACACCAAATGCCTTCAGGAATTTCTTTCCAGACAGAAGAGGCGGGGGCTCGAGGCCTCATCTCTCCGGATAGCGATCGTGCACACTAAAATATTCTTCCGCTTCCTTGCTCAGCGGAACCTGATGACGGAGGATCCCTCCGAGCCCCTCCTCTCTCCCCGAACCGGCAGCTCTCTCCCGAACACCCTGCAGGTCTCTCAACTGGTCCAGATTCTCGATTCCATCGATACCTCCAAGGCACTCGGACGCAGGGACCTTGCCATCCTCGAGCTGTTCTATTCATCCGGACTTCGCCTCGCGGAAGTCTGTTCCATTCGCCTAGAAACCCTTGACCTCGATGACGGCTTTCTCAGGGTCACCGGCAAGGGCAACAAGACCCGTATTGTTCCAGTCGGCGGTCGAGCTCGCGTGGCGCTGAAAGACTATCTCCACAACGAGCGCCCCAACCTCGTCAAATCGCATACTTCGTCCGAGATTTTTCTCTCGATTCGCGGCGGCCCTCTGGGACCGGACCGCGTCAGGAAAATTGTCAAGAAACGCGCCCTCGAGGCGGGACTCTCCCAGACGGTCTACCCCCATCTGCTGTCTCTTATACACATCTCCGAGCCCACGAGACAGGCAGAAATGTCGTATGCCGTCTTCTGCTTGAAAAAAAA
>CAXEFH010000425.1:0-1938 GCA_963989605.1 uncultured Roseibacillus sp. | reverse complement strand
TTTTTTTCAAGCCGAAGACGGCATACGAGATTTCTGCCTGTCTCGTGGGCTCGGAGATGTGTATAAGAGACAGGTTCCAGTAGGCTCCGGGGACCTGGAAGAGGTGAACGCCTACGACGTAGGAGGCAATAATGCCGAAGGCGATTGACTGGGCGATGAGCAGCGGGATGGAAACACACATGGCCAGCAGACGAGGGGTAACGAGGAAGTCGATCGGATGTACGCCCATCGAGCGGAGCGCATCGACCTGCTCGGTCACTTTCATAGTCCCGATTTCAGCCGCCATGGAAGAGCCAACCCTGCCAGCCAGCATGAGGCCGGTAATGGTGGGCCCCAGTTCCCTCATCATCCCAACACTGACAATGACTCCTCCCATGGTCTCCATGTCGACGAGGGCAAACTGGAACAGGGCCTGGGTTGCGAGCACCGCTCCCGTGAAGCCTCCGGTGATCACGACCACGATTTGAGAGCGGTATCCTATTTCAACGATCTGTTCGAAAAACTGGCGCCAACGTTTCCTGCCCTGAAGAAGCGATTCGCAGATTTGCCCGACCAACCCTGCCAATTCGCCGAGGTAGAGAAAAAATCTCAGGACGAGTCGACCAAGCAGGCGGAAATAGACCACGCCAAGGTTTAGAACCTATTTTGGTATTTCGAAATGCCAAATTTGCTGCGAAGACTCTTTACCGTAGATTCATGGAAATTGCTCTCATCGTCGTGGCAGGGACTGGAGTTCTCGGCACTCTCTGGCTGGTGGTCCTCTACAACCGGCTCGTGAAGTCCCGTAATCAACTACGGGAAGGCTGGAGCGGGGTCGATGTCCAACTCAAGCGAAGGCATGAGCTGATCCCCACTCTCGTGGAGTGCGTCAGGGGATACCAATCACATGAACGGGAACTGCTGGAGGCCGTCGTGCGTGAGCGCGGGGTGGCTCAGGCCGCATCCGGAGCAGGAGAAGCAAGGAGCGCGGAGCGGGTTCTCGCACGGGACCTCGGCCGGATTGTGGCACTGGTGGAACAATACCCGGAACTGAAAGCGGATGAGGCCTTTCTTAGTCTCATGGAGGACCTCGTGGAAATCGAGGATTACCTCCAGTATGCACGGAGGTATTACAATGGCTCGGCGCGCGACCTGAACAATCTGGTGGAGTCCTTTCCTGCCAACTTGTTTGCTGGCATGTTCGGTTTCAAGGCAGCCGATTTCTTTGAGGTGGAAAACGTCAGCGAGCGGCTGCCTCCTGACCTTGCCTCCGCTCTGAAGGGCGGGTAATTAGAGTTCGGAAGAAAGGATGCTCTGGTTGCCGATAGATTCAGCCTTTTTTAGCATGGTTGTGCTGCTTGCGGAGGGTCTCGAGGTCCTCTGGGGGGAGGACTCTCCCTTTCTCATGGGCGAAGTCGTTTTGATCGGCGCGGTGAGCTACTACTTTGTGGCCTGGTTACTGGTAGGTTGGGATCGCCACAAGGTTGACGGAGGCCCGAAACAGGAACCCCCGACTGGGTATTCCCCTGCCGCCCTGCGTTATCTCTGGAGTATCGAGGATTGCCCGGTCGGGTATGACGATGGAGCGTTTACGGCGTCCGTTGTGGGACTGGCGGGAAAGGGAGCCGTGACCATCGAGAAAAACGGCAGCACCTTCCTGCTTCATGACAATGGAATGGACGGACTGGAGCTACAGGCAGATGACGAGATTGTGTATCATGCTCTTTTTCACAATTGGAGCGCAGATGCTACGACGTCGCGTAGAACCGTGACTTTAGGGCCAAGTGGTCGAAAGCTCTACGGAGAATCTTTTGCGAGAGCGAGTGATGGCTTGGAGAAAAATCTGCAGGCACGGTTCGGGCGGGGGGAGGACTACCGAAAGAAGAATGGATGGTGGGTTTTTGTCGGGGTTCTGAGTTCCCTTCTTGGAGCCGGGCTTGTTGGGATGGACCCCTCAAT
>CAXEFH010000424.1:0-1996 GCA_963989605.1 uncultured Roseibacillus sp. | reverse complement strand
TTTTTTCAAGCAGAAGACGGCATACGAGATTTCTGCCTGTCTCGTGGGCTCGGAGATGTGTATAAGAGACAGGTCCGAAGCCGGCAAACCCGCCAGAGCCTCGACCGCATCGATCTGGGATGCGGCAAAAGAGGGAGACCTCTTGCGCATACAGAAACTTATCGATGGCGGCGCTAACATTAATCGTCCCAAGCCCGGGCTCGTAAGGGCTACCGCTCTTCATCATGCCAGTGCAGCCGGTGAGACCGAGGTTGTTTCCTTTCTGCTGAATGCCGGAGCGAAGATTGATGCAGTCGATGGCGAAGGCGCAAGTGCCCTGCATTGGGCTGCCCTGATGGGGCAAGCCGCAGTCACGGAGATTCTCCTTGAGGCAGGAGCCTCTCCCCAGCAAGAGAACCAGGACAAGGAGACCCCGCTGAAGGCTGCTCATACGCCCAAGGATCAGACGCAGATGGCAATCTGGTTTCTCAAGATGCCCGTATCGGTTGAGGAGGTCATGGCTGGACGGGCTCAGGTGCGGGCTCTGCTCACGGGCGAGAAGCCCGGCCTCTGGACGAAGTTGGGAAGCTTTTTCGAACGAAACTACATGAGTGAGTTTTTCGGATCAAAAATCGTACTCCATCACCTCTGGTTTCTTTACGATCTTTTCCTGCTGTGTCTCGGTTTCGCTCTTCTCATCGGTCTTTTCCGCCTCTTGCTACGGGCCGTGACCGCGTTCATATCAATCTGCGTGAAGCGTAAGGACGCAGGGTCCTGCTGGAACCGGTGGAAGCCACTTTCCCGGAGAGCCGTCGCAACCGGGCTTGGAGCGTTCGCCTTTCTCCTGATTTTCGAAACCTATCGCGGTCAGGATGAAATGGGCACCGCAGAATTCGGTCCTCAGACCGCTGTATTTGTCAATGCAGAGCCCCTGCCACCCCTGCGGGTTGTCTCCGATGATGTCATTCGCACCCTGCGCAGAAAGGGCCTGACGGAAGAGGCTCTTTCTGCTCTCCGGGAGGCTGGGATTTCAGAACGGGCAATTGACGACGCACGAAGGATGGCCGCCGATACTGGAGGGAGACTGAAGAAGGCAGCGGCAGAAGAACTTGGCTCCTCAAACCGTCTCGGCCTGCACGTGGAAGAACTCCGGGAGCATCTCATGGGACTTCCCGCTCATCTCAGGCAGAAGGAAGACAAGACTTGGCGCTCAGGACCTCAATACCTCGCTGATAACACCTTGATCGCAAGAGTTCCCCTTGAAAACATCGCTTTTCCACCTCAACCGGCATGGTGGAAGCTATGGCATTACGGCGTCTATTTTCTTGTGGGTGCGATCCTTTTTCAATTTCGCAGCATCCTCAACCTGCTTCGCTTTGCGTGGCCTGTTCTCTTTGCTTTGGCCGCAGCAACCTTTGTGCTTTCCCTCGCCGAAACCCGCAAGGAGCTTCCAGAATTTATCAACTTGTTCGTTTCACTTTCATCTGCCCTTGGGAATTTAGCCGGCCACTTTGTAGAGTGGTTTAACGGAGCCGATGGACAGTCTGCCAAGGCGAGAGGATGGACAATGACCAAGGCTGGCTTCCTCTTGACTACCTACAGCTGGTTGATGATCTTCGGGTTCATCGGGCTCTTCAAGCTGATCTGCTCCAAGCCCCGAGGCTGGATCCGCTTCACCTCCAATTCTTCCTACTGGCTCTATCTGGCCCACATGCCACTCGTTGACGTCCTTCAGATTTGGGTGAGCGACTGGGGAGCAGGATCGACTTATTGGACCGAGGATAATCAATGGATTCTCATTTTCATGAAGCTGGGCTTCGTCTGCCTGCTCTCCACCGCCCTCCTCCTTGGCTCCTACTTCCTCGTCCAGTACACCCACGTGAGCAATCTTCTCAACGGCAGACGCAAACGGATCTTTCGTGAAAAGGAAGCGCGTGCCGAGAATCCAGCCGTGCGTTCCACAACCTGTCTCTTATACACATCTCCGCGCCCACGAGACAGGCAGAAATCTCGTATG
>CAXEFH010000423.1:0-2018 GCA_963989605.1 uncultured Roseibacillus sp. | reverse complement strand
TTTTTAATGATACGGCGACCACCGAGATCTTCACCTCTCTATTCGTCGGCAGCGTCAGATGTGTATAAGAGACAGGTCTTTTCCTAACTCGCCATCCTGATTTTCAACCTATTCCTTACTCTGCTCGTGCAGCTCATCTTCCCAGTCGGTCTGGGAATGACCTAGGGCCTCACCTCTGCTAGGATCAGGGCTCAGCATGGTTTTGACAGGCTCTCCCCTCCGAGTTAGGATTCCGGACATGAAACGCGTCTCCCAGCTCTTCATTTCAACCCTCATTGCCGGGGTCGCCTTCCTCCAGCTTTCCTGCGGTGACGCCACTGCCGACAGCAAGGAGAAGATCTCCCCGGGCGATGGCTCAAAGCCCGAAGCCAAAGCCAGTGCACCAGCCCAACCCCGTAAGCCTGTGATCAAGTCCGAAGAAGAGTGGAAAAAAATCCTTACGCCCGAGCAATTTCACATTCTTCGCGAGCATGGCACCGAGCGCGCTTGGGGGAAGGCTTATGACGAGTGGAAAAAGCAGGGTGCAGGCACATACTATTGCGCCGGCTGCGACGCAGAACTGTTTACCTCTAAGGAAAAGTTTGATGCTCGATGCGGTTGGCCCGCCTTCTTTGACGCCTCGAAGCACGAGAACATTAAAACCCTGCGCGATACCTCATTCGGAACGGTCCGGGTTGAAGTTCGGTGCAAGGTCTGTGATGGCCATCTTGGTCACGTCTTCAGCGGAGAGGGCTTTGATACCCCCACCGACCAGCGCTACTGCATCAACGGCAAGGTCCTGAAGTTTGTTCCCTTCGCGGAGGCCGGAAAGGCCGGAAAGGCCGATTCCGAGAAGAAGGATCAGTAGCGAAGGGCCCCCAGCAGGTCATACAGACGTGAGAGGGGCCTTTCTGCTGCTTGGCATCTGCCTCTTGGCAGCGAGTGTCCCTGCTGCGGCTGATGAGAAGATCCTCTCTTGGGACAGCAAGATCGTGGTGGAAAAAACTGGGGACCTGCTGGTGACCGAAACCATCTTGGTCTGGGCCGAGGGGAAGAACATTAAGCAGGGGATTTTCCGCGATATCGCGTGGCTCCGGGAGGGCCGCAAAGGGAAACGTTCATCTGAAGTTAGTTCCGCGAAACGAGGTGGAAAAAGAAGGACTATCGAACCGAAGAATCCAATTGAAGTTCTCTCTGTGAAACGGGGTGGGAAGAACGAACCCTACCGGACGCAAGACCTCGGCCAGGAGAAAATCCGCATCCGCATCGGCCGGGAGGGAGCCTTCCTCAAGCCGGGGCCCCACCTTTACGAGCTCACCTACCGAGCCGAGCGACAGCTCTACTTTCAGGAAGGGCAGGACGGCCTTTACTGGGACGTCCATGGCCGGTGGGAATTCAGCGCCGACAAAGTGAGTGCCACGGTAGTCTTGCCGGAGGGAATCAGAGCCACCAAGGTCTGGGGTTACACCGGGAAAGACGGAGACTGGGGAGAGGACTACGCGGCTAAGTTGACGGAGACCGGCGCAACCATCAAGGCCACCCGGTCGTTCCAAGCGAGGGAGAACCTGATCCTCGTGCTGGAATGGCCCCCGGGGCTCCTCGATGTCCGGGCCTATGAGCGGGGAGGACGGGAAGCTCCCTTTCGCGGAATCTGGATTTCCCACTGGCTTACAAACATAGAGAACTGGCGCCTTCTGATCCTCCTCCTCGGCGCTGCTTTCCTCTCCTATTTCTTTGTCTGGCTGTTCCTCGGAAGAGACCCCAAGAAAGGATTGATTCTGCCCCGGTATTTGCCTCCGGAAGGTCTCTCAGCGGGGGCCGCCGCCTATTGCGCCAGAATGGAACGGCTCGGCTACGACCACACATGCTTCAGTGCCGGAGTAGTCGGGCTCGCAGCAAAAGGCGCGATCCGTATCGAGAGAACGGCCGGGGAAAGTCCCATTTCCGGGGTATGGGGCTATCTGCTCCCTGTCTCTTATACACATCTCCGAGCCCACGAGACAGGCAGAAATCTCGTATGCCGTCTTCTGCTTGAAAAA
>CAXEFH010000422.1:0-2023 GCA_963989605.1 uncultured Roseibacillus sp. | reverse complement strand
CGACAACAAACGCGAATGGACCCGAAGCACCTGGCCCTACATTGGCGAGATCGACATCATGGAAATGTCGGGCGGGCCACCCGCCTCTATCACGGCGGGGCGGTGTATCATACCAGTCCCCGAAGGTGGACGGTTGGCCATATCGGCTGGTATTCCCACTACCGGCGCTATGACGGGGCCATCAACCCCAAACAGTGGATTGCAGACCAGAAACTGGATGGCTCTCTGCAGCCGAAGCCCGGCCAGAAGTCCTATATCTCCGGCTTCCATGTCTACGGGTGCAAGTGGACCGCCGACCGCCTGGTCTTCATGCTCGATGGCAGGGAGTGGGGACCCGGTCTGGATCTCAGGGACCCGTCGAAGTTTGGCGGCCGGAAGATCTACCGCGGTTATCCTTTCTATCTGATCCTGAACCTTGCCATCGGGGGCAACTATTTCGGGGTGTGGGGACCCCGGGACCCCGGACCAGACAAGAAGCGCCCCAACGAACTCTACGACTTCTCGCAGTTCCCTCAGTCCATGCAGGTCGACTGGGTCAGGGTCTATCAGGAGAGGTAGGAATGCCGCGCAACCCCGCGCCTCGACTCTGGATTGAATTCGCCCTAGGGTGGGGTGTATTCTTCTCCTGAATCGTGAACATTCCTGAATTCTGCCGCCGTGTCGTTGAGGCTCCCTGGTTCACCGGATTTATCATCACGGTCATCGTGTTCGCAGGCATCCTCGTCGGGATGGAGACCAGCGCCCCCCTGATGACGGAGCTCGGATCTACAATCGAGGTCCTCAATAACATCGTTCTCTATATCTTCGTGGCCGAGATTCTCCTCAAGATGACTGCCGCGGCCCCAAAACCCTGGCGCTTTTTCTATGACGGGTGGAACGTCTTTGATTTTCTTATTGTGGCGGTCTGCTTCGTGCCCTTCGGGGGAGGATTCGCCCCGGTCCTGCGCCTCTTTCGTCTCTTCCGGACGCTGCGCCTCGTCTCCGTTATTCCTCGTCTGCAGCTCATCGTTTCCGCACTCCTCCGCTGCCTGCCCTCGATGTTTTACGTCAGCATCCTGCTCTTCCTCGTCTTCTACATCTATGCGGTGGCAGGAACCATGCTCTTCGGCGCCAACGACCCGGTTCATTTCGGCGGCCTGTGGACCTCCATGCTCTCCCTCTTCCGGGTGGTCACCCTCGAGGACTGGACCGATGTGATGTATCTCCAGATGTTTGGATCCGATGTCTACGAGGGATACAACCAGTCCGTGGAGGGACAGACCGTCGTGCCCAAGGCCCAGCCCTTCCTCGGGGCCTTCTACTTCGTCTCCTTTGTCCTCGTAGGAACGATGATTATGCTCAACCTCGTGATCGGGGTCATCATTAATGGAATGGACGAGGCCCAGAAAGAGGTCGCTGATCGGCGCCTGCACGAACTGCTGAGCCAGGGTGGGGAAGGAGACGACCAGATCCAGCGCGAGGCGCGCATCGCCAACCTGCGCAAGAAGGTCACCGAACTCTCGGAGGAACTGGACAAGCTGAGCTGAGCTCTGCAGGCCGACCTTCCAACATGTAGCCTCACTGCCCGGGCACCACCGCCCGGGCGGGCCGATCTTCCACCTCGAAGAAGCCCAGCGGCCGGCTCTTGCCCTCTGCCGCATCCGTGATCATCCAGATCGCACCCGGACGGGTTTGCTGTCGCTGCTGCCCTCCCGGGGCAATGGCCCCGTAGAACTTGCTGCCGCCGTCACGATCCATCCAGAAGAGCTTCACCTCCCGGTCACCCGAATTCACGAAGACGACATTGAAGGGATTGCCATCAGGTCTGGAGGGAGGAGGCACTTCTTCCGCCTTCAATTCTCTCCACCCAAGGGCCGGCAGGTTCCGCACCGCGGGTTGCTTCAATGGGGCAAACTCTTTCGGGCCCAGCGCGCGCAGCCGCCTCAGAGTAGGCCCATAAACCTCCTCCCGGGCACTATCTCTTATACACATCTCCGAGCCCACGAGACAGGCAGAAATGGCGGATGCCGGGTTATGCGTGGAA
>CAXEFH010000421.1:0-2055 GCA_963989605.1 uncultured Roseibacillus sp. | reverse complement strand
AACGCAGATATACCTATACTGAGGGAGGCGGGTCGCTGGCTGGCCTCTTTCTGCTATTGCTTTGAGGCAACTATACGGTGACGATCGATGAGGCCCTTGTTGTATATTTTATGAAACCCGTTACCCGCCTCATTGCGCCTGTGGTTGTTCTAGTCGTGACGGCCGCTGCTTGTCTGACCTCGTTCGCCGATTCGCTGGTTATCTCAGAATTCTTGGCCTCCAATCAGAATAGCCTCCGCGATGAAGACGGGGACCATGAAGACTGGATCGAGATCCTGAATGAGGGGAATGCCGCGGTGGATCTTGATGGCTGGTTCCTCACTGATGACGCCACGAACCTGACTAAATGGACCTTTCCCGCTGTGGTCCTCGAAGCCGGTGAAGAACTCGTTTTATTCGCGTCTGCGAAAGACCGCCGCGACCCTGACCGTATCCTCCACACAAACTTCAAGCTCGCCAGCGAAGGGGAATATCTTGCGCTCGTAAGACCAGATGGACGAACCGTAGGACATCACTTTTCACCCTCTTTTCCCCTTCAGGTTCAGGATGTTTCCTACGGGCTTCAGCGGGCCCCCTCTGTAACCAGCCTCATCAGGACCGGCGCAACGATCAGGTATCATCTCCCCTCCGACGGGGAGGATGACGTCCGCGAGGGCAACAATGCGGATTCGTGGATCGCACCGGCTTTCCCCGATGACCAGTGGAGTGAAGGTACTACCGGGATCGGATATGCCACCGGAGAGCAAGATCCCTACGATCTCCTAATCGAAACTGACATCGAGGGACAGATGTTCAGCCAGGCTACCTCAATTTACCTGCGAATTCCCTTCAGCGTTCCCGATCCCACTTCCGCCACCTCCCTGAACCTCAAAATGAAGTGGGATGACGGATTCGTTGCCTACCTCAATGGAAGGCCTCTCCCAGTCGCAGAGGAAAACGCACCATCGACTGACGAGCTAAGCTACCAGTCGAGCGCCACAGCCAGCCATAGTGACACTCAGGCGGTGATCTATGATAACTATGATATTTCTCCTTCCCTGCTGTCGCTGGGGACAAACCTCCTTTGTATTCATGGCCTCAACGTCTCCGAGGGAAGCTCTGACTTCCTCATTGTCCCAGAGCTTGAGGCTCTCAGCTCCAGCGCGACAAGCACCCCAGCCTACTTCGCGACCCCAAGTCCCAACGCCCCGAATAGCAGTGGCAACACCTCAGTTGGCCCTCTGATCAGGAATGTTACCAGAAATATTCCTGCCATTGAACTCGCCTCGTCAAATCCCGGCGTAGCAGCCGACTCCGCGGCTGAATTCTCGGGGGTACAGGGGCGCCAAGGCTGGTATTACGGATACCAGGAGGGGGGCGGCTTGTATGACCCGGACTCGAGCTTTATCCCGTTTGCAGGAGGAGAAGAGGGAGGGGCTTGGAACGGCCCGGCGCAGGAGTGGACCGGCAGCGCCTGGGATGTGAATACCTCCGCGTCCTCGCCTTGGACTTCTCTGGAGGCGACCAGCATGCACCCAAACGATTCCAACCCGGGGCCCGAGCAATATCCGATTCGCAGGTGGGTCTCCAATACCTCCGGTCTGCACACTATCGCGGGCAGCTTTCATAACCTCAGCGCGTCAGGGGACGGAACCACCGGAAGGATCTTTCATGAGGGAAACGAAATATTCTCCCGTCTCACCGATGGAGGCCCCTCAGACTTTTCCATTGTTCGAAACCTGAACCCGGGAGACCGTCTGGATTTCATGGTCGACAGTGGCCCTTTTGACCAGGACGGCTCGGACGGAACCAACCAGACAGTGATCATCTATGAAGGTTCTTTTGGCATCACCAGCATGGTTGTAGAGGCGGAGGTCCTGCCTACCATGCGCCCGATTCAGGATGTGACCCTGGTCTGGCGGGTCATGTATGACCAGGAAAACACAACCCCGATGGTGGATGACGGAAGCGGTGGCGACGCCTTTGCCGGTGACGGGATCTACACCGCTACGATTTCAACAAGTGATCTAAACCGGGGAGAAATGCTGCGCTGGAAAGTGCTCGCCCTGTCTCTTA
>CAXEFH010000420.1:0-2067 GCA_963989605.1 uncultured Roseibacillus sp. | reverse complement strand
ATGATACGGCGACCACCGAGATCTACACCTCTCTATTCGTCGGCAGCGTCAGATGTGTATAAGAGACAGTTTGGAAGCGGATCGAAAGTGAGCACGCCGTATTGTTATTACCGACCGGAAAATCTAAACCCATCGCCATGCGAGGCTCAGGAAAGAACGACAAGCGGTCGTTGAAAGACAGGATTGTCCCTCCGCTGATGCTCCTTGGGTCTCTTCTTATTCTAATAATCGTCTACGGAAACCTTTATGGCTGCAGGCTCTGAGAGCAGCCTTGAAAGGAGTAACCAACGATTGATCAGGGAACAACGATCCTGAGGCCGCTATTCCAGATTCAGTCGCTGACAAGCACGTCGTCAAGGGACAACCCACTGAAGGCATCGGGGCTTCCGTCGCTGATAAAATTCCATTCGATCACGAGAGGGCCTCCGATCAAATTCGAGGGGACGGGGATTCGGATAGCGGTCCAATCGGTGTCAAGGATACTCATATCGATCGGAAACTCTTCGCCCAGAGAAATCAGGTCAGTCCCCCTCAGGAAGCGAACCGAAGCCATGTCTCCGAAGCCATCCGCATCGCGGAAGATCTCGAAGGATAACTCAGCTTCCGTGGCAACACTGAGATCAATCAGGGGAGACCTCAGGGAGATGTCAGAATTCGGACCATAGTCTCCAAGGTTGGTGGACCATGCCCGGAACGAACCATTCGCCCCGGTGAGAGGTCCTGTGGTAGCGGAAGGAGTACCAAGCTCCCAGTTAGTCTCGGCTGTCTTATCATTCACCAAACTGGTCCAACCCTCCGCATCTTCCTCGAAGTCCGAGAAATGATATACAACCGGAGGCGGCTGAAACTCCTCGATCACGAAATAGCGCTCAGAGTCCGGTGGGCGCTGGATCGTCAGGGTGTTTGTCTCGGGAGTAGCCGCAAGGTTCCCCTGATCAGCAAAGACCGGCCACATTGCTGGATCTCCTGAGAGATCCGTGGAACTGCGAAGGTTGTAGCGCTTGCCCGGCTTGCTCTTCCAGGACAGGACGAGGTCCCCCTGCTGTTCACTGACAACTAGAGCAATCCGATCACCCGCAAGTAACGACAGGTGCCGCTGGAACACTTCCGGGGAGAGAGCCTCATTATAAAAATTGACCTCATCAACAAGACCTGAAAAGGACTCCTGGGCATCCCATCGCCCCCCCACGCCAAGAGGACTAGACCCCAACGGATAGGTTCCCCCCGAGTTCGTGAAGGGCCCGATGACTGTCAGGCTATTCTGCCCGGCGGTGACATCTGCGACATAGTTGGTCCAAGTCACATTTCCCGCCCCCGCTGTGTAGGATCCTGCGACATAATACCAGTGCCCTGGGGTAAAACTCTCCAACACGGTGGTGGTATTGGGGTCACTGTGCGAATTTCCCATGCTACTCCTGATCGTCCTTCCGTTACTGGGAAGAGGACCGCCCTGGGTCAGAAAATAACCCCGGTCATTTCCCGTTCGGGTTGACAGGATATAGCCAAGGTTCCATTGGCCACCACGAATTTCGGACTCGAGTGGTGAGAAGAGAATCTCAAACGATACCGTCCGGCCAAGGGTGATTGAATCCGTGCGCAGGTAAGCTCCTTCCGTGTTATCGCTGCCGGGTCCTCGATGCGTCTGCACGGCCTCCGATGAGTCGTCGAATCCTTCAACCCCAAACTGGAGCTGGTTGATCGTTCCACTGCCAAAAGTCCGCGCCGCAAGATTCGCTCTTCCCTTCCGGTCACTCATCCGCTCCTCATCGGTAGTTCCATCAAAGCTGTAGCGGTGAAGCAAGTTGGAATGAGAGGAGGCCGCAGCCTGCCAATCTCGAACCGAGGCTTGAATCACAGTGACAAGACACAGTTGCATGGCAACTCGGACCGAAATTATCCAACCGGCTTTCATTACCTGTCATTCCCTCCGGAGGACCACGCGAGGGCAACCGAAAAAGGCCATCTCACATGTTTGCGGGACAAGACAGATCCCAATCCCCATGAGATAGATGACTGTCTGATTCGCAGGGCTATTTTCCTAACCATATTGCTCTGATTGCTGGTCCT
>CAXEFH010000419.1:0-2082 GCA_963989605.1 uncultured Roseibacillus sp. | reverse complement strand
CCCCCCCCCCCCCCCCCCCCTTTTTTTTTTAATGATACGGCGACCACCGAGATCTACACCTCTCTTTTCGTCGGCAGAGTCAGATGTGTATAAGAGACAGGTTCTCATGGCGGTAATTGCGGATAACCGCGCAAAATTTCTTGATTGAAGTCTTGAACTGTGGTTCTTGCACCATCTTGGGGCAGGAACCTACTCCTTCCCATTTTGCGAACCAGACCGTGCTGATGGAGGCTGACAACGTAATTCCCTTCGAGCAGCCAAAGCCGGTATCTGGATTTTCCGGTAGACCCATGAAAAGTGATCTCGTAGAGCAGGCAGCAGAACTCGTCCCCGATCCTCAGATTCTCATCAATATGGTTTCCAAGCGGGTCCAACAACTGAACACCGGACGGGCTCCCCTGATCGATACTCTGCCTAGCATGGGGGCTGCGGACATTGCGCTGACCGAAATTATTGAAGGGAAGGTCAAGCTTGCCGAGGAACCAATCGGTTAGTGACCTAGCGGGTCCCTCTGCCACGGAGCTCCGATCATGAGTCGTGATGCAGCCACAAATAAGAAGGCGCGGCGTGACTACCATATCTCAGAGGTCCTTGAGGCAGGAATCCAGCTGAGAGGGACGGAGGTCAAGTCCATCAGAGAAGGCAAGGTTAATATCTCGGATGCCTTCGTGCGGATTGAGCGAAAGGAGGCCTTTCTCTATGGGTGCGATATTCAGCCCTGGCAGGCGGCAGGGGAGTATTTTCAGCACGCTCCCAAAAGGCCCCGCCGTCTGCTCCTCCACAAGAATGAGATCCTCAAGCTAGCTCAGTCAACCGATGAAAAAGGTTACACTCTTCCCTGTCTCCGGATGTATTTCAAGGGGAGTCACGTCAAGGTTGAGTTCGGACTCGGGAAGGGCAAGAGTCATGCCGACCAGAGACAGGATCTGAAAAAGCGGGTCGAGATGAGAGAGGCCGAGCGCGAGGTGGCGAGATTCAATCGGCGCTAGGAACCGAATCCAGACAGGAGCTCCTTGTCACAGAGTTACCCCTGTGACGGAGAGAATCCCTGGAGTTCCCCTGAGTGTATCCATGACCTCCATGGCAAGCGGTTGGTCGATCTCAATAATTGTGAGAGCGTTTCCGTCCTGCTTGTTACGGGCGAGGGACATGTTGGCAATATTGGAGCCTGCCTCTCCTAGGGTGCTACCCACAGCTCCGACGATTCCGGGCCTGTCGTCGTTGGACACGATGAGGAAATGGCCTTTAATGTTGGTGTCAACGAAGGTGTGATCGATTTCGACAATGCGAGGAGTTTTTCCGATAATGGTGCCTGCAAGCCGGAATTTGTCCTCACCCTTTGTGAGCTCGGCGACAAGGAGTTCTGAAAATTCAGTCGCAGCGCTGATGGTAGACTCAGTAAGGTCGATACCCATGCTTTTTGCAACCGCAGGAGCGTTCACGACATTGACCTGTCCGTCGTTGCAGGCTGCGGAAAGCAGTGCGGTAAGAACATGGCGGGAGACCAGACCTGTATCCTTTTCGGCAAGGGGCCCGTGGTAGGACACTCTCAGGGAATCGGGGCTTGAGGGTCCAAGCTTGGCAAGCACTTTGCCCAGAGCCGTGGCCAGATGAAGATATGGTCCGAGCTCGGCCAGCGCCTCTGCATCGAGGGATGGCATATTGATGGCATTCCTGATCTCTCCAGTGGTCAGGAAGTCCCGGATCTGCTCAGCGACCTGGATTCCGACGTTTTCCTGGGCTTCAGCGGTAGAGGCCCCGAGATGAGGGGTAAATGCGATGTGCTTCTGGCAGGAGAAGAGGGGGTGGTCCGGGGATGGAGGTTCGTTCTCGTAAACATCCAGGGCACAGCCCGCAATATGCCCCGAATCGATGGCGGCCTTGAGTGCGCTCTCGTCGATAAGTCCTCCTCGTGCGCAATTCACCACCAGTCCACCCTTGTTCATCAGCGCCAGACGGTCGGCGTTGATGATGTGCCGGGTATCATCAGTGAGGGGGACATGCAGGGTGCTGTCTCTTATACACATCTGACGCTGCCGACGAATAGAGAGGTGTAGATCTCGGTGGTCGCCGTATCATTAA
>CAXEFH010000418.1:0-2137 GCA_963989605.1 uncultured Roseibacillus sp. | reverse complement strand
CTCCGAGGGCCGCCACCTGGACTCCTGACGCCTTTCCCGCATACTCACCCTGAATCACGAAATCAGGATCCTCCTTTGCAGCCTTGGCTGGATCGGTCCAGAGAGGCCCGCGCGGTTTGGCACCCAGCGAGAGGGAGGGGACAAGGATGACGAGAGAGATACCGAGAATAACGAACAAGCAGCCGAATTTCATTGGGGCCACAGGGTGAACGAATTGTGCCCGCCGGCAAGCCGGGAGCACCATGATTGGGGAGCCTCTTCGGGACCGAAGTCTTACGGCAGGAAGCTTGAACTTGAAAACAGGGCATTCAGGCGCAACTCTTCGCTTGAACACACTCAGTTAAAAGATGGGAAAATCATTTGAGATCGAGGGCCGATTGAAGGTTGTGAACGACGTTCAGACTTTCAACAGTGGATTTACCAAGCGCGAATTCGTGGTGGAGGTGGAGGATGGAAACTACCCTCAGATGATAAAGTTCGAATGCGTCAAGGATAAGACCTCCCTCACTGATGGGATGCAGGTTGATGACCCCGTCAAGGTCACATTCGATATTCGCGGAAATGAATATAAGGAGCGCTTCTACGTAAACCTGAATGCCTGGAAACTAGAAAAACTCGGCGGAGGCAATCCATCCACAGATCAGAATCCTGCCTACGGAGACGAAGATGCTCCGTCCGGGGTGGGAGATCCTTCGGACATGCCTCCCGCAGATCCGGATGATGACATCCCTTTTTGACCACAAGCCAGCGGCCCCCGAGGCGAGGCTGCTTCAGGAGTGCTCTGGATTAAAAAAAGAAAGGGAACAACCTCGGCTGTTCCCTTTCGTCAAAGAATGCCTCCCGGCCTCTTCAGCTCCGGGGCGCAATGTGAATCTCAACGCGGCGATTGCGGGCCTTTCCCGCCGCGGAGTCATTTGATGCAATCGGCTGGGATTCCCCGAATCCACGAGTCACCAGCCGTGCCGGGTCTACCCCCTGGCTGGCAAGAGCATTCGAAACCGCGCTCGCGCGATCACGGGAGAGGCCCATGTTGTAAAATGCGCTTCCATCGGAATCCGTGTGCCCGTTCACGAGAACAGTCGTCTGGTTAAATTTCCGGAGGACAATTCCCACCGAACTCAGGGTCTGCGAAAAACTCGCCTTGATTTGAGAGCTCGCGGTATTGAACGTAATGTCGTGTGGCATGTTCAGGATAATGTTATTCCCTGACCTCGTGACGCTCACACCGCTGGCTCGCAATTCCTGCCGCAGCATGGATTCCTGCTGGTCCATGTAATTGCCAATACTGCCCCCGGCAATGCCACCCAGGGCGGCACCGATAAGTGCACCGCGCCCTGCGTCTCCATCTCCCACGTTGTTGCCGATAATCGCACCCAGAATGGCACCTCCGGCAGCACCGAGTCCCGCCCCCGTTGCGGTTTTCGAGACTTGCTGTTCGCCGGTGTAGGGATTCTCGGTGACGCAGCTCGAGAGCACTGAGCTGGCGACAAGAGCTATCGCGAAAAGCTGCGGACGGGATCGTGAAAGTAACTTCATAATGCTGGAATTTTAGCGGTTCGGTAAGGATTTTCAATCATGGAAGCGGCGAAAAAACCGGTGCAGATCACTGCTTTCTGGAATTTAGACCCCAGGCCGTCCCGGGCTATTCACAAAAATGTTCTTCGTCAGCTTTGAGAAGGGTCGATGCCAGTTCAGAGCGTCCAGCCCTTCCTGTATTCCCTCTTGAGGAACCGCTCCGCCTCCGGAGCATTGGGAAACTTCATATTCTTGGCATCCCATTCAAGTTTCCGCCCCGCCCGGAAGGCAACGTTGCCGAGGTGGTTGGCCTCCGTTAACGGACCCGCGTAGTCGAAATGGCAGGTGGTTGGTTCGCCGGTCTTGCATGCTCGAACCCACTCCTGATGGTGCCCGATCGATTCAGGAATGGTTTTCTCCGGACGCTTGAAGTCCTTGAATTTCCCTTCCGGAAGAAGGACATGCTTGCCGTAATCCGAGAGAAGCATTCCTTCATCGCCAACAAAGAGAACACCGCTCCCCCATTTCGGGATTCCTCCCCGCTTCCATATTTCCGGTTTTTCCACCCCTTGATACCAGGTCAGACTAAGGGGGGGGCTGTCACCTCTCGACGGATATTCAT
>CAXEFH010000417.1:0-2172 GCA_963989605.1 uncultured Roseibacillus sp. | reverse complement strand
TTGACTGCACTAAAAGTACTCCTGAGACAGCTCCTACCCCGCATGCCCCTCTTCATTTCCTGCCTTCTGCGGGAGGCGTCCCAGCCCTTTCACATTTATTCCCCGAGCTCCAAGGAAAATACGCTCTGGATTGTCAAGGCCACCCCCAACGGAGAAAGCCTCTCCCTCAAGGTCGCCCAAAGAGTGAATTTTGACTTTCCGGGCCGCGTCATCACCGCGCACCCGAGTAAACCCCTGCTCTATGTCACAGCAACGGGCGGTGACCCCGGCAAGGTGCCGGGGGCGGTGGTGCACCTGAATAAGGATGGCTCCTACCAGAAACACCAGAACCTCAACTTCAACGACGGTGCCTGCTATCTATCCCTCGACAGGGAAAACAGGCACCTGCTCGGGGTCAGCTACGGGAACGGCCGGCTCAATGTCTACCCGCTTGACGACAAAGGGATACCCGGGAAGGCCATCACCACGGTGGACGAGGGCAAACGAGAAGCCCACTGCGTGCTCCTGCCCCCGGACGGCAAGCACGTCTACATACCCTACGTAAAGGGAAACCTCGCCCTCCTGCAGTATGCCTACGACGGCAAGACCGGGAAGATCACCCCCCTTGAGCCTAAGGATGCCAAGCCTCCGCTCGGTTCAGGCCCTCGCCACATGGCCTACCACCCCTCTCTTCCCATGGTCTATTTCAGCAACGAGCAGGGCATCGGACTGTCCTCCTACCGACGAGAAACCAACGGCCAACTCAAGGTCGAACAGGACATAAGCATCCTGCCACCCGGCATGTCCAAGATAGGACTGAGCGCATCAGACCTTCTGATCACCCCGAATGGAAAATTCCTCTTTGCCGGCCTGCGCGGGCACCGTCAGGATTTCGACCACATCTCTCGTTACCGCGTGCTTGGAGATGGCAAGGCCGAGTTTCTCGGCCTGACCGAGGCCGACAAGATCCCCTGGGGCCTAACCCTTTCCCCGGACGCAAACTTCCTCCTGGTCTCCGCCACTAGCGGGGCTAGCCTCACCGCCTACCGGATCTCGACGGACGGCAACCTGGAGAAAGTGGCATCGCTGGCATGGGATTCAAGGATGTCGGACCTGGTCGCGCGATAACCCGGAACTCGCCCTCTCTTCCTCAGACAAAGCTACTGGGATTCTCCCGGGAAGGGATATTGGTTCGATCCACATATCCCCGGGAGCAGACTGGCCGCAAGGCTAATGACCTCAGACTCCCTGCCGGCTTCCAGCCATTCACAGGTCTTGCCTGCAACGAAACTGCGTGGTGAGGACAATCTGCTCGATAAACGTATTGGTCTTGTAGCCATCCTGCTTCGCACGACTTACGACCTCCTCCAACGCCACCCGGTCATAGGGTTCCAGTTTCCGACCCAGAGCATAAGCGAACAATTTTTTCGCAAAGTTGGCAGCAATATCATCACTGTACAATTCAAGCAGAAGCTCCTTCATCTCGCGGGGAGACCTGAACGGCTTGCCGTTGGGCATCACACCCGATGCGATGACCGGGAGCTTATCAGGATATCGGGTGCGCCATTCCCCAAATTGCGCGAAGTTCTCAAGCCCCAGACCGAGGGGGTCGATCTCCCTGTGGCATGAGTGACATACCGCACGCGAAACGTGCTGCTTGATAAGCTCAGAGACAGAAGGGTTCCTCCGGATATTGAGCGCTTCCCGGGCCTCGTCCAGAGATGGCACATCCTCCGGAGCCTCCATGGTCTTTCCTATCATCGTATTTAATATCCACACCCCACGTCGGATGGGACTAGTACGCGTTTTCGACGCTGTCAGGCGCATGATCGCTGCGCTGGTGATGATTCCTCCTTCCCGGTCATCCTTCCGCTCAACCATGACTGGTGGCGAATAGCGGAGCTTCCGGTTTCCACTTTTGCTCTCACGATCTGCAAAAATGTCCGCATACAACCTCTTCATCGAATTCCCCTCGACTTTTCTGTAGCCCTTCCCTTTTGACCCGTACGCCGAAGCCCGCTTGTAGAGCCAGTTACTTTGCACCAGTTCCAGAATACTTCGATTGGACCGAATCATCTCGTCAAAGAAGAACAGGATTTCATCATAGGACTCACGGTTCCACCTCTGTCTCTTATACACATCTGACGCTGCCGACGAATAGAGAGGTGTAGATCTCGGTGGTCGCCGTATCAT
>CAXEFH010000416.1:0-2198 GCA_963989605.1 uncultured Roseibacillus sp. | reverse complement strand
AATGATACGGCGACCACCGAGATCTACACCTCTCTATTCGTCGGCAGCGTCAGATGTGTATAAGAGACAGACTATGCCCTCGCCACGGCAAGTCAGGGGAAGAAAACTCTGCTCCTAGACATGGATTTGAGGAAGCCGAAGGTGCACAGACAATTTAATCTCCGCCGGAGTGAGTTAGAAAAAGGGATGTCTGAGGTGCTGTCCAACCAGTGCAGACCGGAGGAGGCGCTCACCAAGACTCCGGGTATTGAGACTCTTGATGCCATTTTCGCCGGGGGGAAGGCCCCTAATCCTGGGGAGCTGCTCAGGGAGGGGATGATCGGGAAGCTGTTTGACTGGGCCCGGGAACACTATGACCACGTTGTGATCGACACCGCGCCAGTTCTTGCGGTTCCGGACACGAGGATTATCTTCCCCCTCGTGAGTAACCCTGCTCTGGTGGTGAGGGCGAATGTGGTGCCCAAACCAGCGGTCTTCCGAGCTCTCGAGATGCTGGAAGAAGACGGGAGCCGGGTTGTTGGAATTATACTAAACGGCTACCGGGAATCGCGCAGGCTTTTGGGCTATAACTACTCCTATGGATCCTACCGCTATGGCAAATATGGCTACAGCCAATATGGGTATGGAGGCTATGGAAGCTACGGATCCTACGGTAGTGACGATGATGAGGACTAGGAATGTTCCGCAGGCCTGTGACTGCTTCCCCTATTCGGAAGCGTTCGTCTCCTGCGAACGACTGGCCGGTAACGTAAGTGGCTTGGAGTAGGCCCGGATCTTGCGACTGCTGGCACGGGTTCGTTCGGCGATCAGCTTGAGGCGATCGGCTGTTGCGCGGATAGCGGATCGGACGGCGGGAAGTCGAACGGCCGCTTGGACAGCCTTGGAGTCGTCCCCTGTTCCAGTCACTGAGGTGGCCCGGGAAGACTCGATCTGCTCCTCGTATTCCCGCTCTTGGTTCTTGAGACGCGTTTGTTCTGCTCTCGCGTAGAGGACCGCAGCAGGACCTGGCTTATGCTGGAATGCTACCTCGCCGGTCAGGCGGAAGTCCCATTTGACAGGGTTCTCAGGCAATTGGCTGCTCATTTCCGACGGAATGACGAAGGTGCCGGAGTTAGAGCCGGCTGGAATCTTTAATTCAGGAGTCTTTCCGGGAAGTCCCTCAGACTTCACGAGAATCTCGCCCTCGTAGGAGTGCCTTTGAATCTCGATCGGGATTTCAATGTTTCCCTCCTTGGAAAGCTCAAATGTTCTTTTGCCCGGAACCGAGATGGAAAGGGGATTTTGTGATTTTGATACAGAGAGGGTTAAGCTCGGGGCCAGCGAGGTAGAATAGGTTTCCTTGCTGAAATCCCTTGCGCGATGGACGAGCATTCCGACCTTTGCGATGCTTGAGTGGGTTTCCCCCATCCCGCGGACGGTAATGAACCCATCCCATGGGGACAGATCGGGATCCGCAGTAAGGGTCACGGTAGAGTCGCGCCCTTTACCCATCGTTACCGGAGGACAGTGCACTCCCTTGGGAAGTCCTTCCACCCGGAGTTCGATGTCGCCTTCATAGCCACCCCGGCGCATGGCGAAGCCCCGTAACTCGACCCGTCCCCCAGGCGAGAGCACGGGGGTGAGAATGTCGACTTCGTTCTTAATGTGCGCAGGACGCCAGGGGATGGCTACCAGCTCGAATCCGGGGGAGGGTTTCTGGATCGCGAGTCGATAGACCTGATCGATTCCACCGCGCCCCGCCAGATTCATGATCGTGACTCGGTAGGTGCCATCTTCAGGGGCCGTAAAAGGGAGGGCGGCATCTCCACAGGGCAGGGGGAAACGCCGTTCTCCGGTATCATCAGACAGGTCATCGGCGGAGCCTGCCACCTCAACGCTTTCCCCGGTACCCTGATCCCGAATCAACCTCTCGACGAGAATTGTTGCATCAACTGTCGTGCCAATACGTTGGGCGAAGACTTCAATCCAGAATTCGTCACCCTTGCTGGCCTCGAATCGATAGCGGTCGATGTCGCGGGTCTGGTCGAAGGTCCCCTGAATCTCGCACGGAACCGGAAGGCTTTGACTGTCTCCTCCCGGGCCTGTCTCGGTTTCGAGAACGATCGGGGCTGTTGCGATGCCCAGGTGGACTTCGTTGGACATATTTGTCCCATCGTGCAGCTGATATGCTGTCTCTTATACACATCTGACGCTGCCGC
>CAXEFH010000415.1:0-2210 GCA_963989605.1 uncultured Roseibacillus sp. | reverse complement strand
TCCCTCAAGTCCGAGGGACTTCAACTGAAGAAATGAGTCATGGGCCGCATTGGCAGCACGATTCACGCAATCGAAGACTCCGAAGTGGCCGGGCCCCGCAGTGGGCTTGGAATGACATCCACACTCTCCCGATGAAAGTGCCTGTCCCCCTTTATGAGCTTTTTTCCCTGCCTGGGAATCCGATGTTCGGACAACCGGACGACCGAGGTCAGCCATCACCTTCTCCACAACTCCCCGCAGGGCCTTCTGATCAATCTTAATACTCATCGCTTCGCTTGCTTGCCTCCCGACCGAGTCATGACCCGTCGTAAACCTTGGTTCCCAGAACATCCACGCTGTCAACGACCGCCACCACCGCCGCATCAACGGGGATCTGTTTCAGGCCTCCAGCCTGCCTCGCGGAGCTTCCCTGGCAGAACATCACGAGCGACCCCTCTCCCGCGCCAACCGTATCCACAGCAACAATGGTATTACCACCATTCCTGAACCTCGTCGGATCAGCCTCGTCGATAAGCTGCGGACGCAGCATGAGGAGCTTGCGCCCCACCATGCTCTCATCCTTCTTCGTAGCCACCACGTGGCCAATGACCTCTGCGAGAAACATTACTCCCGGGGATCCTCTCTATTTGGCCTTCGGAGAGGCCTTTGGAGCAGGCTTCTTGCTTACGATAACCTTGTCGACGGCCTCGTCAGGTCGGGCAATGACGTGAGCGGTAACCACTTCGCCAAGGCTCGCAGCTGTATCTGCCCCAGCATCGATCGCAGCTTTTACTGCTGCCACATCACCGGTAACCACCGCATTACATAGGCCGCTTCCTATGCTCTTCATTGGCCCTGTCAACTCGACGCTTGCAGCCTTGAGGGCCGCATCTACGCCACTGACGAGACAACACAATCCGCGCGTCTCGAGAAGTCCTACTGCTTGTTTTCCCATTGTTCTGTTGTTGTTTAATTTAAATTCGTAACTTTCTGATAAACTTCTCGCGCAAGGACGAGCTCCTCATTCGCCGGTATGACGAGAACCTGCACCCGGGAATTCTCTCCACTGATATTCGCTTCCCCTTCACTCAGAGCTTGGTTTTTCTCTCCATCCAATGATAGGCCCCAGTCCTCCAGGCCCTCACAGACCGCCGACCTGAGCCACGGGTTGTTTTCCCCAATTCCCGCCGTAAACACCAGAGCGTCGAGCCCGCCGAGTTCGAAAAGCATCGAGGACGACCAACGTCGGATCTCATAGACAAAAAGATCAATCGCGAGACACGCGTCGGGGTTGCCATTAAGGGCTGCTGCACGAACGTCGCGCATGTCATTACCCACTCCTGAAACTCCCAGGAGACCACTTTCCGACGAAAGTTGACGCGAGGCCTCGTCCACACTAAGGCCGAGCGCCTTGGCGGCGTAGGGAAGAGCGCCGGCGTCGAGATCTCCCACCCTGTTGTTCTGCGGCACCCCGCTCTGCGGGGAAAATCCCATGCTGCTACTGACTGCTATTCCATTTCGGATACCAGTCACCGAGCTGCTTCCTCCAAGATGGCAGGATATCACGCGCAGGGGCCGCTCCAGATCGCGCGGCCCCTCACGGTAGAGCCCACGAACCATCCTGGCGACATCGGGCCGTCCCAGCACCTCAGCAGACCTTTCCGCAATGAACTTATGACTCGCTCCATGAAAACCATGCCGCCTGATACCGGCCTCATACCAGGTTCTGGGGATCGCATAGCGTGTTCCTGCCTCTGGTAGCCACTGGTAAAAGGCGGTCTCGAAAAGAGCTACTCTCCTGGCTTCAGGAAGGATCTCCCGAAACTGCCGGATTCCGGCAGCATATGCCGGGTTATGCGCTGGAGCGACATCAGCAAACCCCTCAAGAGCCTCAATCACCTCCTCTCCAGCTTCGACGCAGCCACTCAGATTTCGACCCAGCACAGTCTTAAACCCCACTGCTTCGATCTCGTGCGGCGAGGCCACGCCATCTTCCTCGAGAGCGTCCAGAGCACTTCGAATCGCCTCCCCGTGATCAGCAACACGCTCATATCCACCTTCAGCCAACTGCCTCTCCGCATTCTCACCCATTTCAAAAAGGCGGAATTTGAAGGAGGTTGAACCAAGGTTGGCCACGAGAATCTTCACGGTGATGTCGACCTGTCTCTTATACACATCTGACGCTGCCGACGAATAGAGAGGTGTAGATCTCGGTGGTCGCCGTATCATTA
>CAXEFH010000414.1:0-2268 GCA_963989605.1 uncultured Roseibacillus sp. | reverse complement strand
TTTTTCAAGCAGAAGACGGCATACGAGATTTCTGCCTGTCTCGTGGGCTCGGAGATGTGTATAAGAGACAGGTCCCACATCCGCGAGGCCAAAGGCAGGCTCGGGGGGGACGGAATGGCGCTTACTGGTTTGATAACGGGCTACGTAGGGGTCATCGTGCCGCTCACCGTGCTGGCGCTAATTTTGGCAGCAATTTTTGGTGGTTTGAGGTAACGATCCGCGAGGGATTCGTGGTGGCAAGACTCTCAAGTCGGGGCCGTAGCGGGCCTACAGGATTTCCATTGGTCCTGTGAAGGTATGAGGCTAAAGAATCTTCGGGCTCCGAAGGATTTTAGGATCGAGCTCAACAAGAGGAACTTGCCGTAACGGTCTCTTCAAGTGTAACTCGAGTCCTGCTCATGCCCTTCATGTCAAAACATAGCGCCATAATTCTCGGTTGCTTTACGGGGTTTTTCGCTCTCCTGGGAGGTCCGGCCCTTGGAGACAATGACGATCCCCGGGTAGCCTATCCCGGTAATTTCACCCGTCCGCCATCCCAGGGGAAGGACTATGATACGTGGGCAGGCGCGAGGGGGGAGGACGTTGGCGTGATCAAGGGTAATCCAGCAAGACTTCCGTCCCGGGTCGATAATTCAGTCCGCCGCGAATATCCGCCGGTATACAAACAGAGATGGGGCACCTGCGGTCAGTTCGCCTCGGTGGCTTCCATTTTCACTTATGAAATGAACGTGCTGAACGGAGTAGCGGCAGACAGCGATGCGCACCGGTTTCCTGCGCATTTCTCGTGGAACATGATGAATCGGGCGAAGAACACGGGCTCGGAAGCATATCATGGGTGGGAGGTAGCAAAGAGGGTCGGGATTCCAACCGCCAGAAGCTACGGCGGTGTCCGGCTGGAGAAGATAGGAGTCTGGCCTGACGGCTATGCCATCTGGAGGGAAGCGATGGAATATCGGATTTCCGGATATCGTTACTCGCCGGCTCATTCGTTGGCTCAGCTCAATGAGGCTCGAGGCTGGCTCTTCGACCGGAATCAGTCCTCAAAGGGCGGGAAGGCCGTTGGGGGTCTTTTCGCTCTCGATGGGCGTATGGGGGAAATGAAGAAAGTCACGGTTACTATTCCGGATGGTGATTATGGAGCGGGAGAGGATCTGTGGACCCGTTGGGGACCCAGCGGATACGGTCATGGCATCACCTGCGTGGGATACGATGACAAGATTGGGTATGATGTGAATGGCGATGGGAGAATCACCAATGAGGTGGATGTGAATGGAGATGGCCGGGTGACCCTCGCAGATTGGGAGCGGGGTGCTTATATCGTGGTGAATTCGTGGGGCCCGAAGTGGTCCACGGACGGGAAGATTTTTCTTTTGTACTCGGCGATGATCGACCCTACGTGGAAACGCGGGAATTACCTCGGGCGAGCGGAGGTGACCCGCTACATTCCGCGCCATACTCTGAGAGTGAAATTCTCCTGCACTGACCGAACGGATCTTCGGATGGTGATCGGGGTGTCTGATGAGGAGGACGCAACCTCCCCGTCGCATGAATTCGCTCCAGAGGCATTCAACGGATGGCCGCTCTTCGGGAGGGCAAATGCTGGACATGTGCCCTTGGCTGGACCCGGAGACGAAAGTGTGATTGAGGTTGGGATAGATCTCACTGCTCTGATTGGAAGGCTGGCCGATAGGCATGAGGGAAAGGGAAGAGTCTTTGTTCGCATGGGAACCAAGGAGGATAGTGCTGCTGAAGGAGTGCTCGAGGAATGCGCCGTCCGGACCTATAGCTCCGAGGGCCATTTTCTCGCCGAGTCTGCCCTGGCCTTTGCTGGTGGGGATTTCGGTAAGAATGCCCTCCAGCTCAGCGGAACGATCGATCTCAAGGCCCGCTGATCTCACCAAGGAGGGGAAAAGGGAACGTGGTGACAGCCTGGCGAGGCACAGGACCATATCTTCTTGTCTCTCTGGCGCGACAGGGGAGAATAGTGAAAGATGAACCGTCTTGTAGCGTAGACGTCGAGATAGGTTCTAGAACCAATGAGCAATTCATCCGCAATAAAGCCCTGATCCAATGGAATGGTTCTACGCCAAAAATGATGAGAAAAAGGTGCCGGTCAGTGGATCCCAACTGAGGAGCATGGTCGTCTCCGGGGAGGTGGCTGGCGACGATCTTGTCTGGTGTGAAGGAATGGGAGATTGGATTCCCTGTCTCTTATACACATCTGACGCTGCCGACGAATAGAGAGGTGTAGATCTCGGTGGTCGCCGT
>CAXEFH010000413.1:0-2286 GCA_963989605.1 uncultured Roseibacillus sp. | reverse complement strand
TACGGCTTCGATGCAAGGGAGGGGTGAGTTACCAGAGAAGTTTCTGGGTTGGGGAATACCCGACGGTGATGGAAAAGCGCAACAAGGAGCGAACCGCGGACCTCAACAGCAATTTTGACAGCCCTCAGAAAATCGAAATCAATCAGACTGTTCAGGGAGTGGCCGACAAGGAGGACGCAGATTACTACCTCGTTCAGTGCCGTAAGGGCCAACGACTTTCCGTAGAAGTCGAGGGGATGCGGCTTGGCAGGACTCTTTTCGACCCTTACGTGGCCATTCTGAACAAAGATCGATTCGAACTGGCGTCGAGCGACGATACAGCCCTTCTTTTCAGGGATTGTGCGACCTCCATAATCATCCCCGAGGACGGACCCTATACCATTCTCGTCCGTGAGTCCTCCTATCAGGGTACGGGTGCCTGCCAGTACCGCCTCCACGTGGGTGAATTCCCCCGACCAACTGCGATTTATCCTCCCGGTGCGAGGCCGGGAGAATCGCACGATTTCACTTTTGTAGGAGATCCTGCCGGCGACCTTCTCGGTCAAATCGATATTCCGGACGCGAAGACCGGTTTCCGTGCATTCATCAAGGATGGCGAGTGGCATTCACCTTCGGGTCTACCAATCCGAATCAGTTCCCTGCCCTTCCATAACGAGACCGAACCAAACGAGGGTAGCAAGCAGGCCTCTCCATCCGACGTTCCTCCGGCCCCAGTTGCTTTTCATGGAATTCTTTCCAAGAAGGAGGATAAGGACTGGTTCCGCTTTACGGGAAAAAAGGGTCAGAAACTTCGTGCTCGGGTCTTTGCCCGACAACTCCGCTCTCCTCTCGATCCCTACATCATTGTCCGGAAGGAAGGCGAATCCAAACAGATCGGGAACAACGATGATGCGGGTAACGGGGATCCGGATAGTCGTCTCGATTTTGAGATTCCGGAAGATGGCACCTACAACATCAACATAAGGGACCAACTTTACAACAGCGGACCGGATTATACCTACCGGATCGAGATCACCGAACGAAGTCCCACGCTGTCGGCCACTCTTCCCTACGGGAGCCGCAACAACAGCCAGAAATGGAAGATGATCTGCGTTCCCCGCGGCAACCGCGTAGGTCGAGTAGTAAATCTGAGCCGCAGCAATATTGGTTGCGATCTGTCCCTGAAAGCACAAAGCCTTCCTTCCGGCATCGCTATCGACCGGGATCTTGCGCCCCGGAGCATTAATACCATGCCTGTGATCTTTGAGGCTTCCCCGGACGCTGAGATTGCTGGTGGGCTCCACAGACTTTGCGTGGAGGATCCGGAAAGTGGCCTGACGGGTCCTTTCAACGAGAGTATACACCACATCGAGGTCAACAATGCCGGGACGTTTCACAGCTACCATGATGACCGAATCTCCATCGCTGTGATCGAGGAAGCTCCCTTCGAATTAAGCCTCTTTATTCCCCCTGTCCCGCTCGTGAAAAACGGGGTAATGAGCCTGAAGATAGAAGCAAAGCGCCAACCTGGATTTGAAGATGCGATTCAGGTTACCCTGCCCTGGCGTCCACCGGGGGTCAGTGCGCCCTCGAGCGTGACTATTCCAAAGGGAAAGAATGAAGTCACTATGGGGATCAACGCTAATGGAAGCGCAACGGTGGCCAAATGGAGAGTCTTTGTCACTGGCGAGGCCACCTGCAGCAAAGGACCTCTGATCGTTTCTTCAAAACTCCAGCCGATCGAGATCGCAGATCCATATGTTGGGGGCATGATCGAACTCGCAGCAACCGAACTCGGGCAGGATACCGATCTGGTGTGTACACTATCGGTTCAGAGGGGATTTGAAGGAGAAGCCCAGATACGGGTGAATGGACTACCACACGGGGTCACCACCGAGACCCTGACGATAACGCAAGACTCCACGGAGGTAACCTTTCCCCTCACCGTGAGCGCGGACGCCAAGAAAGGGAAGACCTCGAATATTTTCTGCAGTGTGACCATCACACAGGATGGCCATCCCATCAGCGGAACCGCCATGGGCGGAGGGGTTCTTCGAATTGACCCCCCGCCTCCCGCTCCAAAAGAGCCGGTAATTGTCAAAAAAGAGCCTGAAAAGTCTCCTGAAGCAAAGCCGGTCAAGAAGCGCCTCTCCCGCCTCGAGCTCCTTCGCCAGCAAAGTAAGAATGCAAATTGACAGGATCCTATGACCCCCAGATTACCGCACATCGTACAATCCTGTCTCTTATACACATCTCCGAGCCCACGAGACAGGCAGAAATCTCGTATGCCGTCTTCTGCTTGAAAAA
>CAXEFH010000412.1:0-2347 GCA_963989605.1 uncultured Roseibacillus sp. | reverse complement strand
TTTTTCAAGCAGAAGACGGCATACGAGATTTCTGCCTGTCTCGTGGGCTCGGAGATGTGTATAAGAGACAGTTCCCCAGCTGGTCTCCCGGGACAGGGGGGCATCGGGCCGGACGGGCCAGAGTGAGGAGTTCCACCGGGGTTCAGTTGTGAGAGCCTCCCGTCGTTCGCGAAAGGAATGCAGAATTTTCTCGTGAGTCGAAGGCACAGGCTCTAATCGTGCGCCATGCTCGATCGGAGAGTCGCATGGATCACGGGGTGCTCACGCGGCCTGGGGCGGGCAATGGCTCGGGGCCTTGCGCAACGAGGCTGGGGTGTTGCAGGGCTGGCGCGCAGTGGTGCAGCAGTAAAGGAGATGGCCGGTTGCCTCGGGCCGAATCACTTTCTGGCCTCTGTAGATGTGGTTGAAGAAGACGAGGTAGAGGCGTTCTGTGCGGCCGCTTTGCGGGAGGTAGGGCCGCCGAGTCTCCTCCTGAATAATGCAGCTCTCATCAATGAGCCTGCTCCGCTCTGGGAGATTGGGAGTGAGGAATTCGGGGAGGTGATCGATGTCAACATCAAGGGGGTGGCCAATGTCCTGCGACACACGATTCCGATCATGATCGAGCAGGATGAGGGGGTAATCGTGAATTTCAGTTCCGGTTGGGGTCGATCCACCTCCCCAGACGTGGCCCCTTACTGCGCTACCAAGTGGGCCATTGAGGGAATGACTCAGGCACTTTCCAGCGAGTTGCCTGAGAATCTGGCAGCCGTCGCCTTGAACCCTGGCGTCATCGATACTGATATGCTGCGAACGGTTTGGGGAGATGGAGCGTCAGATTGTCCTGACCCGGAACAGTGGGCAAAGAGCGCCCTGCCAATTCTTGAGAAGCTTGGCCCGGGGGATAATGGCAGTTCCCTCTCGGTGTGAGAGATCTTCGAGAAAGGCCCTTTGTGAGATTCGAAGCCTGCTCCTTTTTCAAATGAACCTGCATCTTCCCGGTCGGACCCTGAATTTCCCGAGGCGCCCGCTGTTGATGGGGATCGTCAACGTGAACGATGATTCCTTTTCCGGGGATGGCACTCTCGATGCAGGAGAGGCCCTCGAGCAGGCCTGCGCTCAGGTCGAAGCAGGAGCTGATATCGTGGATATCGGAGCGGAGAGCGCTCGGACCAACCGTGCGGCGATCACCGTCGAGGAGGAATGCTCCCGACTCCGGGCTGTTCTTCAAAGATGGGGGGAGGTCCTCTTGAGAGTGAAGCCGCGGGATCCTGAGCAAGTTTGGCCACCTGTTCTTTCTATAAATACCTGGAGATCCGGGGTTGTCGCTGACGCTTTGGATCTCGGAGGAGAATTGATCAACGATATGAGCGGACTGCCCGACGACAGTAACGCTCGGCTGGTGGCGGGCAGTGGAGCCGCCCTGCTGGTGATGCACACCGCCGGCCCTCCCAAGGTTGAGCGCACCAGTCAGCAATGGGACGATGTCATGGGAGAACTGGAGCGATTCTTCGGGGAGAAGATCAACCTGGCAGAGTCCGCGGGCCTTTCCCCGGACCATCTTCTTCTCGATCCGGGAATTGATTTCGCCAAGCAACAGAAAGATAATTTGCTCCTCATCCGTGAGCTGGACCGCCTCCATCAGTTTGAGCGCCCGATTTTATTGCCGGTCTCGCGAAAGACAGTGATTGGAGATGTCCTGGGTATTGCAGACCCCGCTGCCCGGGATGCCGGGACTATCGGGATTCTGGCTGCAGGGATGGCAGGCGGAGCCCAGATCTTTCGTGTTCACAATGTCGATGCCGCTTGGCAGGCGGTAAAGATTCTCGCGGCGGTGGAGAATGCAGGATAAGGCTACGCTCTGAGCGAGAATTCCAGATGTCAGCGGAGGGGCCCCGGAAATAGATCGCGCTATCGTCATGCTAAGCTTACGGTAAGGCTATGTTTGGAGACGGGGAGGCCCTTATGTTTGCCGTTGTTCAGATTCCGTTTCTGGTGGTTGCGATCCTGTTGGTGCGGGCCGTTAGGAATTGGGCAACAATCACGCTTTTGGTGGGTACGTGCTGCCTGACTCTTGCCACCGTGATCGCAGCGATAGCGTTCGTGATTCCTTCCGGGCCGCGATATGAGGGACTCTATTATCTTCTCGCAGGAGCGGGACTGGCAGGGTTGGGCTATCTGGCATGCCTCGTTGGTGCGTGCGGGGCGGCCCTTAAATACGCCGGAACAGCACGAAGGGCGGAAGAACTGGAAGGTCTTCTTCGGACGCTCCAAGATCGGATCGGTTCCGGCACTACGCTGATGGAGGCAGGCTCCCAGCCCTCAATTATTGGGATGGCTCGAACGAAGGAAGGGGGCTGATGGGGTT
>CAXEFH010000411.1:0-2367 GCA_963989605.1 uncultured Roseibacillus sp. | reverse complement strand
TAATGATACGGCGACCACCGAGATCTACACCTCTCTATTCGTCGGCAGCGTCAGATGTGTATAAGAGACAGGTGCCAACTCCGGGTCCATCCCGGTTTCATGACTCGTGGCCCTTGACTTGCGGTCTCACCTTTCCCAACCCTGAATCTACCCCCATGAGCACGGCCGACAAACTCGCCCGATACGTCCTTCCCACCTATTCCCGTTTCCCAGTGAGCCCCGTAAGGGGTGAGGGTAGTCTCCTATGGGATGCAGAGGGCACGCGCTACCTCGATTTCTGTTCCGGTTTGGCGACTTGCACCTTAGGCCATGGGGACAACGCCCTGTCCCGGGCAATCACGAAACAGGCCCGGGAACTAATCCACTGCTGCAATCTTTACCAGATAGACAGACAGGCGGAGCTTGCAGAGTGTCTTGTTGAAGAATGTCTCGGCCTTCAGGGCCGCGTCTTTTTCAGTAACTCCGGAGCCGAATCCAACGACGGACTCGTCAAGCTCGCCAGACGTTTCGGCCGGGCCGAAAACGGAAGCGATTCCCGTCATGAAATCATCACCTTTCACCAGTCCTTTCACGGTCGAACACTCGGAGGGATTTCCGCTACCGCGCAGGACAAGGTGAAAGAAGGATTCGATCCGCTCCTTCCGGGATTCAGGCACAGCCCACTCAACGACCTCGAGGCCCTTGCCTCCATCATCGGACCAGCGACCTGCGCCGTCATGCTCGAACCCATTCAGGGAGAAGGAGGGATCCATCTGGCGACCCCGGAATTCCTCCGGGGCGCACAGGAACTTTGCCAGAGAAACGACCTCCTGCTCCTTCTTGATGAGGTGCAATGCGGTCTCGGGCGGACTGGTGAAATGGCTGGCTGGCGCAGTATAGAACCCGACCTGACACCCGATGCGGTTTCATGGGCAAAGGGTCTCGGAGGCGGTTTCCCCATCGGGGCCTTCTGGGTCTCCGAAAGGCTTACCTCCCGTAATAAACCTCTCTTTGAATCGCTGGGAGCCGGATCTCACGGCTCTACCTTCGGTGGGAGCCCCCTCGCCTGCGCCGCTGCGCTGGCAGTCCTTCGTGAGGTCATCGATCAGAATCTACCGGAGCGGGCGGTGCATCACGGACAGACGATCCGCACGACGGTGGAAAGCTGGCAGCATCCTGCCGTCACCGAAATTCGAGGAAAAGGCCTGCTCCTCGGAATCGGGCTTCAGACCCGGCTGTTCGAAAGTCCCGAAAGCACCCCTGCATCCATCTACCTCTCAGCCGAACTGGCGAAGGCAGGCCTGCTCGCGCCACCCGCTGGGCCTGACACCGTTCGCCTTATGCCTCCCCTGACAGTCTCAGAGGAGGAGATCTGCGAAGCGCTCGAGATTTTCAGGAACACGCTCGATCGAATCTCTATTTGAAAGGGTCAGGATTTTCTTCTGCTTTCCTTGATTCTCGAACAATTCTCCGGCACGGTCCCTCCTCCCCGATTCCTGTGGTCGACCTGGCTGGTTCCTCCACCCGGCAATCAAGAAATCTTCATACCAAATGGACCACCTTCTTTCCATCGAGTCGATGTATCCTCAGAACATCGTCAAGTATATCGACCATGCGGTGACCCTCAAGACCCGGCGGGGCAACCACGAGGAATTTCCCCTCACCGGACAGATCTGGGCCCTGATCTTTTCGAAGGCTTCAACTCGCACCCGGGTCTCCTTCGAGGTTGGTATTCGCGAGCTCGGTGGATCTCCCCTCTTTCTTAGCTCAAACGACATTCAGCTCGGCCGCGGAGAACCCATCAAGGACACCGCTCGTGTTCTCGGACGGATGGTGCATGGCGCGATTATTCGCACCTACGCCCAGAGCGACGTTGAGGAATTCTCTGCCTACGCAGGCATTCCAACAATTAATGCACTCACAGACGAAGAACACCCATGTCAGATCCTCGCTGACCTGCTCACCGTACGGGAAAAACTGGGAGGCTGGCAGGACCGGAGATTCGCGTTCATCGGTGACGGTTACAGTAATATGGCCCGTTCTTGGTGCTGGGCCGCAAAGCACCTCGGTTTCCAGCTGACGATCGGCTCCCCCACAAACTATCAGCCCCCGGCTGATTTTCTTCGCATGATAGATGCGCCCAATATTACCCTGACCTCTAACCCGGCTGACGCCGTGGAGGGGGCAGATGTCGTCAACACCGATGTCTGGCTCTCGATGGGTCAGGAAGGGCAATCCACAAAGGAGGCACAGTTCGACTCCTTCCAGGTAAACAGCAGACTTCTGACCGGTGCTGCCGAGGGGCACATCGTCCTTCACCTGTCTCTTATACACATCTCCGAGCCCACGAGACAGGCAGAAATCTCGTATGCCGTCTTCTGCTTGAAA
>CAXEFH010000410.1:0-2394 GCA_963989605.1 uncultured Roseibacillus sp. | reverse complement strand
TTTTTCAAGCAGAAGACGGCATACGAGATTTCTGCCTGTCTCGTGGGCTCGGAGATGTGTATAAGAGACAGGATATCAACCCTGAGAACGCCAAGAAAACGGCCTGTCGAATCCTCAATCCGCTGGCAGAAATTAATGACAACCTCCTCCTCACCCGTTTTCTCATCCCGCTCCACCCTGACGGAACTGAGATAGCGTCCGAGGTCCTTGGCCTGCTTCCACCAGTCTGTTGTTCCCTGAGCGTATTCCTCTGACATTCCACTTTCGGCCACGATCCCGCCGAAGGAATTTGTAAGAATCACCTGACGGAAAATCCGAATACCATCGTTGAAATCGGACATTTTCTCTACTGTTTCCCGGAGATCCGCCATGAGATCCATATCAACGCTGCCCTCTGCCAAAGATGATTTTCTTTCCTGATCCTTCCACGCCTCCCCGATTTCCTTCATAAGCCCTTCCCCCTCTCGAAAGAAGCGGTTGGATCTTTCGACCGCGTTGGTCACCTTCTCCCGCCTGATAAACTCATCCCAGGTCTTGATCCGAGCTTCGAGGACACGGTCAATTTCTTCCTGAACCGACCAGACCTCCGCTGCCGCCGAGCTCCGGATGGATTCACGGATCTGATCCTGTGAGACCTTCACCACATACATCCCGACCAGCCAGATCAGCGCCGGGGGAACGCAGATCGTGAGAAGTAACTTGGTGGAAAGCCTCATCGAACCATGGTTGAAGTGGAAGCCCACAGCCGGAAAGCCCTGCAGGCCGGACCCCGGACTCAGCACGCCACGTCAACCAAGCAGCTACACCTGGCTCAGAATGCCAGTAGAGTCCCCAAGCGCTCCCGCTGGGGCACCGATTTCCTGGAGCATCCGGAGGTAGAGATTGTTCATGGGGACATCCCCCTTGAGATCGACGTGTCTTCCAGTGCGGAATTGTCCCCCCGCATGTCCCGCGAGGATAATCGGAAGGTCATTGTGGCTATGCCGATCGCCATCGGAAAGGCCTCCACCCCAAACAATCATGGAATTGTACAACAGAGGCTTGCCGTCTACATCCTTGGTATTGCGCATCCGCTCAAGGAAGTAGGCAAGCTGCTCGAGGTAAAACGTATCGATTCGGGAGATCTTTTCGATTTTGGACCTGTTGCCTCCATGGTGGGAAAGGCCGTGGTGCCCTTCCCTCACCCCGTGGGTAGGGAAATTCCTGTTGCTCCCGTCATGAGCGAGAAGAAAGGTCGCGATCCGAGTCTGGTCCGTCTGGAAGGCAAGGATCATCATCTCGAACATAATCCGGATGTGCTCGTGATATTGCCTTGGAATTCCGTTCGCAGGCGCCTCCACGCCGGGGTCTGGTGGGGGGCCTATGCTCTCGGCCTTCTCAATCTGCTGCTCAATCTCGCGCACCCCGGTCATATACTCGTCCAGCTTCTGCTGATCGTTCCTTCCCAGGCTCTTCTCCATCGACTTGGCGTCTTCCAGGACGAAATCGAGGATTGAGCGCTTTTGCGCCTGGCGCCTCTCCCGGCTCTCACCTCGTTCGGACTGGGAACCACCCCCGAAGAGGCGCTCAAAGACCAACCGCGGATTCGATTCTGGGGTCATTGGTTGCGTCGCCGAACGCCATGAAATATTATACTGGTAGGCGCACGAGTAGCCCGAATCACAGCTCCCTGACTTCCGCACACCATCACAGGAAAGCTCAAGCGATGGCAGCCGTGTTTCGCTCGCAAGATAGTTGGCAGCCATCTGATCTACAGATATCCCGAGCCGAATGTCGGAACCTGACGTTTTCCGGGGACGAGTACCTGTAAGGAAGGTTGCGTTTCCACGCGCATGATCCCCGGCTCCATCTCTGCCTCCCCATCCATTAGCCTGCTCAAGCCCCTTGAGAATCTGCAGGTCAGAGCGAAACGGCTCCAGAGACTTCATTGAATCATTCAGAACGAAGTTCTCACCCAGCCCCTGAGGCCTCCATTTATCCATGATAACACCGTTGGGAAGGCAAAGGTAGGCCATCCGCAGGGGAGCCCCGGCGGCTGTTATCCCCCGCGCTGCTGAGGCTGATTTCGCCAAACCAAGGGAGCTGAATCCAGGCAGAGCCACGCTCGCACCCAATCCCCTGAGAAAGGCTCTTCTTCCCGGAAGTGTATTTGGTTGGATCATTCTTCGTAAGTATACGGTAATATTTCCATGGAACTCACAGGAATTATTGCCTGATTATTAACCCCTCGCCAATCCCTAATTTTGCAACCTGTCCCCATCGCCCCTCCGCTTCTGGAAAGGAGTACTCTCCACGACCCCGTAAATCAGGTCTACCATTTGCCCCTGTCTCTTATACACATCTGACGCTGCCGACGAATAGAGAGGTGTAGATCTCGGTGGTCGCCGTATCATT
>CAXEFH010000409.1:0-2404 GCA_963989605.1 uncultured Roseibacillus sp. | reverse complement strand
GCACCCAGTGCTGCACCAAAGCCTTTGATGTCGCCTAGGTCATTGTCGCGCGCTTTCTGAAGGAAATCGCCCGTGAACGCGGTAATGGCATCCGCGCCATTGCGATAAGCGCGAATCTTGAATGGATTCTCGCCCTTGAGCTCCAAAAGGAGCGCGATTTGGTCAAGTATATCAGCGAGATGATCGCGGGTAACTTCAGCCATGATCGGGTGGGCTGGAACTTAGTCCTTCAGGTTACCTTTGAAGATGTCGAGAGCCTTCCGGATTAGTGGGTCATCGTAGAAGGAAGCGTCATCGTTTGCGCTGCCATTATGATCATGATCATCGGCAGACACGGAGGGAGACCCATCGCTCCTCGCAATGGCTTTCTCTGGAACTGGATCCGGAGGTTCGGGGTGGCTTTCGGGAGCCTGATCGATGAGGGATTCGAGCTGATTCTCTACACCGCGGGATTTTTTTCGAGCGCGTGCTGAGGTCTGCCTAGCTGGAGAGGAATCCGGTGCCGCCGGAGAGGCAACTGCGGAGGAAGTTTTATCAGGCTGTATGAGAGGTGTTTGCCCCGCTGAGACCGCGTCAGTCGAGAGATCAGCCTTAAGAGCCCGGACCACATCACTGATCTGAACTTCGTCAAGCGATTGCACTGCTCGAATCATGGCGATTTCGAAATGGAGTTGCTTATTTGAGGCACGGCGCATGCGGGCATCTGCATCAGCCAATCGATCTAGTAATCCAAGAAGCCTCTCTTCGCCTGGGAGCACCGACGAATCCCCGATCTGTTCCCAGAAACCAGCGGGGATTTCAGCGGTAGCCGTGTCAGGATTGAGGCGGTTAAGAAGAAGCACTCTGATGAATCCTGCGAGCTCGGAAAGTAACTGGGTCAGGTCTTTCCCTCTGGTAGCCTCTGCCTGTATCAGCGCGATGCTTTCGGCGGTATGCTTTTTGAGAAGATGGCTGGCCAGGCTGGAAATTGTTTCAGAGGAGGTAAATCCAAAGATGTCCTGGACATTTTCCTCGGTGATTGTGTCGCCGCAAAAGGCGACAAGCTGGTCAAGCATTGACTGTGCATCGCGCATTCCGCCATCAGCTCCCTTTGCGATGGACCACGCGGCGGCATCCTCGAGTGTCACGTTTTCCGCCTCGCAAATGTGCGCCAGCTGACGGGCAATGACGTCGGTGGGTATTGGACGAAGGTCGAAGCGCTGGCACCTCGAGATGATCGTGGGCAGGATCTTATTCGGCTCAGTGGTCGCGAAAATAAATTTCACGTGCGGTGGAGGCTCCTCGAGCGTTTTTAAGAGGGCGTTGAATGCTGCCGTGGAAAGCATATGCACCTCGTCGATATAGTAGATCTTGAAACGGCTGCTGGCAGGAGCATAATTGACGGTCTCCCTAAGCTCCCTGACCTGGTCCACGCCATTGTTGGAGGCTCCATCGATCTCCAGGACGTCGAGTGAACGCCCCTCGGCAATTTCAATGCAGGCCTCCTCATCCGGATCGAAATCGAGTCTTGGGCCATTGCTGCAGTTCAGGGCTTTGGCGAAGATTCGTGCAGTTGAAGTCTTGCCGGTTCCCCGGGGGCCAACAAAAAGGTAGGCGTGGGCGAGACGGTTTCCTTCTATGGCATTTCGAAGCGTTGTGACAACGTGATCCTGTCCCAGGACGTCGTCAAAGGTCCGCGGTCGATATTTGCGTGCAAAAACCTGATAGCTCATGGTGAGGATGTCAGGCTGTAAGCTGAATTCGGGGTATGGCGGCGAGGAGCTCCTTGGTGTAGGCGTGGTTTGGTTCCTCGAAAACGCTGCGGGCATCGCCATACTCGACTATCTTTCCTGCCTTCATGACGGCAATATTATCAGCCAGGTACCGCACCACCGACAAATCATGCGAAATGAAGATCATTGTTAGTGCGAGCTCGTCCCGCAGCTCAAGAAGGAGGTTCAGAATCTGGGATTGAATGGAGACATCGAGGGCAGAGACTGGTTCGTCGGCGAGGATAAGCTTGGGCTCGGGAGCAAGAGCACGAGCAATGGCGATACGTTGTCGCTGACCACCGGAGAACTCATGTGGGTATTTCTGCATGAAGCGAGCATCGAGCCCTACCCGCTCCATGAGTTCTCCGACTTTAGCGGCAATGTTTTTTTTGAAATCGAGCAGGTCACTACGATTACCACCCTTCCTCCGGACGGTGAGCAGTGGGCGCTGGCAGAGGGCTTCGGCCAAGGTTGAATAGACCGTCATTCTGGGATTGAGGGAGGCGTATGGGTCTTGGAAGACCATCTGGAAGTCGAGTCGGCGGGCTTGGATATCCCGGGGCTTTAAGGAGCTCAGCTCCTCCCCTTCGAGATATATTTGCCCGGAATCGGCCGGTTGAAGCTGCATGATAGTACGGGCTGTCTCTTATACA
>CAXEFH010000408.1:0-2417 GCA_963989605.1 uncultured Roseibacillus sp. | reverse complement strand
TAATGATACGGCGACCACCGAGATCTACACCTCTCTATTCGTCGGCAGCGTCAGATGTGTATAAGAGACAGGGGCTCCTCTGCGGTAGGGGAGACGGCCCTGTAGGTCGCCCTGAAACTGCCTAGCTCCGCGTATTTCCTTCCGAGCTCTTCACCCCATGCTTCAACGGGTTGCCCGATAGCGGGATTAATCGAGGCAACGAGGAAGAAGCAGCAGATGGCCGTTGGGGCGTTCATGGGCGTCGTGCAGAGACTTTCAAGTAGTTTATGAGGAGGGTCGAGCCTCACTTGCGGATGGAAGATCTTCCCCCCGTCGTTCGAGTTCTTTTTGCCAATTCTGCCCCCGGCTGAATCAGTCGGAGGATCCTGAGCTTTCCGGGAAGCGGGGAAAACGTCGGGGGAGCCCCCTCTTCGCCTGCTCGGTCTTGACATTCAGCGGGGCATGAGCAGCTTCGGGGTGCGACGGCTCCGGTGGGAGCGGTCCTTGAACTCGACGTTGTTACATGTCCTACGATCTCGTTGTGATTGGTGGCGGACCGGGCGGCTATGTTGCCGCTATCCGGGCCGGGCAGCTGGGAAAGAAAGTCGCCTGCGTTGAGGTAGAGCGGGCGGGCGGAACGTGTCTGAACTGGGGGTGTATTCCTACCAAGGCGCTACTGAAAAACGCCCACCTTTTCCACACCCTCAAACATCAGGCCAAGGAGTTTGGCATCGCCTTTGATAATCTCTCCTATGACTGGGGCGCCGTGATCGGCCGCTCGCGAAATGTTTCCGACCGGCTTGCAGGCGGGGTTGAGTTTCTCTTCAAGAAAAACAAGGTCGACTACGTAAAGGGTTATGGTTCGGTGTTAGACAGCACCCACGTTGAGGTAAAGGCGGAGGACGGCAGCGTGCAGGTTCTCGAAACGGCGAATATCATCATCGCGACCGGAGGCAAGGCCCGGGAATTTCCGGGGCTTCCTTTCAATGGCAGCAGTGTTATCGGATCCCGGGAGGCCATGATTCTTCCTTCCCAGCCTTCGAGCATGGTGATTATTGGAGCCGGGGCGATTGGGGTAGAGTTCGCCTACATCTATAATGCATTTGGCACCGAAGTGACGCTGGTAGAAATGATGCCCCGCCTCGTTCCGGTCGAAGACGACGATATAGGGGATGCTCTCAAGAAGTCCTACTCACGACAGGGAATCAAATGTCTGACAGATACAAAGGTCACGGGGACGGAAGACTCTGGAGACTCTGTCAAGGTGACCGTAGAGCATGCCCGGGGCAGCGAGGTGATTGAAGCTGATGTCTGCCTCGTTGCCATTGGTGTGGTGCCTGTCCTGCCCGGAGGCCAACTTCCTGAATTTACGGATCGTGGCTGGATCGAGATAGGAAACCGGTATGAGACTTCGATGAGCGGGGTCTACGCCATTGGCGATATCGCAGGACCCCCGTGGCTCGCCCACACAGCGATGTATGAGGCAACGCAGTGTGTCGACGGTATTTTCCTGCCCGAGGCTACACCCAACCGGGTAGAGACGTTCCCCGGCTGTACCTATTGTTATCCGGAGATTGCATCGGTAGGTAAGACGGAGCGCGATCTGAAGGAGGAGGGGATTGCCTATAAGGCGGGTAAGTTTCCCTATCAGGCGCTTGGAAAAGCCCAGGCTGCAGCGGAGACCGATGGGTTCATCAAGCTGCTCTTTGGAGAAGAGCACGGAGAGCTGCTGGGGGCACATATCATCGGAGCCAATGCGACCGACATCATTGCGGAAATGGGCCTCGGCTTGACTCTGGAGGCGACGATCGAAGACTTTCATGCAACCATCCATGCGCACCCTACTCTCACCGAGGGCGTTCATGAGGCTTCGCTCGACGCTGAGGGACACGCGATCCATTTCTAGGGCCGGAGCCTGCTTGTTTAATGGTCTGGAGGGATAACTTTCGGCTCCCGGTGTTTTACTCTGTGGTGTAGTCGGATCCTGATTCTGGTTTCCATGTCTTCTCCGGAAAAAGCTTCAGGCAACCCCGCTCCATCGCGGCTGGGGGATTATCTGCTGGGCGAGATGGTCTCAGAGGACGCTAATACGAGGACCTATCATGCGCAGCAGACCACCATGGACCGGGGAGTAATCCTCGTCATGCAGAAAGCCGCAGGGGAGAGAGGCGGGCAGCAACGAGCATTCTTTCTCAGGGATGTGAGGACCAAGGCCGCGATTGAGCATGCTGGTATCGGGGCCGTGTTCGAGGCTGGCGAGGATGCAGGAGAGCTCTTCTGGACCCGGGCATTACTGCCCGGGCGCTCTTTTGCCGAGCTCCATGAGGCAGGGGAGAAGTACACCCCCAGAGATATCGCGGGTTATCTGCTGTCTCTTATACACATCTCCGAGCCCACGAGACAGGCAGAAATCTCGTATGCCGTCTTCTGCTTGAAAA
>CAXEFH010000407.1:0-2469 GCA_963989605.1 uncultured Roseibacillus sp. | reverse complement strand
TCTCAAGACTACCGCCAAACTGAGATCAATCAAGCCAGCCAATTGTCATTGCCCCCCGCATTCCCGCCCGTAGAATCCCGCTGAGCAATGGCCCGGACACGCTTCTCTCTTCTACTGTTTCTCTTCTTGCTGTGTGGAATCGGGAGCGCTGCAGCTGCCGGCGGCAAGGAAGCCGCCTACCCCAAGGGCGGCAAATGGGATCTCCGCAAGGAACAGCACGCTCATTTCCCTCTCCCACTGCCAGCATACACCGACCCTGAGCACGCGGCCTTCGAGGGAGAGGAGGGCACCCTCTGGGATAAGTTGAGGAAAAGCGCCGTCGCCCAGAATCACTTCAACCTGATAGCCACCATAATTTTCGCCTGCGCCATTCTCCATACCTTTCTCTCCGGAGTGTTTACGGAAATGGCCCACGCCCACGAGGACAGGCACCGTAAGATCATCGAGCAAAAAAAACGAAGGGCAGTGGACAAACCGGAGGATGACGCCAAGGATGATGTCTCCTTTCGGGCATGGTTCTTTCACACCCTCGGTGAGGTTGAAGCTGTCTTCGGCATCTGGGTCATCGCACTTGCTGGAGCGGTAGTGTGGTGCCATGGAATCGTTCCCGGGGAGGGATTCATGCATGGGGTCAGCGAGCTCCAGAATTACCTCGGCCATGATGTAAATTACACGGAACCTCTCTTCGTGGTTGTCATCATGGCCATTGCCGCCACCAGACCCATCATCCGTCTCTCTGAGGCCTGCGTGAACAGGGTCGCTCAGCTCTTTGGTGGAACCCCTGCGGCCTGGTGGTTCTCAACTCTGACCCTCACTCCACTCCTTGGATCGTTCATCACCGAGCCAGCCGCCATGACCATTGCAGCCCTGTTGCTGGCAAAGCGATTCTATTCCCTCACCCCGAGCCCGACCTTTGCCTACGCCACCCTGGGACTCCTCTTTGTGAATGTCTCGGTTGGAGGCACCTTGACTCACTTCGCTGCTCCCCCGGTTCTGATGGTCGCAGAACGCTGGGACTGGGGCATGGGATTCATGCTCACTCAGTTCGGATGGAAGGCCGTTATTGGAATTCTTGTCTCCAACGTCCTCTACTTTGCCATCTTTCGTCGGCGCTTTTCCGAGCTCAACGTGCCCGCAACACGCCATGACCCCAATCAGCCGCCACTCTGGGAAGAGCGGGAGGATGCAATTCCACCCCTCATCACCGCAATTCATATCCTGTTCCTCGGGTGGACAGTCTTTATGGCGCACTACCCACCCCTCTTCCTTGGCGGATTCCTGATCCTGCTTGGGTTCACGGAAGGTACTGGCCACCATCAGAATGACGTCAAGATGCGCACCCCCCTTCTGGTAGGCTTCTTTCTTGCCGGACTGGTGATCCATGGAGGATGCCAGGGATGGTGGATTGAGCTTCTTCTAACCACCTTTGACAACGAGTGGATCCTCATGATCGGCGCGACTATTCTGACGGCCTTCAACGACAATGCCGCCGTTACCTATCTAGCCTCACAAGCGCCTCAACTAGCAGATGCCGCGAAGTATGCGGTCGTCGCCGGGGCCGTCACCGGCGGCGGACTCACCGTCATAGCCAACGCCCCGAATCCAGCCGGTCAGGCGATTCTCAGTCGCTTCTTCAAGGGAGGGGTTTCACCTGCCAAGCTCGCTCTCTCCGCCCTCGTTCCCACAATCATCGTTGGAGCTGCCTACATGCTCCTATAGCCTGCCATGTTCACCGGCCTCATAGAATCTACCGGGCGGACGGTCTGCCTCGAAGAACGCGGAGATCAGGCTCGCCTCACTCTCGAGGTCCCGTTTTCCACCCAAGTCTCTCTTGGCGATAGCATCGCGGTCAACGGCTGCTGCCTCACGGTGGCAGAGCAGGAAGGAGAGACCCTTTCTTTCGACATCCTGACCCAGACTCTCAATGTTACCTCGCTTGGATCTCTTGACCCCGGTGCCCTCGTCAACCTCGAGCGAGCCCTTCGTGCCAGTGATCGCCTTGGCGGGCATTTCGTCCAGGGACACGTCGATGCCACCGGGGTCATTAAGGACCTCTCTCCGCAAGGACAAGACCATCGCTACGAAGTGAGTCTCCCCCCCGAAATCGCCCGCTACTGCATTTCAAGGGGTTCTCTCGCAGTGGACGGCGTCTCACTAACAATCGCGGAAATCCTCGATGACTCAGTCCTTTTCTGGATCACACCCCATACCTTCCGGGCTACCAATCTTCAGTCATCCCAATCAGGACAGAGAGTGAATCTTGAAGCTGATCTTCTCGCGAAATACGTCGAGCGCCTCGCGGAAGTGTAGCCCGCACTTCCTTCCCATCTGGCCTAATGTGGAGCCAATAACTCGAAAGGCCATAAGGGTATGTTCCGTAGAATCCAGAACCCAAGTATCTGTCTCTTATACACATCTGACGCTGCCGACGAATAGAGAGGTGTAGATCTCGGTGGTCGCCGTATCATT
>CAXEFH010000406.1:0-2471 GCA_963989605.1 uncultured Roseibacillus sp. | reverse complement strand
TCCTTCTCCCGTGTGGCCCGGCAAATCTGGTTTTTGTATGTTGGCCCCTTTTCCGCTTTGCCGTAGCGGCGCTATCTCTCTATAACGCAGAGGCTGACCCATCGATCCCGGGACCCCCCCAGAGATCCTCGCGAGTATTATGCCAAAACGCTTAAAATCCATATCCCTTCGCTTCTCTTCGCGCTGCGGAGTTTCGCGGGGCCACGTGAACGGAGCCATTTTCCCCTCATGGGTGCGGCGCTCTTTTCGGGGGTTCAGCGCACCCTTGGCCCACGTGTGGTTATTTTTGAGCAACACAGGTATCACCCAGGTGGCATTCTGGACGAGTACTCTGGAAGCGCTTGATGATCGCGCCTTGTACAAGATGGTCGACGAACATGTTGCTGTTCCATCGGCAGGAGGACGAACGCGGAATTGTTTGAATCGTACGGAGACATTACCCCCGCTTCCTTGCAGCGGACGGGTCAGCTGCTCCAGTTGACCGGTGAGCGGAAGAGCCTTGGCATCCGGCGGAAAAGTCCCCCGGAGAACTTTCATTCCGTCGTTTTCGAAAACAGAAACGAGATTTTCCGGACGCAGGATCGTTGAGGTGGCTTTCGGAGAGAGAACCGAAGGGGGAGTATTGCGGGCGAGAGATTCTGCCAGTTCTTTGAGTTGCGCGGTAGTGTCACCGTGAAAGGCTTCGCTGTTCCAGCCGTCGTTGGTTGGATCAAACTCAAGTTCCCGCTGCGCGTACTCGCGTTGTTCCCGGGCACTGCCTACGCGAAAGGTGAAGGCGGGATTGGGACTTTTATCGAGAGCCGTGGCTGCCTCATCTTTCGGTTTCTCAGGCGATTGCTCCGAACAACCCGAGAGCAAAAGGATCAGAAGGAAGCCTGCGCCGGAGGGTATTCTGCGCTGGTCCACACCAATTTTTGGAGTGATCTTCATGGGCTTCTAACGATTAAGACTACCACGATTGTGGTATAGTAGGCAAGACAGCAAATGAAGGAGAGAAAAGCCCATATTTGTGCTGAGAGGCGCCTGGACGAGATCTAATCGGAAAGGGGCAATGGTGGTAGGGTGGCCCTGCCCCAGAAATCGGTTTGGCCCCGCCATTATCTGGGCGGGTGATACAATTCGGGTAATCGGAGTCAGGGACAGGCAACCCGGGGCTGAATCAAACGACCGAGCCGGATTTATGGGAAGAAGGGTCGCGTTCAGGATTGGAGGGAGCAGAGTCGTACGACCCTTGTTTTTATCATGAGCCACAGGCTCAAGTCAGCGTCTGCCAGCGGTAAGTCATTCATCTCCTCGCAACCTATCCAGCGGATCGAGGTGTGCTCGAGAGCATCCGGTTCGGGAGAGTCCGGCCTGAGATTGCATGCGAAAGCATGCAGATGGATTGAGACTCCCGGGTAATCGTGTTGGACGGAGGCGAGAGTCTCATCAATCTTTATGTGGCATTGGAGCTCTTCAGCTATTTCCCGTTTCAGGGCCATCGCGTGATTCTCGCCACTCTCTACCTTGCCTCCGGGAAATTCCCAAGAACCGGCCAGATGCCTGCCGGGAGCGCGCTCGCAGACCAGAACCTTCTGGTTTCTTATGAGAACGGCACAGACCACTTCCAGCACACCGGATCACTAGCACGGGTTTTGGATCACCGACAAGGCTTTGCGCGAAGATGATTGTTTCGTCGATCGGAGTCAAATAGCGTAGGCAAACTTGTCTTGCCTGGAGAGACCATGTGGACCCGTATTGCCCTTGCCACCCTCGCTCTTATCTTCCTGATGGAAGGAACAGTCGCGGGTGCGCCCAAGCGATTGGAACTGGGCTTTCCCCAGTTATCAGAGCGGGTGCAGGTTGTACTTCCGGAGAATTATTCTCCTGACCGGAAGTGGCCGTCGGTGTTTTACTATCATGGCACGGGAGGAAAGCCGACAACAGGCCTGATGCAGGCTCATACGCGGAACAAGGACTGGATCGTCGTCGGCATGACTTATACCCAGAAGGGCAATCTTCCTGCGAACCCCCAGTATGTCGAAAAGGAGTTTGTTATTCTGACATCCACCCGGAGGCATCTCGCGTCAAAGTGGAACCTCGATCCGAAGCGGTGCTATGTCGCAGGATTCAGCAAGGGAGGATGGATGGCGGGATTCCTGCTGCAGTATGACCCGAGCCTCGCCGGGGGAATCATTCTCGGGGCAGGTCACCAGTTCCTGATCAAGACACCATCGAAATTTCGCCGGGCGAAGTCTCTCTTTGTCGGGGTCGGTCGATTGGATGAGAATTATCCTTTCGCTTTGAGAGCCATGGTTCATTACCGGTCTCTCGGGGCGCGGGCCACAATGATGGAATGGAGTGACCTCGGCCACGCCCTACCGGAGGGAGAGTCCATTAGCTTGACGCAGTGGATGGGAATCTGTCTCTTATACACATCTGACGCTGCCGACGAATAGAGAGGTGTAGATCTCGGTGGTCGCCGTATCATT
>CAXEFH010000405.1:0-2474 GCA_963989605.1 uncultured Roseibacillus sp. | reverse complement strand
TAATGATACGGCGACCACCGAGATCTACACCTCTCTATTCGTCGGCAGCGTCAGATGTGTATAAGAGACAGGTGTCGATCCGGTCGCGGTTCTAAAGGGGGCTCCTCATCCAGAGCTCGCTCAGGCTTTTGTGGAATTTGTCCTCTCGCCACAGGGACAGATGCTCTGGGCTGCACCTCCGGGGAGTATTCCTGGTCCGAAATATCGTGCCTTGCGGCGTCTTCCTATTCGCCCGGACCTTTATCAGGGCGAAAGCCTTGAGACCATGATTGATGGTGAAGCGATGCCCTTCGAACAGGCAAAGAAGTTCTCCTACGATCGAAAATTGACGGGACACTTATTCTCTCCTCTACGGGCCATCATCCGGGTCATGTGTATCGATCCTCATGATGAAATGAAGGAAGCGTGGGAAGCCCTGATTGATGCAGAATTTCCCCCGGAGGCAACGGCCCGGTTCTACGATGTGAGTGCGGTGGCCTACGATTTGGCGGGAGGATCGATCAAATCGTCATTAAAGACGAGCAAGGTCGAGGCGGTGAGGCTGATGAATGAGCTCGGGGGATTTTTCCGGACGAATTACAGGGAGGCGCGTCGTCTGGCGGAGGAGGGGCGATGAGCAGTCGGAGAGCCATTATCCTGACCTCTGTGGTTACTGCCTTTTTCGCGGTATTTTTTCTTTTTCCAGTAGTGATGGTTATTGGAGAAGCGTTCGTCGACCGCGAAGGAGGATTCACTCTTTCCTATGTCTCTCAGGTTTTTGTGAACCCGGTGTATCTTGAGGGGCTTTGGAATGCCCTCTTGCTCGGTGTGACAAGTACACTCGCAACGTTATTGATTGCTTTTCCTCTGGCGCTACTGACCCACCGCTATCGATTTCCTCTGAAAGGTCCACTCTCCGCCCTGATTCTCGTTCCCCTTGTCCTTCCACCCTTCGTTGGCGCAGTGGGTGTGAAGCAGATGCTGGGGGTGAAGGGCGCTCTGAACGCCTTTCTCGAAAAGCTGGGTATGATGGATCCCTCTGCGCCTATCGACTGGTTGGGAGAGGGTCGCTTCTGGGGAATCGTGGTGATGAATGCCCTTCATCTGTATCCGATTCTCTACATGAACATCGCGGCTTCTCTGGCGCATCTTGATCCCGCGATGGAGGAGGCGGCACAGAATCTCGGGTGCTCTCCGTGGCGACGCCTCCGGCGAATTACGATGCCGCTCACCATGCCGGGAATTTTTGCAGGAGGGGCTATTGTTTTCATATGGTCCTTCACCGAGCTCGGGGTGCCTCTCGTCTTTGATTACTCGAGGGTCGCTCCAGTCCAGATTTACGACGGGCTGAAGGATCTTGAGAGTAATCCGTTTCCCTATGCCCTTGTTGCGGTCATGTTGATCATCTCCTCCGCAGTATTTCTCCTCTCCAAGGCTCTTCTTGGCAGGTCAAGACTGGGAACTGCTCCCCGCCCCAAGGGTCGCAGCGAGGAGCGGGTCCTGAAGGGATGGAAGGGTTGGCTCACAACCCTCGTGTTTGTGGGGGTGTTCCTTCTCGCCTCTCTTCCTCATTTGGGCGTAATTCTGCTTTCGTCCGCAACTGACTGGTATGGTTCGGTCTTCCCAGAGCAGGTTACCGGGGCACATTACAGGGAAGCTCTCGGACATCCTCTGGTCGTTCCGTCCATTCAGAACAGCCTGCTATATGCCTCCGGTGCGATGATAGTAGATCTCGTGCTGGGTCTTGCAATAGCGTGGGTCATAGTTCGGAGCACAATCCGGGGAAGGGCTCTTCTCGACGCCCTTGTGATGCTTCCTCTTGCGGTTCCTGGACTTGTTCTTGCCTTTGGGTATCTAGCCCTTGCTCAGGAGGGGCGCGCTTTCTCCTTCCTCGTTGGTGTTAATGGGAATCCCGCAGCCTTGTTGATCATCGCCTACGCCGTACGTCGACTTCCCTATGTCGTGAGAGCTGCAGTTGCCGGGTTGCAGCAGAGTAATGTGGCATTGGAGGAGGCGGCCCTGAGTCTGGGGGCTCCTCCCCTCCGGATGATGAGGAGGATTGCCCTTCCATTACTTTCTGCAAATCTTCTGGCGGGTGGCATCCTGGCGTTTGCCTTTGCCATGCTTGAGGTGAGCGACAGCCTCATTCTCGCGCAACAGGCTGAACATTTCCCTATCACGAAGGCGATTTATGCGCTTCTCAATACTCTCGGCAATGGATACGAACTGGCCTCGGCACTTGGAGTATGGGCCATGGTTTTCCTTGGGATCTCGATCGTGGGGGCAGTTTCCCTTGCAGGAAAGAGAGGTGGGCTTTTCCGGATGTGAGAATCAGGGCCCGAGATTTTCAGGATTGGACACCGTTCCCCGGCTCCTTTTGATCCATGGATCGATAAAGTTGGCGAGAACAATGAGGAAAGCTCCAATATAAAAGGACTGTCTCTTATACACATCTCCGAGCCCACGAGACAGGCAGAAATCGCGTATGCCGTCTT
>CAXEFH010000404.1:0-2494 GCA_963989605.1 uncultured Roseibacillus sp. | reverse complement strand
TTTTTTTCAAGCAGAAGCCGGCATACGAGATTTCTGCCTGTCTCGTGGGCTCGGAGATGTGTATAAGAGACAGCTCTTTGGACATGGAATCGTGAGGACTCCTAATAATTATGGACGGAAGGCAGCTCCTCCAAGTCATCCGGAGCTTCTTGACTGGTTGGCGGCGGAATTCATGGAGAATGGATGGAAGATCAAGCCGCTTATCCGGAAGATAGTCCTCTCGGAGACCTATCGGCAATCTTCATTGCACCCGGAGGAAGAGGGCTATGCGCGGATAGATGCTGCCAATACGAGCCTCTGGAGGCAGAACAGGCGACGCATGGATGCGGAGGCATTGAGGGATTCCATGCTGACGGTGTCCGGGGAATTGAATCTTAAGATGGGGGGTCCGAGTTTTTACCCCGTAATGCCCCCGGAGGCTCTGGAGGGGTTTTCTCGCAAGGGCAAGGCGTGGAAGGCATCCCCTCAACGAGAGCGGAATCGGAGGAGTATTTATATGTTGAGCAAACGACATCTGTTGCTTCCTCTGATGACTGCGTTTGATTTTCCAAACAGCGAGAAACCGTGTGGGCGACGTGATGTTACAACCGTGGCTCCTCAGGCTCTGGCCATGCTGAACAATCGGTTTGTGCATGATCGCAGTGAGCGATTGGCCGGTCGGATCGCTGCCAAGGGGATGAATGGCAAAGAGGCCATTCAGGAGGCGTGGAGACTTGTTCTGGCTCGGGATCCTCGGGGGGCGGAGCTTGATATGGCCTTGAGTCACTACGCCAAGCAGAAGGGACGTTTCCAGAGAGCGGAAGGAAGCGAGCCCGATCCCTCAGGAATTCCGAGACAGGGGCTTTCCTTGTGGCTTACGGCAGATCGCGGACTGGAGGTAGATTCGAAAGGGAGCGTAGTAAAGTGGATGGATGAATCAGGGGAGGAGCATCATGCGTATCAGGACGAGTCCAGATGCCGTCCTCGTCTGTCCAGAGATGCGGTCGGTGGACGTCCGGCGTTGCGTTTCAGTGGGGAACAGGAGTATCTCCTTCTTAAGGGAGAGGTGGTGAGCTCGCAGGCCAATACCATTATCGCAGTGGCAAGGGACCGCAGCGGACTTGTTTCTCACCGGGGGATCTTCTCCAATTGGGATGGGCGTGCCGGAAACTCGACCACCTCGCTGTTCCTTGGTTTGACCGGAGAGGGGACCGTGCGCTTTTCGGATGACTATCGCAGTGAAGGAAAAATCGAGCGTCCGGGGGAGCCCTTCGTGTTGGCCGTTTCCACCGGGAGTAAAGGGAGTGTGATTCTGCACAATGGCGCAGTTATTGGTTCCCGGTCGTCCGCTCTGTCACGACGGAAACTGGAAGGGTCATATGTTATCGGGCAGCAGGGAAATATTGATGGGGAATACTGGGCCGGAGACATTGCAGAGATCATGGTCTACAACCGACAGTTGAGTGCAGAAGAACTGCGGCGACTAGGAAACCTGCTTGCGGAAAAGTATTCCGTGCCTTTTTCAGGGCAGGGATCTCTTTGGGATCCCAGTCCAGAGTTGCTCTCGCTTGCTTCGGTTTGTCACGTCCTTCTCAATACCAACGAATTTCTGTATGTTGACTAGGGGACAGCAATGCGGCTACCCCTGCGGATTGACCAGACGTGAGTTCGTCTGGGAGATGGGAGGAGGCTTTACCGGAGTAGCGCTTGCCTCGCTCTTGGCCGGATCCGGATTCTTTACAAGGCATGCGTCGGGGTCCGTAATTCCAGATCCCCTGGCTCCGAAGGCGGGTCATTTTCCACCCAAGGCCAAGGCCTGCATCTTCCTCATGATGAATGGTGGCCCTAGCCAAGTGGATACCTTCGATTACAAACCGGAGTTACAGAAGCATGCGGGCAAGACTCTGCCACCGGATAAGAATTATATCAATTCGGGGGGGCGTCGTGTCGGTTTTCTAACTCCCAACTGGCGTGATTTCCACCCCGGAGGACAGAGTGGACTGCTGATTTCCGATTACTTTCCACGCTTGCGTGCACATGCGGATAAACTGGCCGTGATCCGTTACTGTCATGCCGATAGTCACTCGGATGGTTCAGCACTCGTGAAGATGATCTCCGGAATGCCACTGATTGGAAGACCCTCACTTGGGGCCTGGGTGTCGTATGGGCTTGGTTCGGAGAACGACAGTCTGCCGGCTCATGTGGTGATTCTCGACAAGAGGGGTGGGCCGATCAGCGGACAGCCCAACTGGTCCAGCGGGTTCATGCCGGCTACTTACCAAGGCACATTGTTCCGTCCTGCCGGAAGTCCGGTTCTGGATCTGGCAGGTCCTGCACACCTCGATCGGGGAACTCAGCGTAACCAGCTTGATCTACTTGGTGAACTGAATGCACTTCATCTGGAGGAGCGTTCCGGAGGGAGCGAGCTTGCCGCGCGAATCCAGACCTGTCTCTTATACACATCTGACGCTGCCGACGAATAGAGAGGTGTAGATCTCGGTGGTCGCCGTATCAT
>CAXEFH010000403.1:0-2500 GCA_963989605.1 uncultured Roseibacillus sp. | reverse complement strand
AATCCAACTCACCACTCCGCTTTCTGAATCGATCGTCATTCCGGACGGCGCCTCTCCAAGTTCGTAGGACAGACTCAGGTTACTCGTCGAGACTCGGTAGCGTAGAGGATCCCCCGCGACTAGGCTTACCTCCAGCGGACTGGAGATTACAGGAAGGGTGAAGGCCTCATCACCCAGTGAGTCACCCTCCCTTAATGCCAAAAACTGGTCTACCGCCGGATCAACAATCTCCTCCACAATCCCCGAGGGCCACCGCACTACCAGTTTGGTAGCACTTGCGGAGCTTCCAAGACCGAAGACCTTGGTCAGAGAGTTCTGGACTCCATATCCTTCTCCTGCTCGCACCTCTCTCAGTTGAACACCCCAGTCCCCGTGAAGCTCAAGGCGGGCCCCGATCGCATTCGGATTGGAGGTCCTGCCTGTCAGTTGGACCGCAAGATAGTGATTAGCATTCCCGTTATTGAGGAAAAGGAGATCCCTCTGGCTTCCCGAGGTTCCATTGTAGCCTGTTCCACGTCCGCCAAAAATATCGACAAAGCCATCGTGATTGAGATCGCCCAGGGCACAGCTGTGAAGATGAGATATCGGGGTGGCACCACCGACTCGCAGAACATCCGGCACTTCGGTAAATGTCTTGTCACCGTTGTTACGATAAATCCGGTAGGTCGCTGCGGCACCTCCCAGATCCGTGGCTGTGACAAGCAAATCAATATGGGAATCGTTGTCAAAATCCCGGAAGAGAGCCTGAATTCCAAAGTATCTGATGTCGCCCAGACCTGCGCTGTCACTGATATCAGAAAAACCACCGGCACCGTCGTTCTCAAGCAGCCTCGATGTTCCCGCTCCATGATTCAGAATGAAGCAGTCCATGTCGCCATCATTATCAATGTCAGCAAAATCGCTGCACCAGGACTGTTCGCCGTCATCCAACCCCGTGGCAGGGCCCTCGTCCGTATACTGGTTTGTTCCATCGTTTCGGAACAACCGGTTGATGCGCCGACGATCACTAGAACTGGTCACTCCCAACCGACATTTCGAGAGGTAAATATCACGGAAACCATCATTGTCGTAGTCCGTCTCAATGACTGCGTAGTTTCCGCTGGATACGCTCGAAGGGAGGGATGCCCCAATCAGTCCCCTCTGCAACGAGAATCCCCCGGCCCCGTCATTCTTATAGGGGTGGTTGTCATCATTGTCATCGCACGCAAACAGGTCGATATTCCCGTCATTGTCAAAATCCGCGAAAATCGACCCCTGCACAAAAATATCACGATCTGGTAACTCCACGAGGGAATAGGATTGGGCGCTCGTTCCTGCCTTGAGCAGGAGGGCTCCACCGGATGATGGTCCGAGAAAAATATCGTTTAACCCATTACGGTCCACATCGGCAGCGCAGACCGCCCAGATTGATCCACGGGGCAGGTCCCCGTAATCATACGCCGAGAAGCCCTGGCCGGGAGCATTCTGGTAATCGATAAGCAAACGATCCGTTTGGTGGATCCGAATAAGGTCATCACGCCCATCTCCATTCAGGTCCACAATCGCCATCGGCGCTCCGCTGGATGAGGAGTTCGTGAGAAGATCGCTGCGGTCACTGAAGCTAAACTGGGCCTCGAGAGGAACTGCGAGCGCGAGGAACGCCGCAAAGGGGTAAAGGAAGAAGGTTCTCACTGGGAGTTCTGTAACGTGCTGGTAGGAGCCTAACACCGACAAGGCTCTCAGGGTAGCGTCAATTCTTGCGAGTTTTAACCTTTAATGGTGACCTGACCCCGATGGTAAAACTTTTTGCAGTATTTCTCCTTCTTGTTACGGGTCATGTGCTTGCAGAGGCCGGACCTGCGAAAACCCGGCAAAATGTTCTTTTTCTGGCGATCGATGACCTGAACGACTGGGTAGGCTTCCTTGATGGCTATCCCGGCAAAGTTCACACTCCGAATCTGGACCGCCTTGCAGCCAGCGGGACAGCCTTTACCAACGCTCATTGTCCCGCCCCGGTTTGCTGCCCCAGCCGGGCTGCCGTATTGAGTGGGCTCTATCCCACTACCACGGGAATCTATACCAACCAGCACTGGTGGAAACCCAACCTTCCAGATCTACGGACCATCCCTATTCATTTCCGGGAAAACGGATACCACACAGTTGGAACCGGAAAAATTTTCCATCACACCGCCGGAAACAATCCACCAATCCAATGGAATCATTTCAAGAGAGCACCCTTCAATGACAATGGATGGCTCCGACACGGCGACCCGTCCTATCCCTGGACACCTCCCAAACCACGTCCCCGTAACTTCCCCTATTCAGGAATCAAACTCTATTCCGGCGAAGCCGACTGGGGCGTCCTGCCTCAGGCTGAGCACCAATATGACGATTCTCTGGTCGCCGATTTTGCGATCGATTACCTTGAGCACCTCTCTCAAAAGAAACTTGGCAAACCGTTCTTCCTCGCCTGCGGGTTCTTCCATCCTCATCTGCCCCTGTCTCTTATACACATCTCCGA
>CAXEFH010000402.1:0-2506 GCA_963989605.1 uncultured Roseibacillus sp. | reverse complement strand
ATGATACGGCGACCACCGAGATCTACACCTCTCTATTCGTCGGCAGCGTCAGATGTGTATAAGAGACAGGGCTAGAAGAGGCACGAGAGTGATATTTGAGATCAGCCCGAGAATGGATCCGGCGGCGGTGGCAAGCCCGAACCGCTGTACGCTTCCGGTTTCCGCGAGAGCCAGAGAGGCGAACCCGATGGTTGTGGTGAGCGCGGTGAGGACGCATGCGGTGCCGAGGAGACTTATGGCCCGCCGTGCTGCCTCGGAGCGTGAGCAGTCTCCTGCGCGTCGAATCTCGATCATGATGTGAACGGCGTTGGCAAAGGCGACGACGAAAACAATTGCTGGCAGTGGAATACTGATTCCATCGATCTTCAATCCGATCCACCCCATGAGGCCAAGAGTCCAGAGAACTGCGATCGCGGGCCCTGCCGCGACAACCATGGTCACGCTCGGGCTTCGAAAAAGGACAAGCGCGACAAGCATGGCAAGGAGCGCTCCGAGTGAACTGGTCACGAAAAATTCTTTTGGGAGGCTGCTGAGCGTTTCGACCCTCACGGGAATGCTGCCAGTGAAGTTGGCAGTGCAGGAGAGTTCGCCAAACCACTTCTGGCGGAGTTGGAGAAGGTGCTCGTAGATTGGAGTTACCCGGGTCATGGTCTGGGGTCCGTCCTCCACCAGCTCAATAGTGACCAGGGTTGTTTCCCCATTTGAGGAGACAAGGTGACCGGAAGCGAAGGGATGAACCTGAGCAAAGGCCCGCGCTTGCTCGAAAATCTCCGGGTCTGAATCCGGAGAGGGAAGAAGCGGTTCCTTGTTGGGTCCGGGAACATCGAGAAGACTCAGGACCGAGAGGACATCAGGGAGCTTCTGTGCGTCAGTGGTGAAGCCCCTGAGGGCCTGGGCGAAGGCGCTGCTGAAGATTTGCCCATCAAGAACGAGAATTATGCCGTTGTCGTCCGGTCCGAATTGCTCAAAGTACTCCTCAAGGAGGGCAAATTCTTCATCTCCCTGCTTGAAAATTTCGCGTGGCTCACCATCAAAGCGCACCTGAGTCAGACCGGCGATAGCAAGGACGGTCGTGATAGCGAGAATAGCAAGGAACCAGCGTTTCCGTCGGAGCAGGAAGTGGGAATACCGTTCTGAGAGCTTCAGGGAGGCCTTTCTCTGGTCGGTGGTGTCGAGGTGTGTCGTCAAACCGGAATCAATGGTGAGGAATGCCTGCTGGGTTCTCTTCCTGGACTCAGGTCGCGGGAGCGACTCGCTGAAGAACCAGTGATAGAACCATGCATGATAATGGCAGGCAGGGAAGAAGGGCTGGACTGGGCATCAGCGGAAAGCTGGTCGTCTGTAACATGATCGCGATTCCGGGAAACGCCAGTAGATCCACGAGGCAGATCCCCGCGAGTGAGCGAGAGACAAACTCCGGGACCGATCTTCGGAGAATGAAGAGGCTGCGGGCGGTCCAATAGACAAATGCGGCGAGAGCGGGGAGAGCAGAAAGTAAGGGGGAGGCCCCCCCGGGCTTATCGGAAGATCCACTGATCCACCACCAGATGTGAGTGAGAAGACAGGCGAAAAGCAGAAAGCGCAGGCTGAGTCGAGGAACCGTTCCTGTGGTGTGACCACTTTCGTAGCGGGCCGCAAGAGTGAGTCCGGCCACGTAGACGAGAGACCCAAGGCCCATAAGAATAATGACCGGCTGCGGATTAAGGTACTGAGCAACCAACCCGGGCGACCAGCTCGCGGCGCTGAAAAAACCAAGGGGATAGAGGAGTCCCCGGCACAGTCCCATCGGGATGATCGCTGTCGGGGTTTTTTTATGGAGAATGGTGTAGCAGACGATGCTGGTGAGAAGTGCGGCTCCAAGGAGAGGGACGATGGCCGCGGATAGGCTGAGGGGGACAAGACAGGCTATCGAGAGGATGGCGAACACAAGTGCAATACCCCCGATTGCCCGGCGTGACCAGCGCCCGCTCGGGATGGCGCGTTCGGGTCGGTATTGCTCATCAAAACAGGCATCTTTCCAGTCGTTCAGGAAGGTGCCGAAGAGGTAGGCGCAGCTGGCGGATCCAAGTAGGAGTGCGACGAGGACCAGTTCCCCGCCGACGCTCTCCGGTGCCTCATGGAAACAGCGTGCCACGAGAAAACCCGTGATCACGTTCGACCAGACAGTGGGAAGATTGGATACTCTCCCAATGGCGAGGAGATCAAAAAAACGCTGACTCTTTTCGCTCAAGGGGCATGAGGGCCAGTTCGGCCGCAGTTAAAGTTGAGTGAGGACCCACCGATATTCCTCGGCAATCTGCCGCACAAGTTGTTTCTGGAGATCTCCGGGAAGGACGCCCCAGGTGTAGGTTTCAATCTCGAAGTGTGAGCAGAATTCCGGATGGGAATTACGGTAAGCAAGGAGATCACCGACATGATCCTTTGTCGATCGAAGGGGCGGCTCTGGTTCGGCATAGAGGGGTATATGAAAACTGTCTCTTATACACATCTGACGCTGCCGACGAAA
>CAXEFH010000401.1:0-2551 GCA_963989605.1 uncultured Roseibacillus sp. | reverse complement strand
GATACGGCGACCACCGAGATCTACACCTCTCTATTCGTCGGCAGCGTCAGATGTGTATAAGAGACAGGTATTACACCTACAAGGCCTTCGAGAATGCGAAAAAGCTCTTTCAAGAGCGCGAATGGAGCGTGGAGGAGTGGCAGAGAGAGGTTGGTCAGAGGAAGGTTTTCCTCGGAGATGATATTGCTCTCCCTTCGAAGGTTGATAGGAAAGCGCCATGGCCTCACCAGCTGTCCGATTACGAGATTTATCGGGATGCTGTTGCCGCTGAGGGGAATAAGACGATACCTCCGATGTGGGCAGCGTATACGGATGAGCGCGGTTGGAGTTCTTCGATTCCGCAGAAAAGTTATGACAGAGGAAAGATCCAAGAGCAGCTCTACTTCGGCGTGGGTAGTGGGCTGCTTCTGTTAATCGCGCTCTATTTCATGGTAAGAACCTCCCGTCGTTCAATGAAGGCGGACCTAGAGGCGTTTTACCCTCCCGCCGGGGAGAAGGTGCCCTATGAATCAATTCGTAAGATCGACACCAGAAAATGGCGCACGAAGGGCTTGGCATATCTTTTCTCGGAGGCGCAGGATGGCACCGTCAAAAGATCGAGAGTTGACGGTATGGTTTATGGGCAATTCAGGGAGGAAAACGGCGCGCCAGCAGAGGCTCTTTTTCAGAAGATTCTTCAGAATTTCAAGGGTGAGCTGGTCGAGCTTGTTGAAGATGCGGAAGAATGAACCGTGAAAAATGTGGAGAACTCTGTTTTAGAGCAACGGACGAGAGAAACTCAGCCCCGGAGTCAGTTTTCGGGGTTGCCAATCGGCGTCTGGAGAGATAATTCAAGGAGAGCAAACAACGGCTAAAGAAACATGTCAGAAGCAAGTGAAGAGAAGGTCAAAGGTATCATCGTAGAGCAACTTGGTGTGAGCGCCGACAAGGTGACGCGTGAGGCGAAAGTGGTAGAGGACCTGGGAGCAGATTCCCTCGACGCAGTGGAACTGGTGATGGCGGTCGAAGAGGAGTTCGGTGTCGAAGTGCCCGACGACGAGGCCGAGGGTCTCACGACGGTGGGCGCTATTATTGACTACGTGGAAAAGGCCAGCTCCTAAAGGGTGCCGATCAGATTACTCCAGCGTGCAGGGTGGGTCCACGGGCCTGCCCTTTTCTTTTTCGATTCCGAATAAAATCGCTTATGAGAAGCCGCAGATAATGTATTCACCTGATGATATTCAATACGCGCTGGAAACAACCAGCGTGATATACGAGCCTGACCGGCGCATTGATACCTTCGGGAACACAAGGTTCGAATTCCTGCTTCTGAGCGAGTTGATGGATTCGGTGGGACGGGTTCGCATTCGATCTGGAGAAGTAGAGGCTAACAAGCCAACAATCATCAAGCCCGAGGCATACAGCGGTATTGAATTTGAGGGATTCGGTGACGATGCGGATCGCTTTCATCAGTGGTTGCAGGAGCAAGGGGCTAAAATTGCAATGGTGAACTACCAGTTCAAGAGAGGAGAGGTTAGGGAAGAGTTGCTCCAGGATTCCATGGATGCCGTCCGGGAGCGGGTCCTTGAGGACGCACGGAGGACTGGCAATCCGATGCAGGTCGTTATTGAAGGAGTGGATGATGCCTGGGAGATAAGCCTCCTGAGATTCATCTTTGAAATTGTTGACAAGAGCTCGGAGATCAATGCATTCGATTTTAAGCGGAAAGGACTGTTGTAGTCGCTCTCTGCCCGCTTGAGGATATGATGGCAATCATCAAGGTCGTTGCAGCCGTGATTGTAATGGCGGTGCTGGCTGCGACCTTTTTTCTTGTTGAGCGATTAAGAGAAGAGAGTGCCGAGCCACAGTTGGTTGCAGTCCCGGAAATTCCGGAAGGTGTTACATTGGTTAAGCCTGGCGAAATCGCATTTGATCGCGCAAGGGAATTGCTCGCCACGGGCCAGTTCGGAGAGGCCCGTGAGAAACTCGAATTTCTGGTAGGGGTTTATCCCTCGTCTCCGAGTGCCTCTGAGGCGAGGAGGATCCTAGGGGAACTCAATCTTGATGACCTGCTTTCGACAGAAGTGATGGAAGGGAAGATGATGTACGAAGTGAAATCAGGAGATAATTTTACGAGGATTGCTCAGATTCATGGCACAACCCTTGATTGCATCATGCATATGAATGGCTTGCAGCGAATCGATAAGCTGTTCCCCGGTGATGAGCTCGTCCTGTTGCCCCTGAACTTTAATGTTAAGATAGATGTTCCGAGAAAGCTCCTCAGCCTTTATCGGGAGGGGCGCCTGCTCAAGAGTTATGACCTGCTCCATGCGAAGGCCCGTGACGGTGGAGGGGCGCTCAGGTCACGAATCGGGCAGAAGATCGGTTTGCTGGAAAGCGGAGGGCGTGTCTCTCCGGTGAAGTTCGAGAGCTATCGCAATGCAAGAAAAGTCCTGATCCTAGACCACCGGGGACTGCAGTTACGGGAGGTTATGGAAATCGAGGAAGAGGATCAGGGCAGGGGTTTTTTTCTCTCCGGGGCCGATATGGAGGAGCTGGCCCTTCTTTTAAG
>CAXEFH010000400.1:0-2559 GCA_963989605.1 uncultured Roseibacillus sp. | reverse complement strand
CCGCATGAGCGAACGCAACGGAGAACAGCGCTGGATGTAGATTCGCAACACCCTCCATCTGGAGAGCATTTTCGTCAGCGCGGACCTTGTCAGTGAGCTCCGAGACAATGCAAAGTGCGAGATCATCCCGGGGACCACTCTTCTCGACTTCGACTCCACGGGCCGTCATCGACTGAACTTCAATCGATAGGATCCGGTCGAGGGAGGGCGGCCCCGATGCGGGAATCTCAGCTTTTCACTGAGGACTTTGAACGGCCTTGTCGGCGACGACGATACCTTCCCGGTGGACGGCGATTTCCTCGGCTGGGCTTTTTCTTTGCTCCATGGCTTCCCCCTCCACTGACCCTCCTTGCATACCGTTCCGCAAGTCCTGCATGGTGCCATTTGTGATGAACTGAGACCGGAATGGTCTGCTGAATCAGCTTTTCAACCGCGCGTAAAAAGTCCACTTCGTCTTCAGAGCAGAACGATACCGCGGACCCCTTCTCTCCAGCCCGACCAGTCCGTCCGATTCGATGTATGTAAGCCTCCGGCTCGTTGGGCAGATCAAAGTTAACAACGAGGGTGACATCCTTTACGTCCACACCCCGGGCAGCGACGTCAGTGGCGACCAGGACTGGGAGGCTACCTTGGCGGAACCTTTTCAGGGTCCGATCCCTCTGGGCCTGAGAACGGTTTCCGTGGATAGCCTCAGCCTTGACGTCCTTCTGGTTCAAAAAACGAGCGAGCTTGTCGGACCCATGCTTGGTCCGGGCAAAGACAATCGAAAGCTCTCCGTCACCCTGCTCCTTCAAACGCTGCACGAGAAGGGAACGCTTATCCGACCGATCAAGGAAGCACAGTTCCTGGCGAACATCTTCAGCCGTAGTTTTTTCAGGCTCAATCGAAATGGTTACCGGATCACTGAGGATCGTCTGAGCGAGGCTCATTATTTGCTTGGACATTGTCGCCGAAAAGAAAAGTGACTGTCGATCCCGAGGGAGCATGTCAACAATTCTGGTGACGTCCTTCTGAAAACCCATGTCCAGCATTCGATCAACCTCATCGAGCACAAAAAATTCAACCTCGGAGAGATCAATATGCCCCTGCTCTACAAGGTCAAGCAGACGCCCCGGGCAGGCCACCAGGATATCGACCCCCCTTCTCATGGCGCTGACTTGAGGCCCCTGCCCAACTCCCCCGTAGACAAGTGCATGGTAGATCTCCATGTATTTTCCGTAGGTTCTAAGGCTCTCACCTACCTGGTTTGCAAGCTCCCGGGTAGGAGTCAGCACAAGAGCTCGCGCAGTCCGCGGTCGGATATTCTGTGGATCATCATAGAGAACATCCAGAATCGGCAGGGAAAAAGCAGCCGTTTTCCCAGTGCCTGTCTGGGCACAACCCAGCAGATCTCGCCCCTCAAGCAGAGGGGGTAGCGCCTGCGCCTGAATCGGTGTAAGCGAACTATAGTTACGCTCACTGAGGGCACGTTGAATGGGCGCTGGAAATTGTAGCGCCTCGAACGAAGTTGGATTCATTATGATCTAGTTCCGGGCTCCAAGGGGTCGCTGCCAAACTTGCGCTGGGCGCACATCCGGGTCGGTGCATGATTCACTCACGCGGGCCGGGCGGAGGAAGCCACTTATCTACCCGGGGTTAATTAAGGGGCAAGAAATCCGGTAGCGATAGAATATCGTCAGACTCAGGCATAAGCAAGGCCATTGTTCTTTTGGGACTGACAACCGACCCATTTAAGGATCGTATCCAGACCTGCTCAACCTGAAAAAAGATGCGACCCAACCCTCTTCTAACTTGCACTTTATTACTCCTCGCATTTGCCCACCTCGAAGCCGGACAACCAACTCCCGGTAAAGTTACCGAACACTCCTTCGAGGTCTCCGCCAAACAAACAGTCCCCTATCTCTTCTATCTCCCTGCAGAGTTCGATCCTTCCTCCAAGAAAAAGTGGCCTGTCATTCTCTTTCTTCACGGCCGGGGGGAGAGCCGAGTCCCCCTGCGCATTGTCGCCAAGTGGGGACCTCCTCGAATGGCACAGCGCGGCGACCATCTTCCCTCCATTCTCATTGCTCCCCAATGCCCAGCCCGGAGCCGTTGGACCGATGACGATCAGCAAGCCGGCGTCCTTAAGCTTTTGGATCATATTACGAGCAAGTTTCCGGCCGATACGACTAGGATCTACCTGACCGGCCTCAGTATGGGAGGATATGGCACATGGAAAATGGCAACAGAACATCCGAACCGGTTTGCTGCAGTTTCACCCATCTGCGGGCGGGGCAACCCGGAGGCAGCTGCCAAATTGGTCAACGTTCCTATCTGGGCCTTCCATGGCACCGAGGACACGGCTGTGCTCTACAGGCATTCTGATGAGATGGTGAAAGCCATCCGCGAGGCCGGAGGAACAAAGGTGCGCTTCACCACCCTCCAACATGTCGGGCACAACAGCTGGTCTGCCGCCTACGCAACGCCGGAGCTCTATCAGTGGTTCAGCAAGCACAAGATCGAAGCTGTCTCTTATACACATCTGACGCTGCCGACGAATAGAGAGGTGTAGATCTCGGT
>CAXEFH010000399.1:0-2605 GCA_963989605.1 uncultured Roseibacillus sp. | reverse complement strand
GCGACGGTATTCCGGACGGATACGAGGAGCAGTTCTTCCCCGGGGATCTGACCCAGCTGGGACTGGGTGACTTCGACAGCGACGGCTCCACTGACCTTGAGGAGCTCACCAACCGGACCGATCCCACTAATGACGATTCGGATGACGATGGCCTTCTCGATGGGGTGGAGTCCGGAACCGGGACCTTCGTGGACGGTTCTGATACCGGGACTGATCCCCTCGAACCCGACACAGACGGTGATGGACTCAGCGATGGAGCGGAAACCAACAGCGGAATCTTTGTAAGTGCGACTGATACAGGGACGAGTCCCCTTGCCGCGGATAGTGATGGGGACGGATTTGAAGACCTCGATGAAGTGGAGAGGCTGTTTGACCCAACGGACCCGGGAAGCGTTCCGCCAATTCCTCAGCCTGTGCTTCTCGCCTACTGGAATTTCGAGGGTCAGTCTGAGGACCAGAGTGGTAACGGTGCCGATCTGTCGATAGCGGGCTCAGCGGTTCTCTCCCCGGACGGCGACGGGCACCTAGGGGAGGGTCAGTCTCTTGATCTCGGGGCGCCGAACAATGGGGCCTACGCGAGAAGTGAAATGGGCCCCTGGCTTGACCCCGCCTACGACAACAACGCGATAGCTGTGAGCTTCTGGCAGTACAATGTCCAGGTTGCAAGCACGAGCGCCTTCTGGCTTCACGCTCCTTTGGCTACAGGTGGAGAGAGAGGCTTTCAGGCACACACCCCATGGGGTGATGGCACCGTGTATTTTGACCAGTCCGGCTGCTGTGAAGGTCCGCAGCGGCTTACGATTGGGGGGGTCGTCAATGTCAACCAATGGCAGCACTTTGTCTTCCAGAGGGATACGGAGGGAAACCGGGAGATCTGGGTGGATGGGGTGAAGGTGGCCGAGGCAGCTGGGGGAGAAGCTCTCGATCCCTTTAATGGGATCATTACGGTCGGGTCCGATAACACCTTGAACAACAGCTTCGGGGGTCGGATTGACGAGATGGCGATCTTTGACCTGCCTCTGCGCCCGTCGCGGATAGTGGAACTGGCGGAAGGAGCCCCGGTAGGTTCGGCGCCCGGACTTGATCCTCTTGGTCTGGCGGTGAAAGCGGTGCCCGGGGGGGGCGTTGAACTGTCCTGGAACAGCACTCTCGGAAAATTCTATGATGTTCTGGTTAGTCCGGACCTTTCCGCACCCCGGGAGACCTGGGAGAGCCTTGCGGATGCAATGGATATCGCGGCGGATCCCTCTGGCATCAATACTCTCGCCATCCCTCTTCCCTTCTCGGAAGAGGGGTTCGTGGCGGTCCGCGAAAAAAATCCTCCACCTCTTTTCTCCGACGATCTTGAGAGCGGTGCGGAAGGCTGGACCACCGTTGTCAATGATGCGCTCGGTAACACAGAGTGGGAGCTGGGAGTTCCTAATGGGACGACCGGTCCCCTTGCCGGTGCTGGTAATTCAGCCAGTGCCTGGTGCACAGGGCTGGGTGACTACGGGGTTGATTCGGATCTCTCCCTGCGCACTCCGGCTATCGACCTCTCCGGAGTCGCATCCGCCCTGCTCTCCTTCGATGCCTATCGGGATGCGGACGGGTTCGGTGATACTGCGACCATCCGCTTCCTGCGTTCCTCCGACCAGTCGCAGCTCGGACAGGATGTGCCCATTGATATGACGATCTTTGACGTAGATTACACTGCCATCGAGGTTCCAGTCCCCGCCGCCGCGATCGGTCAGTCGGTTCTTATCGAGTTTAACTTCGTCAGTGACAGCACGCTGGACACCTTCAGCGGACTTTGCCTCGACAATATACTGGTGCAGGTTCCATAGGACTGTCCCGGTTCCGAGAATCTTCATCCAAGGCACCTCCCTGATCAGGGGAGGTGCTGGATCAGGACCCGGCCGAAGAGTTGCTCGTATCCTGCCGCAGGTTCAGCATATCGGTAGGTGAGAGTCTCCGTCCCGTCTTCGTTTTCAACTCGGCGCACCGGAAGGATGTCTTCATCGCCCTCTGAGATCCAGTTCTGGAGGTCGGGGCTGATCTGGACCGTAAACATGATATCGTCTGCGGCCGGGTTTCTGGTGTAGGTGAACGTCATGTAATCCGCTGCGTCATCACCGTTGACAAATCTTTCGATTGTGGCCGAAGGCTGGATCATGGGACCACCGGGAACCGAAAAGGCATGTTGGACCAGATTGCTGATCCCATTTTCGTCGTCATCATTCAGGGGAGAACCTGCGAGGAGGTCGGGATCTGAGCTGCCCGGAATTCCATTCGGGGTCGTGCTGGAGCGCCAATTTGGGGGATAGTCATGATCAGGTGCGCTGGATGGGCTCCTCAGGACTAGGGACAGACCGTCCCCGTCGGCCGCCTCGGGCCAGGGAGAGACGTCATTGTAAGTGAAGTTACGGATGTCACTGCCGCTGGCGCTGGAGAGAATGATGGTCTCCCCATCGTTACTCAGATTGTTGCTGAACTCACCTGCGATTCGGATTCCTGAGAGCCGGTCGCCGTATCGCAGCTGGAAGGCATCGCGATTACTCCTGTCTCTTATACACATCTCCGAGCCCACGAGACAGGCAGAAATCGCGTATGCCGTCTTCTGCTT
>CAXEFH010000398.1:0-2607 GCA_963989605.1 uncultured Roseibacillus sp. | reverse complement strand
GGCATACGAGATTTCTGCCTGTCTCGTGGGCTCGGAGATGTGTATAAGAGACAGCCACAGGAGCAGAGGTCTCCTCACAGGGTTCCTGAATCTTGACGGAAGCGAAGTCCCTGACGCTGAAATCTGGAAGTCCTGCAAGCGGATCCTCCTCGGTTGGGGCCTCACTGCTCTCCTGGATTGCTGCGCCTTCAAACTGAGGGACCACTTTGACCTCTTCGCCGTATCCACTCGCCACAGCTGCATTCAGTGACTTATGATCGAGCCGGCTCCACGCGCTGGACGCCAACTCAACCACCAGTCTTGGGTAGAGGGTCTCCCCGGTGGCGCTCCAATTGATCTGGCCGCGAACCTCGCCTGCCCGATCTCCTGCCCGTTTATTAATGATGGCCTCTACCTCCTCTGCCTTGAGTGCCTCCAGGGTCACTTTGTAGGCAAGCAGCCGATCCGCGAGACCTCCCGGTAGATGCGGAAGAAACGACGACTCCCAGATATCATCGTTCACGCTCAAAATGACAGAGGTCCCTGGGCAGGATTGTGAAATGTTCGAAAGGAAAGAGGCGAGAGCAAGGGCATCCTGTGGCGATGTGGAAAGCCCCTCGGTATCGTCTACCACAAGCACCGGGCTTGCTACCGTAGCCATTAGACTGAGCAACCCTTGCAGACGCTCCTCTGCAGTAGAGGATGACTGGTTTTGAAGGTCATTCCGGAAGATGGTTTCGAAAAGAAGGCGCGCACGCTCGACGTTGTCGGGAGGCGTAGTAGCAAAGCGAAAGAGCAGTTCGACCCAGTAAGAGGATTCCCGGAGACTCGCCCCAGTGACCGCCGCAAGTTCAGCAGCTAGTCGGGGCCCGAGCACTTCAAAGTTAGACTTGGCCCAATGAGCGGTAACTGCCCCATCATGGTGAAAATCAAAGGTCTGTGCAGGATTATCCCTCAGGTTCTTCAAGGCACTTTCCCGGTCCTGACAAGGCACCTCTCCCGAGGCAACCAGAGGCTCGAGCCCGAGAGCCAGAACTTCCCGTGCGAGTAAATCCAGCTGAGTGAGAGTAGTGCTCTCAGGAACAACCTGACAAAGAGATTGAAGAACATACTCGAGGACATGAGCCGCATCGGTCGTCCGTCCGTTGGTCAGTTGCACCCGAACGAAACGATGACTCTCACCAAGGTCGCCGGCGACAGCCTGAAGCAATGCGGTTTTTCCATAGCCGGCTCGCGGGGCTTGCAAGAGGATGACCCGTCCCGAATCCACCAGATTCTCATCGAGATAGGAGGTCAGAAGATCACGAGCCGGTCGGTTGATGGACTCAAAAAGTCCCTCGGGTTCCCGTCAGAAGACCACCAAACGGCGGCTGAACTGGTCGGGAGAGCTCATTTGCATGGAAGCGAAAAGTTCGCCCCCAAGGGTAGTGACAGCGATTCATCCCAGACAAGCTTCAATGCTGTGAACAAGACCGGATTATATTGTGAAGAACCTGTCAGCAAATCACCGACTGGAAGCAACTGAGGCGGATGGAGGGGGCACCTCGAACGAGGAGTTAGAGGTTGGCGAGGCCTCGAGATTCCTCAGGAAGTCATCGTCCGGCTGATCTAATGAGCCTCCCAGTTGAATCTCCGCCCAGCAGTAGCCTTGGGACGGCAAGCTGAACGAAGCATATCGAGGTTCGTTCAGCGTCTTCATCATGAGGGCCTCGGGAACGCCGAGACGAAGCGCCCCACTCATCTCCTCATTTCTAACGATAAGCGAACCGGTCAAAACCAGGTGTGAACGAATCTCATACCTCAGGTCCTCGATCGTGAGCTGGTCAGCGTCTAAACGTAGCACGCCGGAGATAGATCCACCCTCTGGCCGCGAGTAGTGCTCTTTGCGGAGAATGGAGGCTAGTCCACCGAGAAATCGGAATCCCTCGATAGCGCCCTCCTTTCCCTCAAACCGGATTTCAAGCTGTGCCTCCATTTCGGTGACCGGATTGATGGAAAGAGCGCCATTGGATGAGCTGATCCGAGCCCGTAGCAATCGTCCCAGCGCCTTCTCCCCGAGCAGCTCCTCCAGAGGGAAATCGACAAGCTCGACATCAAAGACGGATCTAACCCCGCGCCGGATCGGCTGCACGCCCTTAAAAACCGCCTCCCCTCCCTGCTCGCTCTGGGTGAAGAGCGAAACGAGGTGAAATCCACCGTCGTACCATTCGCCAAGTCCATTTTTAACCTTCAGCTCGGACCATGTTCCAAAGCGAAGGAATCCTCCGCTCAAGGTGAACCTCATCCCTTCGGCCTGTTCCCGGGCCCTCGCTACCAGTTCTGAATCACGGATTCGAAAGGCCTTCCGACGCGACTCCGTCTCAAATTCCAAGTCGAACTGATTACAACGATAATTACCAAAGTTCAGAAGTTCCCCGCTCCCGGCAGGTGTGATCGCTCCGGATTTCCCATCATCCGGACCTAGTCTCAACGTTCCGGTTCTGGCGTATAGCTCGGAACCCTCAAGTCGGGATCGTAGAAAGCTGGATATGCCCAGACGCGTCTGAATGTCGGAGAGCCTCAGAGAGCGCGGCATCCCTCCGCCCGGCCACGTCATTTGAACTGACTTGAGTCGGGTCTTGATCGGGT
>CAXEFH010000397.1:0-2637 GCA_963989605.1 uncultured Roseibacillus sp. | reverse complement strand
TCGGAGATGTGTATAAGAGACAGCCCTCCATTTTCCCCAGAACGATTATTTCCGGGCAAATCCTTCCCAGACTCAAGGGATTCGAGCCCGGCAAGCATGGACTTGCGCTCTCCGGGGTCGAGCGACGCCAGGAACCCCATGATCTCCAACTCGGCCGGTTTGTGCTTGTGCCACACACCACTCAGCGCGTTCTTCACACTGTTGAACTCCTCGTTGGTCTCCCTCCGCAGGGATTTCAGGTCCGCATTCAGAACCACCACTCTCCGCGTCTCATCTTCTTGTAGCGCCCGGATGTCCTCACGAACGTCATTGAGGGATAGCACATTCCATCCCATCGCTACCAGAATAACAAAACCAGCAAGCGCCCCAATCACCCGGAATGTTCCGCCCTCGGCCGCTGGCTCCGCATCTCGAAAAAGTTCCTGTCTCCTCTCGTCGGTCATTCAGAGTGCCATCTTCTATATCCCAAAGTCCCCTTATTTGTCTAGCGGGGCCTTAAAGAAGTTGCTCTTTGAGTGCCTTTCAACGCCGTCCCTCAAAAGCCCGGGACACAGTGAGAGCATCCGCATGCTCGAGGATTCCTCCGGCAGGAAGACCCTGCGCGAGCCTGCTCAATCGGCAATCCTTGTCCGAGAGAAGATCCGTCAGATAATTCGCGGTAGCTTCTCCCTCCACGTCGGAACTGAGGGCGAGAATGACCTCCACGCCGGGAAGACGTTCCAAGCGCCTGACTAGCTGTGCGATACGAAGATCCTCAGGACCCACGTTATCCAAAGGGGACAATTTTCCACCAAGACAGTGATAGAGCCCCTTAAATGCGCCTGATCGCTCAATCGGGAGAACATCCGTTGCCTGCTCGACGAGACACAACTTCCCCTGATCGCGCGCTTCGTCAGAGCAGACCGAACATCCCTCCAGAGTCGCAAAAAAACCGCATTCCGGGCAAGAGGTGACCGCGGTCGCGGCATTCTGGATCGATTCAGCAAGACTATTCGGTTGCGCCTTACCACTCTGTAAAAGCCAGAGCGCAATTCTCTCCGCGCTTCGTGGCCCCACACCGGGCAGGCGCCTGAGTTCCTCAATCAGATCGCTTACGGGTTGCGGATATTCTGCGCGGGGCACGGACGGACTATAACCGCCCATCCGACTTTTGCGAGCTCCCCTCCTGAGCCTTTCAACCCTGCGCACCCCAAGACCCTTAAGCCTCCTGGGAGGTTTTCGCTGTCACATTACGAGAAAGCTGGAGGCCTTCCAATTCACAGGGCATGGGATGATAAAGTGCCCAAAGAATCGCGCATCCCGCACTCCAGCTTGAGCAGAGAACAGCCACCACAGGACTCCAGAAAAGACCCCATAATGCTACAACGGGAGAGGCTGACACGACGAGCACAAGGCACGTCAGGAAAAAGAGAAGGCGCCGGAGAAACCCCGGCACTTCCAGAAGAACATACGCAATTCCGTAGGTGAGCAGCAATAGAACCAGGATGGCCCACCAGGGCTGCCCTCCTTCACCGACGGGGAATCCCAGCTCAAGGTATGCCGAGAGAAGCTGACGCTCAAATGTCAGGGTGACTCCAGAAATCCTCACCACGAGGGCAACCGCCATGGAAAAACTTCCCACCACAGCGGCAACTGTCAGGGGATGGTGATGAACTTGGGAGTGCTTGACGGTGTGTTCGGGCATGGAAATACGCTTTATTCCACTTCGGAGACCTTCTCCTCTCCTGATTCGCTGCTCCGGTAACTTTGCACCACGAGGTCACTCAGATACTTGTCCGGGTCTTCCACGGCCTCTGAACCCAGCTCAAAGGTCGTGCGCCCGGTATTTTTCTGGATCAACTTCAGGCCAAACTGCATATCCCGGAAGCGCTGCCGGCATAACTGAAGAAGGCTACGCCCCTGAGAAGCTGCTTCCTCCGCCAACCGGGACAGGGCTCCGGACTGAAATTCCAGATTGACCCCGTGCTCATCCTCGAAATCGCGACAGAAGACCTCGAGCTCTCGAGAAGCTTTTTCGACGTCTACCTGCCGTCCCAGTTCACGGTATTGCTCAAGTAGTTCCTCCCGCCTGTCAATCAGATCGTCACTGATCTTGAGCTCTGAAACCGAAGTCCCCGGAAGCTCAAACTTAAAGTCTCTCAGCAGGCGCTCACAAACCGTCATCAACGCGCGCGCCCCCGTATTTTCCTTTTCCGCGAGAGCCGCGATTCTTCCGATGGCACTATCCTCAAAGCGAGCCATGATTCCATAGGCTTCAAACTCTCGCTCATACTGCCTCAGCAGGCTGCCCTCGGAAAACTTCATGATGTTCTCCAGATCGGTGGCACTGAGCTTTTCGCAGACCACGCGAACCGGGAGCCGTCCGATAAACTCTGCCTCGAACCCAAAGTCGATGAAGTCCTGAGTCTCAACCTCGTTGAACAATTCTCCATCCATGGGCTGCTCAACCGGGTCTGCTCCGAATCCGATTTGCCCCTCACTGAGGCGCTTCCGCACAACCTTTTCCAAGCCTGAGAAGGCACCGCTCACTATAAACAGGATATGCCGTGTATTCACCGTGTCTCTCGCCGAACCTCCTCCCTGCCTGTCTCTTATACACATCTGACGCTGCCGACGAATAGAGAGGTGTAGATCTCG
>CAXEFH010000396.1:0-2640 GCA_963989605.1 uncultured Roseibacillus sp. | reverse complement strand
TAGCGTCCTGTTTGCTAGGATTAAGGCCTCTCGAGCTTAATTTGCTGCCTTGCGGAAGCCCGAACTCTGGCTAACTTCCCTCTCCCATGATCTTCGCCCGTGTTCTCAGACCGCTCTCCGCCGCTGTGACTCTCGTCGTCCTCGCGGCGCAGGGTGCAGCCCGGGAAGACGTCTCAGGGGCACTTCCCACGAAAAGCGGGGACGCGCCCCGCAAGTCGGCGGGAGAGGCCGGAGCAGGCTTCAACGCGGAGGAAGTTACCTTCAAGGCAGGCAACACTATCGCAAAGGCGTACCTCGCACTTCCGGCGCCAGACGGATCAGGACCTCGCGCGGGCATCCTGGTTTGTCCGGAGTGGTGGGGCCACAATGACTATATTCGCATGAGGGCAGACATGCTTGCGAAGCTGGGATATGCTGCACTGGCCATGGACGTTTACGGAGATGGGCAAAAAGCGAATGATCCGAAAACGGCGGTCAAGCTGGATGGCATGCTCAAGGCGGACCAGCGCGAAATGAACTCGAGGGTGCTGGCGCACCTCAAGTTCCTTGCGAGTCGGACCGAAGTAGATCCGGCCCGAATTGCCGCGATCGGTTATGGCAGCGGGGGAGACGTTTGCCTCCAAATGGCGCGAAACGGAATGCGTGGCCTCGCAGGAGTAGTTGCCTTCCACCCCCTTTTCACAGTGGTGCCCTCCCAGCCTCCCATTCGGCAGGCAACCGCAAAGGTAATGGTCTGTGATGCCCGGGAGGACCCCTACGTTCATCTGCGAAAAGGTAAGGTTGAGGCCTTCCGCAAAGAAATGGAAAGCGTCCGGACAAATCTGATGATCATTCCATTCCCCGGGGCTATGCAGAGCTTCACCGTTCCGAATGCCGATATAGTTGGCGAGAAATTCCGGATTCCCCAGGCTTACAATCCCGAGGCCGACAAGAGGGCCTGGGGCCTTCTCCGGGGATTCCTCAACGACCTCTGGGTCCTGCCTGAGAACCCCGACGAAAACCCCTGAGCGCGATTCCAACTCCGTGAAAAAAAGACCCTTTCTTACGCTCAGCCGGCTTATCACCCTGATAATCATGGTCTGGGCTGCGATGCTTGTGTCCTGCAAGGAGGCCGGGCCCGCTGGAGCCGCAGGCCAGCCGGTAGGCCTGCAGCAACCCCCCGAGGCCGCCAGCGCCGAGATTACCGCTGCCCTTGAACAGCAAGGCCTGGGAAGCAAGCTTCTCGGCCTGACAAGCTACCTCGTTAAGGGGAACTACGTTAAGGCCGATCTCCCAAAAGCGCCGCGCTACTACCTCCTTAATTTCAGCGGGAGCACCTGAGGCCCCTGTCGAGCGCACGCTCCAGAGTTGCTGGAGACATACCAGGGAAAGATCGCGGCAAACCCCGAGGTCGCCATGATTCACGTCAGTTGCGATGAGGTCGAGGCAGATGCGCTCAAGTGGGCGCGCGAAGTCGGGTTTACGTGGCCGACCGTCCTCTACCCCGATCTGGAGCGCGCGGGGCTCTCCCGCTACGATGCCTGGCCCGGCGAAGTTCGCCTCGTTGATAGCGAGGGCAAGGTTCTCTCCAAGGACCTGAACAAAGCCTTCGCCACGATTTCAGGAGTCCGTTGAAAGATTTTCTCCCGCCGCGACGTTAAACCCTCTGAAGATAAGCGTTTTACCCATTCCCATGAACCTAAGATTACTACTCGCGACCGCTTCTCTGGCCCTTCTCTCCCAAGGGTCCCTCACCGCCCGCACGTGGACCAGCGCTGACGGATCCAAGACCTTTGAGGGAGAACTACGAGCCGTTGATGAGAATAGGATAACGGTTTCCGTCCTGATGAAAGGCGGCAAGCTCGTTACTTTCGCCACCAGCCTGCTCTCAGAAAAAGACAACGCCTTCCTGAAGGGTGAAGAGGCCCAGATGATTCTTGCTCGTCTTGCGGATGAAGGAGCCGCCGAAGCTCTGCAAAACCAGAAAATAGGAAAGCGCCTGACCAAGGCTGGAATTCTCTCCAAGATTGAAGGAGAGGTGTTTGCCAACCATCAGCTCACCAGAGCCCCCGAGTATTATATCGTCTATTTCTCAGCAAGTTGGTGACCACCCTGCCGTACTTCTGCTCCACAGTTGGTGAAGCAATACCAGGCCGAGATTGCCAACAATCCTGCTGTCGAGATGATTCATGTCAGCCTCGACCGGGACAAGAACGCCGCTCAAAAGTGGGCCGCGAAAGAAGGCTTTCCCTGGCCAACCGTCATGATGGATAAAATCAAGGAAAGTGGATTCGAGGACTACATGCCTCGTGCGGTTCCAAACTACAAACTTCTCAGCAAGGACGGCAAGATCGTCGCAGAGGGAAAAGCCAAGGTGTTCGCGAAAGCCGCAGAGCTCACCAAGGAGGAAACCTAGGCCCAGCAACAGATAGTGCTGGCAGTATTGACCAGGACGACGAGTCTGCTGCTCTCTGCCTCGCTGGTCCGGGGCCACGGACCTTCCCCGCAATCCCATGAAACCCCTTCTTCCACTGGCTCTTATCCTCGCTGCCTCAAGCCTGTGCTCCTGCACTCTGGCGGGGAGACTGATTCAAACTCCTGTCCGGCTCATCCAGGCGGGCGTACGCACCGTCACGGACGTCGATGAGGCAGAGCCTCCAC
>CAXEFH010000395.1:0-2665 GCA_963989605.1 uncultured Roseibacillus sp. | reverse complement strand
ATCAAGGTCCCAGCCCCCTTCGTTCCGAGACAGGAAGGGGGTCTGGAAGTTCCAATCATTTCGCGTGCGTGGCGGTAGTATGATGAGTATAATAATGAGGAATCGTCCAATACAGAGTGTCCTGGCGCACGGCTACCTAGCCCGGAAACGGAGGTAGCCCTCTAGGGAAACGAGGCTGCCGGGGCGTTTGCCCTGGTGGCCTGCCTATGGTCGAATGGGAAACGGTGGCAGCCCTCTAGGAAATCGAGGTAGCTGGGTGTGCGCGCTTGGGCGGTGTGTGTGCGGGGGGTGGTAGTCGATTCCGCGAGAAGAAGATTCGGGGGACGTCGTCAATTCTACGAGATTGTGGTGGAGGGCGCTGGGGACAGCCTCCTTTCCTCGAGCAGGCTCACCTGCCGTTGGTTCAACATGCCATACCTGCACCGGATGGTGGCCGTCGGGCATGAGGTCGTTCTCTATGGGAAACCCAAGGAGCAGGGATCGCGGGTGGTCATTGATCACCCGGAATTTGAAGTGGTGCAGGATGACGGGGGGCCGTCCATCCATCTTGAACGGATTGTTCCGATCTATCGCAATATATCAGGGATCCCGCCACGGCGTCTCAGGGAACTGCTCCATGAGTTGCTGGGTCGCTCCGAAATGGACTGGGGCGAGGGATGGAGTCCTGTCTTTGGGGGCCATTCCAAGGGGGAGATGCTGCGGGAGGTTCATTTTCCGGAAGAAATGGAGAGGGTCCCCCTCGCCAGACGTAAATTCGCACTTGAGGAGTTCTTTCTTCTTCAGCTGCGGGTTCTCTGGCGGCGACGAAAGTTTCGCGCTCAACCCGGAAGAATTCAGGGCCGAAAGACCGCGCTCCTGCGTTCCTTTTATGAAAGCCTCCCGTTTGATCTGACGGGTGCCCAGAAGCGCAGCGTCCATGAAATCACATCAGACCTTCGAAGTGAACTCCCGATGAATCGATTACTCCAGGGAGATGTGGGATCTGGAAAGACGTTTGTCGCCATGTGCGCGATGATCCTTGTCGTGGAATCGGGTAGCCAAGCTGCCCTGATGGCTCCGACCCAGATTCTGGCAGAGCAGCATTACCTGACCTTCAGCAAATGGCTTTCCCCATTGGGAGTACGCGTGGCTCTCGTTACGGGGTCCAGGAAAGAGAGGATTCATCTGGAATTGGAAGGAGATCCGCAGATCGTTATTGGCACTCATGCGCTTCTCTACGACAGCGTTGACTTCAGGGATCTCGGACTCGTGGTGATCGACGAGCAGCATAAATTCGGGGTCACCCAGCGGAGCAGGCTTATTCAGCAGGGGATCATGCCAGACGTTCTCGTCATGACGGCGACTCCGATTCCACGGACCCTGACCCTAACGATGTATGGGGATCTGGATGTCTCGGTCATTGACGAACTTCCTGCGGGCCGGGGGAAAATTATTACAGGGATGCGGCAAAAGCCCAAAGTGAGTGATGTGACCGCCTTTCTCCGGGAGCAGCTTGGGTCGGGGAGGCAGGCCTACATCGTCTATCCGCTTGTCGAGAATAGTGATGCAGTGCGTGCGAGCTCCGCGAAGGGAGAGATAGACAAGTGGTCAAAACGTCTTCGAGGCTATGAGGTTGGCCTGCTGCACGGGCAGATGGATCCCGGGGAAAAGGATGAGGTGATGTCCCGTTTCCGGGCGAATGAAATTCAGGTTCTCGTGGCAACAACAGTGGTGGAGGTTGGGGTGGATGTGCCTAATGCGAATGTGATGATCATTTACAACGCGGAGCGCTTCGGTCTGGCGCAGCTTCATCAGATGCGTGGACGCATCGGTAGGGGGGCTCACCAGAGTTACTGTGTATTGGTTACGGAGGGAAAGAATGAGGAGAGCAGACAGAAGCTGGAAGTCCTGGAGAGCACTACGGATGGTTTCAGAATTGCGGAGGAGGACCTTGCGCTGCGCGGCCCCGGTGAGGTGCTCGGCACGGCACAGAGCGGGATGAGTGATCTGCGCTTCGTGGAGTTCCTCGCCGACGCGGGGCTGGTGCGGGAGGCGCGGCAGTTGGCCGAGAAAGTGCTGACCAGCGATCCGGAGCTGGCGGGGTCCCCAGGGCTCAGGGAAAAAATGGAAGAGGGACTGGGCGCCCCCTGACGGGCCTGCTAGTTTTCCAGAATCTCGACCTCGTAACCATCGGGATCGGTGACGAAGGCCATCTTGCGTTCCCCAGCTGCAAACTTTTCCCGCCAGTCTTCGGGCCAGATCTCGATGCCCCCGGCCTCAAGGGTGCCGCAGTATTCGACGACGTCAGGAACCCCCACGCAGGTATGCATCAGGTCCTCAGGGAAATTAACCTGGAAATCCGGGGAGTAGGTCAGCTCCAAAAAGTGGTCGTTGCCTGGCAGGTGCAGAAAGGCGAGCTTGTTGCCTTGTGGAGAGTCCTTTTTCTCGCCGAGTTCGAACCCCAGCTTTTGATAAAAGGCAATTGAGGCTTCCGGATCGGAGACACGGATCCGGGTGTGCAGGAACTTGATCATGAGGTAAGTAGCGAAAAGCAGGGACCTGTAAGCAAGGAAAGAATCGCAGGAGGTTGCACAATAGCGGTCTCGGGCAGGGGGAATGATGGCGACGGAAGAGGATTGCCTCTTGCTACGCCGGAAGACCGTGAGTAGCTGTCTCTTATACACAT
>CAXEFH010000394.1:0-2680 GCA_963989605.1 uncultured Roseibacillus sp. | reverse complement strand
CGAGATTTCTGCCTGTCTCGTGGGCTCGGAGATGTGTATAAGAGACAGCTCGGGAAAGAGGGTATCTTTCTGACTTATACAGAAAACCTTGCTGATCTGAACACGGGCAACCTTTCGCGCTACGATGGGCTCATGGTATACGCGAATATCGGAGGTCTCTCTTCCGTGCAGGAACAAGCCGTCCTTGATTACGTTGCCGCAGGAGGTGGATATATTCCAGTTCACTGTGCGTCAGCCTGCTTCGGGGTGAATCCGCGGATGATCGATTTGCTGGGTGGGCAGTTCAAGAGTCACGGGACCGGAGTGTTCCGTCCACGGATCGCAGAGGCTAACCACCCGGTGATGAAGGGGTTTGAGGGGTTTGAGAGCTGGGATGAAACCTACGTGCATCACAAGCACAACGAGAAGGATCGCACCGTTCTCAGTTATCGGGACGAGGAGCCATGGACCTGGGTGCGAACGCATGGTGAGGGGCGAGTTTTTTATACGGCTTGGGGACATGACCAGCGGACCTGGACCAACCCGGGATTTCATGAATTGATTCGTCGCGGGGTTCTCTGGGCCGTAGGTGACGAAGCTGCTTCCCGGTGGGAAAGCCTCGAGCTCCCGGAGCTCAAGTTCACGGATGCTGATATTCCAAACTATGAGCGGCGTAACCCGCCGCCAAAGTTCCAGCATCCACTCCCCGCGGAGCAATCCATGAAAACGATCCAGGTTCCGGCGGGATTTGACTTGGAGCTATTCGCATCGGAGCCGCAAATTTCGAATGTAAGCGCGATCGCCTGGGATGAGCGGGGTCGCTGCTTCGTTGCTGAAACCCGGGATTATCCCAACGAGCTGAAGCCTGCGGAGGGCGAGGGAGAGGATGCCATCAAGATTCTAGAGGATACGAATGGGGATGGACGTTGTGACAAGGTGACGGTGTTTGCGGACAAGCTTAGTATCCCGACGAGTATCGTATTCGCACGGGGTGGACTCCTTGTGGCCCAGGCTCCGCACATGCTGTTTCTCAAGGATACCGATGGCGACGACAAGGCAGACGTTCGTGAGATTCTTTTCAGCGGCTGGGGAACCGGAGATACCCATGCAGGACCTTCGAGTCTGCACTATGGCTTCGATAACTGGATCTATGGATCTGTTGGCTATTCAGGGTTCAGGGGTGAGGTAGGGGGAAAAAACCACAGTTTTTCGAATGGTTTCTATCGCTTCAGAGCGGATGGGTCGGAGATGGAGTTCATTGCCAGATCGAGTAACAACACTTGGGGATTTGGGATCTCAGAGACAGGTGAGCTCTTCGGATCCACGGCTAATAATACCCACAGTCTCCATATCGGCATGACCGAGCGACTCTTTGAAGGAGCCACAGGGATTCCTCGTCTTGCTTCTCATAAGCTGGATGGGCATTACGCAATGTGCGCGATTACCGATCAGGTGCGACAGGTTGATGTGCATGGCGGATACACTGCCGCGGCCGGACATAATCTCTACACGGCACGCACGTTTCCCAGAGAATACTGGAACCGCATCGCTTTTGTGAATGAGCCGACCTGCCATCTGGTCCACCAGTGTGTGCTGGAACCTGTGGGCTCCGGTTTCAGGGAAGTGGATGGCAGAAATCTCTTTGCCAGCGCAGATGGGTGGTGCGCACCGGTGTTTTCACAGGTAGGCCCGGACGGGCAGGTCTGGGTGGCCGATTGGTATGATTTCATCATCCAACACAACCCATTGCCCGGGGGATTCAAGATGGGGAAGGGGAATGCCTACATCACGCCATTGCGTGAGCACAGAATGGCGCGGATCTACCGGGTGATCTATCCGACGGAAAAGAAGGCTTATCCCCGGCTGACTTCCCGGAAACCGCAGGCCTTGCTGGAAGCACTTGGGCATCCCAATCTGTTCTGGCGCCTTGCAGCCCAGCGCCTTCTTGTTGACCGTCAGAAACGGGATGTTGTTCCTGCCCTGAAGAGGATACTGGGCACCCGGAGAAAGCTGGACGCTATCGGGAATGATCCTTCTGCTCTCCACGCCCTTTGGGTGCTGGATGGATTAAACTCAGTGGGAGAGGATGAGATCCGCGTCGCCTTGAGCCATGAGGCTGCCAGCGTCCGAAGAGCAGGACTCACGATTATGCCCCGCGATACCGGTAATCACGAGATTCTCCTTTCCTCCGGATCTCTTCTTGATGAGGCACCGGCAGTCCAGCTGGCATCGCTCGTTGCACTGGCGGAAATGCCCCCGGCCCGCCGAGTTGGTCCTGCTCTGGCAGAGGGGTTGGAAAAAATGGAGGGCGCCCGTGATCACTGGCTCCCTGCTGCTTTTGCGCTGGCTGCGGTTCGTAACGCGGAAGCTTTCCTTGACGCTCTGGCTGATAAATATCCCGCTGAGGCGGCGGAGGTTGCCGGTGAGGATTCCTCGGGAAATCCTGCGAAAAACCTCATTCCTAATTCGGGCTTTGAAGCGGTGGAAGGTTCCAACCCTCGAGCTTGGAAAACACGGACGTGGTCTGGTGAGCCAACGTTCACACTGGATGAAGAATCAGCGGCCAGTGGCAAGAAATGCGTGCGTATTTCCGCGGAGACGAATACGGAAGCCGGCTACTTTCTTGAAGTTGATGTCCGCCCTCATTACATCCTGTCTCTTATACACATCTCCGAGCCCACGAGACAGGCAGAAATCTCGT
>CAXEFH010000393.1:0-2684 GCA_963989605.1 uncultured Roseibacillus sp. | reverse complement strand
GAGTTTCTAGTTGCAGGAGGGCGAGTCCACGCATGCGATCAAGGTCGAGAAGTGAGCGAGCAAGATTCTCGTGCTCGGCCTCTTGGCGCAGGATGGAGGTTTCTGAAAGAAGTCCCGCTTCTTCCCGTGCCTGCAGAAAGGTGAGAATCTCTTTGTTTGCAGAGACAGAACCTGCGACCAGCGTGCGCTCTTCATTGAGGCGGAGAATACGGAAATAGGCATCTGCAACTGCGGCCGCGGTGAGAAGCCGGCCGGCGTGAAGATCCCAGAGAGCGGCCCGTTCTGCTTCCCGGGCGGCCCGGGTTCCGGCCTTGATTTGGCCAAAGAGATCCAATTCCCAGGAGACGGATCCGTGATTCGCCCACGGCTCGAGATCCAATGGGGACCACTGCGTTGCGCGGCTCTGCTCACGGCCGGGAAGAAATCCGCTGTTGAGGTTGATGGTGGGCCATGCGGTGGCCCGGGCCTGCCGAGACTGAGCCCGGGAACGTTCTAATCGTTTTCGAAGGACTCCCAGGTCAGGGTTTTGAGAGAGAGCAGTAGTAATGAGCGAATCGAGGTCAGAATCCTCGAAGCCTGTCCACCAGTCCTGCTGCAGGGCTGCACGCGCCCAGGCCGGGGCATGCCTCCAGCCAGACCGCTGTGGCAGGGCTTCCCGGGGCTCTGTCCTCGGGAAAAATTGCGAGCACGAAGCCAGTAGCGTCCACAGAAGGACGGCAATGAGGAAACGTCGGGTCACTTTTTCGTAGTAGTAATTCCGGCCGCGGTAGCGGCAGCGACATGAATGCCCGTGGCGTTGACGAGAAAATTATCTGCATTAGACCCTTTGGCTACTTCGCCCACCACGATCAGATTACTGAGTTCCTGTAGTCCCCCTAGTCCCCTTAATCCTGTTTTGATGGGTTTGCCGTGTTCGTCGAGGACCTGGATTGTCGCGATGCTGGCACGGACGAGATCTGGATCGGCGCAGCAAACATTCCACGGAGTCGGATTCTCATCCCCCGGCTTGAGGTCGCAGGATTCAAGCATGGTAGGGTCCCCGAGAGTCAGGAGGGCTCGGGACTGGATGATCGGATTGTCGTTTCCCATCACCTTGCCGGAAACAGTGACCTTGGTTCCCGGGGTTGGTTTCTTACGAGCCTCCGTGATCGTGATTGCTCCTTCTGGTGCTTTGAGAAGAAGTAGAGACGCAAAGGCGTCGGAAGCAGAGGAAACGGGGCCTTGGTTGCTTGACTCCCCATCATCCCCACCTCCACATGAAGTGACTGCGAAACAGAGAGCGATCGTGAAAAGGGTCCTGAAGTGATTTATCATTATGGGTCGGGGTGGTTCTTGGAAATACTAGAAGGGAAGTGGTTGGTTGAGAATCAAGGCAACGAGCAGGATCTGCGGAGAAGCCAGAAGGGGAAGGGCGAAGGCCAGCTTCCAGGATCTGGTGGCCTCACGGAGAGCGAGAACCTCGGTATAATCCGTTGCAGCTCCTGCCATGAGGAAGGCGAATCCATTTCCTGGTGCTTCCGCCCTGCTGAGGAAGTCGGAGGCCAGCGGGCTGGAACCCTCCGAGCAGACCTCGATAAAGGTAGCGGCGAGAAACGTGAGGAGGAGTCCGGCCACCGTAGGGCCAAACCATTGGGCAAAGGTTGAGGGATCCATGATCGCTCGGAGGGTCGCAAGAAGAACAATGCCCAGAAGGATCCAGCGGAGGATCATGCGTGACTCCACAAAAGCACGCCTCGCGTGTTTAAGGAAAAAGCCCCCATCAAAGGATGCATTTTTGTAATGATCTCTCGCTGAGGCCCAGAAGCGAAAACCAGAGGGCAGGTCCCTCTGGTTGGGATTGGCTGCGAGAAATCCGGTTCGCACCAGAAACTCCGTAATCAGTCCGGTGGTCACACCGATGACTGCGGAGAGTAGAACGATCGTCAGGGTCCACTTGAGACCGATCAGGCTGATGAGAATGAGTGTCGTGGAGAGCGAATTCCACGGACTGGCAATCAGGAAGGCAAAGACCTGACCGAGAGAGGCTCCTCTCTCGTACAGTTTCGTGGCCACCAGCAGGATGCCGTGGTTGCAGAGATCCAGAAGCAGGCCTGCTCCGCACGCGCGAAGGATGCCACTGAATCGTCCTCCCGGGCCAAGAATGGCAGTGATAAACTGCCGCGGGATCATTCCGATAACACCTACCGCTACGATTCCCAGAAGAATGCCCCACCACATTCTCGTTGTCATCTCGAGGGCTCCATGGGCAAAGGCACCAGTTCTGCTTCCTGCGAGAGAGTCTCGGAAGAGCAGGTCAACAAGGCACGCGATTCCAACCGCAGCAAGGCAGAACCAGAAGAGCCAGTCAACCTTGCGCCCCGGGGAGCAGCAGGGAGACTGGTCTGATGGTTCGGGTGTGGTGTTAGAGCAGCAGGAGGACATCTTTGAAAAATTCAGGCTGAGCGGAGGGCAACAGGAAGGGAGGGCTGGAGGCAGCGCAGGGCCGGAGGAAGTGTCCCCAGCGTCCCGAGGCCAATGGCCGTTGCCAGCCCGGTGAGAACGATGGCAGGGGTGAGCTCTACCGTGAAAGTACCAAGCGAAAAGGGAATATTGACTCCGTCGAGGAAAACGAGAGCAAGGGTAAAGGCAAGGAGACATCCACTCAGGGTCGCCAGGAGAGACTCCTGGATGAGAGTGAGGAGAAG
>CAXEFH010000392.1:0-2685 GCA_963989605.1 uncultured Roseibacillus sp. | reverse complement strand
TTTTCAAGCAGAAGACGGCATACGAGATTTCTGCCTGTCTCGTGGGCTCGGAGATGTGTATAAGAGACAGGCCCAGAGGTTCACTTCGAATCCTTCCGCGACCTTGAAAGAGGCTTTTTCCAATTCCGGGTCGGGTGGAGGGATCTCCTTCAGGCCCCGCTGGGCACTGACTGGAAGACAGGCAGCCACGAGGAACCAGGGGATGAAGTGGCGTATGGCTTTCATCGCAGAGCCTCCAATTGTTCGCGGATGTGCTTCTCCTGCTTTGTCACGAAGGGCTCGAATTGTTCTGGTTCGCCTTGGGCGGTCACCTGCTCCTGCTTCCGTTCGCCGTAGACAAAGGCATCGTTACGGGGTCGCCAGCGGTGGAAGTAGAGAGTGTTTTTTCTAACAATGGCGCTGCGAAGCATGCCCGCCTCCGGTGAGTCGAGAGCAATGGCGGGATCCGGAAGGCGAAGGCTCCGGGCCATGATCAAGGCGATGTCCTGATACCCTTCCGCGCTGGGGTGTATCCCATTAGCAGTACAGGACCGCTTGGATTGCTGGAGAGCCTCAAAGAGGTCTACCAGATGGTGACCTCCTTCCGTCGCCACGGATACGATAGCGTCTCGATAGGATTTCAGGATGGTATTTCGCCCAGCTAGGTAGGTCGTTGGTGAAGGATCGGTTCTTCGTGGCGATGAAAGCTCCGTACCAAACCCTTGCTCCAGCGGAACCGGTGTTAGAAGAACGAAACGCCGGGTGGGTGCTCCTGCGTTTTGGAGGAGGCGGGTAAGGCCCGCGCGGAAAGGGGCGATTCCTTGCAATCCCGCGAAGGACTCATTCCAGCCGTAGGCAATAAAAATCACAGTGGGGTCAAGTTGGCGAAGGTGGGCGATCATTTTACCGAAGCCTTCCTCCGGATCGCCGAAGACAGACCGGCGGCGACCTCCGGTCCGGGAGTGTCCGAATACAGTGTCGCCGTCCCAGCCGAGATTACGAAATGTGATCCTTCTCTCCGGCCAACGCAGGGCGAGGGAGGTCTCGAGGTATCCGTGGTGCCGGGCCCGTTCAAAGAATGAGTTGCCAAGAAACGCGATCCGGTCGCCGTCCCGCAGTTCAAAGGGCACCTTTTGTTCGCCACGGAGTGCGACTGAGCTCACCAAAGCGCAGATAAGGCCAAGGAATATTGGCCCTCTGAAGACACATGACATTCACCAATTCTGAGGAGTTCCCGGCCCAGGGAAAGCATCAACTCGGCGGAGGAAGACCAATTATTGACAGCAGGGGAGAACGGGATTACCACCCGGGACGCTTTGAGATGGCGGCGTAGCCAAGTGGCCTAAGGCGACGGTTTGCAAAACCGTTATTCGTCGGTTCGAATCCGACCGCCGCCTCCAGAGATTTCCTGGATAAGACTTCAATGCCGGCAAAATGCCGAAGATGGGAATCTTATCGCGTTGTAGGGAGCTTCTGAGGAGCTTCTTTGAAGGGAGAACAAAACGGCGACAGATGTAGTGCCCCGAGGGGGGATTGTCCGAGCGGGAATCCGGGTTGGATTGGTTCATTTCGGTTCTGTTCAACTGTGCCAGTACAAGATTGCTGGGTCTTTCCGCGGAATAGGCGGCGGACAATGCCGGGGGCGGGTGGTGTAAAAAATTACACTTTCTTGAGGTAAACGGAGCAGTCGAGGCCGCTGGGTTTGTTTGTAATCGTAGTCGCTGGCATGGCTGAGGCCTTCGAAAGTGGCGGCAACGGCCCAGTGCTTACAGAAACGAAAACGAGCTTCTTTCTGATGGGCTCTCTTCCAGCTTTCGTTCGGTTAGTGAACGTGTAAGCGTGTCGAAGTTTTCAGGATGACGGGTTCCCGCAAGATAATGTGTCTGCTGATAAATATGGCCGGTGCTGACCATCGCCTTGAATCAGCAAGATCACAACTTGATCAGGATGGTATGGATTGGGAAAGGCTCGATGCGGTCACTCCGGAGAGCGATGACTTTGTTCCCGTTGAGGCACCTTCTAAATGGTATCCAGAACTCACGAAAGCAGAGGTAGCCTGTTATTTAAGTCACAGGAAAGCCTGGCGGAAGGCTCTCGATAGGGGTGCCGATTACCTGGTCGTCCTGGAGGACGACCTGATCACTGAAGGACCGTTGAGCCGTATTGTCGATGAGGTGATAGATGCTGATTTATCGTGGGATATGATCAAGTTGTTCGAGACTCGCAAGTGCCGATCGGTTATAAGGGCACTGGACTGTGGGATCAGAATCGTAGATACACCAACCATGCCAATTGCCACGACCGGTTATGTGGTAAGAGTGTCTTCCCTGACGGATTTGCTGGAGTCGACCAGAGACTTCCGCAGGCCTATTGATGTCGAACTCAAGTCCTACTGGGACTTGAACCTGCGGATCTACTCGGTCTACCCTCCTCCGATCAGAATTTCGGAGGATAATGTCAGCACGATCGGGGAGCGCAAATCGCAACTTACTGCCCAGCAAAGGCTGGGAAAGACGGCGTACACGCTCTTTTCGTCGGCCCGTGCCCGCCTTGGTTATATCTATCGGAGGTTCGTAAAACCATGATTGCAGCAGTGACGATTCATTAAATCAGTCTGGTTGTTGGTCCCCGGAGCAGAGATTCCTCCCGATCCCCAAAACATGATCAATCGCACCGTCTTTGCGCCCCTGCTGACCCATTTTAAGT
>CAXEFH010000391.1:0-2687 GCA_963989605.1 uncultured Roseibacillus sp. | reverse complement strand
TAATGATACGGCGACCACCGAGATCTACACCTCTCTATTCGTCGGCAGCGTCAGATGTGTATAAGAGACAGTCGATAAAGTTAGTGCGAGTCACATTCTTGGTATCGGGGGATTTGCCCCGTCCCAGCAGGCGGACAAAGGAGCTATCCTGGTAGGCAGTGCGGAGGGCTTGCTCTACCTCTGCTGGAGCCCCCTTGAGGGTGGCGGTCGTCGTCGTACAGATCCCACTGTTCACCGGAATCAGGTGAGGGATGAAGGTCATGGTTACCTTCTGTCCTGCCGCAATGGAGAGTTCCTGCTCGATTTCGGAGAGGTGCCGATGTTTCGGTAGTCCGTAAGCACGGACGCTTTCATTACACTCCACGAAAAGGAGGGGGAGTTCCGCCTTGCGACCTGCCCCACTGACCCCGCTGAGCGAGTTCGCAATAATCGTGCCCGGCTCGATCAGGCCCTCACGAAGGAGAGGAAGGAGAGGAATGAGGATGGACGTTGGGTAGCATCCGGGGGAGGCAACCAATGAGGCGGTCGCGATTTCCCTGGAGTATACCTCCGGGAGACCGTAGATCGCTTGCTGAAGAAGATCCGGGGCAGGATGTGTCCCTCCATAGAATTCCTCGTATGTTGAGGCCTCCCTGAGCCGGAAGTCTGCGCTGAGATCGATCACCCGGATACCCTTGGCCAGGAGTTCGTTAGCGTAGTCGGCAGCTGTTCCATGTGGAAGGGCAAGAAAGGCAATTTTGGCTCCGGTTCTGGCCACCGCCTCCATATCCGGCTCCATGAAAGAAAGTTCGCTGCCGGTAAGATGGGCGAAGCGGGGGAACATCTCATCGATACGGTTCCCAGCGCTGGCCCGCGAAGTAGCGGCTGTGATCTGGGCGTGAGGATGCGCGAGGAGGAGCCTGACGAGCTCTATCCCGGTGTATCCGCTCGCGCCGAGAATGGCGACCTTGATGGTTTCCATAGTGAGGGCTTTGGGATGGCAGGAAAATCGCGGCTTGCCAATGCTGAATAACACGGGTTACACACCGCGCGGCCTCTTACCCCATAATCCAAACCGACGTCGGGACGTAGCGCAGCATGGTAGCGCGCCTCACTGGGGGTGAGGAGGTCGCTGGTTCGAATCCAGTCGTCCCGACCATTTCATCTGGTTCTCCGGGTGTGGAGCCGGGCAGGGCCACGCTCGGAGAGAGATCATGCGGGTGAGCGTGTGTTTCAGCGCTTTGACGGTCAGTCCTGGTCGGACTCGCCGGGATTATCGCGGTCACGATACCTCTCCTCGTCGGGAATATCCTCCGGCGGGTCGTGGGGGTCGAGATGCTCTTCCTCGTCTGGTCCGGATTCCGAGGGATCTGACTCCTCGTGGAAGTCAAAGCCCTGCTGCTCCTCGGGATTCTCCTCATCCGGAGCGACCGATGTCGAATCAGAGGACTCATGATCCTCTCCCGTATGCCCGTCATCCCCGTAGCCGAGGTCACCCTCCTCATGATGGTCCGCGCGGAAGGCCTCGTCATCCGTGTGGTAATGATCTGCATCGGTATCATGGTCGTCATGATACTCATCGTGATGGTGGGGATCGTGATCCTGATCATACGGATCGTGCTCAGATTCCTCCCCTTCAGGAGTGTCCTGGCCAGCTTCGCTGCCCCCGGCATCGCCCAGTTCCTCCTTCCGTTTGCGGATTTCCAACATCCGGTCGAGGCGTTCTCTTTCTTCCTCGGCTTCCCGACGCGCTGTCTTGCGCTCCAGCAGGAGGGCCAGCCAGATACAGATTTCATAGAGAATGACCATGGGCCCTGCCAGCAGGCAAAGGGTGAAGGCGTCCGGGGTCGGGGTGATCAGGGCCGCGATGACAAAGATCGCGAGGACTGCGTAGGCTCGTGTCCGTCTCATCATCTCACAGTTCAGGACGCCAAGTTTGACGAGAGTCATGACGAGGACCGGCAGCTCAAAACTAAGACCGAAGATCAGGGTGAACTGAGTGGCAAACGAAATGTAGTATCCGATCCTCCACTCGTTCTCGATCATCATGTCCGAGCTGTATTCATGGAAGAATTCGAGGACTTCAGGCAGGACGATATAGTATGAGAAGAAGACACCACAGAGGAAGAGGCCAAAACCAATCGCCATGGCGGGCCAGAGGGCCTTGCGCTCGGTGTCATGCATTCCCGGCAGGACAAATTGCAGAAGAAAGAACAGCAGGAAGGGGAAGGAAATGACAATGCCTGCGAAAAAGGCGAGCTTGATCGAAAGCATGAAACCCTCAGTAGGCTTCAGGGCCTGCATGAGGACGAGCTTGCCCCGCGCATCTGATCGTGGATTGGGCCCTCCTTCTATCAGGGCGAGGACCTTCTTCTGCAGGGCCTCATCAAGCGCACTGTGCGATTCGATGAAATCTCTCTGTTCTACCTCGTCCTCGAGGGTCAGCGCAGCCCGGAACAGATTGACGGTCCTGACGTCGGCGAGAATCTCGTCGGGATCTTCAAATTCCCGGAGGTAGTGCTCCCGGTCCTCTTCATCGAGCGTGTTATAAACCTCAGCGATCTTCTTGGCATCCTCCCATTTCTCAAGGTCGATCCCTGTGTCCTTGAGCGCGCTTTGCTCACCTTGTTCCCAGACCCTGTCTCTTATACACATCTCCGAGCCCACGAGACAGGCAGAAATCTCGTATGCCGTCTTCTGCTTGAAAA
>CAXEFH010000390.1:0-2700 GCA_963989605.1 uncultured Roseibacillus sp. | reverse complement strand
TTTCAAGCAGAAGACGGCATACGAGATTTCTGCCTGTCTCGTGGGCTCGGAGATGTGTATAAGAGACAGATGCATGGGGGAAATCTCGGCTTGACGCTCCCCTGAGACCGTCCTAGGCTCCGCGCCCCCAGATTCCGGGCGAAACTTTGTAATATTCTATGTCGAACAGTCACGAGCGAGGCATCCAAGTGAAAAAGGGAGAATCCGTAGACCGGGCTCTCAAGCGATTGAAGACAAAACTCGACACCGAGGGTATTATCGAGGAAATGCGGAGACGGAGAGCGTTCGAGACCCCCACCGAAAGGAAGCGACGCAAAGCTCGCAGTGCGATCAAGCGCAACCGAGTGAGATGGCGCTACATCTCCGCGGCGGCAGAGAAGAAAATGGAGGAACGTAAAGCGGCGGCAGTCGCAGCTCAAGCGGCGGCAGAGGGCAGTGCCTGAAACCCTCCGATCGCAAACTTCCGCAAGTCCCTCCCGCAAGTAGGGCCAGATCGGAGGAGAGGGTGATCAGTCCTCAAATGCCTTCACGATAAGGGTGGCATTATGCCCTCCGAATCCGAATCCATTACTGGCCGCAACCCGGACTCTCGCCTCACGCGCCTCCTTGGGCACGAAATCGAGGTCGCATTCAGGGTCTTGATTTTCCAGATTAATCGTCGGGGGAATCACTCCCTCTCTGACGGCCATGATACAGGCAGCGAGTTCAACGGCTCCTGCGGCCCCGAGCAGATGGCCGGTCATTGACTTTGTCGAACTTACCGCCAGCCCGCCGGTGGCATGATCCCCACAGGCTACCTTGATCGCCCTCGTTTCGGCGATATCCCCGAGTGGGGTTGAGGTTCCATGGGCATTCAGATAATCGATCTCATCTGGGTTAACCTTCGCGTGCTTCATCGCCATCTGCATTGCGCGGGCGGGACCCGTTCCATCAGGCGATGGAGCGCTCAAATGATGGGCGTCCGCACTTACTCCGTAACCAGCAAGCTCTGCATAGATCTCCGCTCCACGTTCCTTTGCATGCTCCAGTTCTTCAAGCATGACCACACCCGCTCCCTCTCCCATGACAAATCCATCACGATCGACGTCAAACGGCCGTGAGGCCCGCTCGGGCTCATCGTTACGGCTGCTGAGTGCGCGCATATTGCTGAAACCAGCCAATCCCATATCCCGGATCGAGGCTTCCGCACCCCCTGCGAGAATGGCATCTGCATCTCCGAACTTGATGATTCGCCACGCTTCGCCCACCGAATTATTCGCAGTCGCACAGGCCGTCACAATCGCCATGTTAGGACCACCAAATCCATACTCCATCGAGATCATCCCAGTAGCGATATTTGCGATCATCATGGGAATCACAAAAGGACTGACCCTCGGCGGTCCCTTTTCCATGTATACGGTATGCTGCTCGACCAGAGTATGAAGCCCCCCGATACCACTGCCTACCATGACTCCAATCCGGGTCCTGTCTACTGAGTCCGGGTCCATACCGCAGTCATCCATTGCCATCCTGGCGGCAGGAAGGGCAAACTGGGTATAGCGATCTGACCGTCTGGCATCCTTAGGATTGGTGTAAAACGGCTTGGGATCAAAGCCCCTCACTTCCCCCGCAATCCGGCACGGAAATTCCGAGGCATCACATTGTTCAATTTGCGTGATCCCTGAACGACCCTCCTTCAGACTTTTCCATGTGCCCTCAAGATCATGCCCGAGGGGACTGATCGCCCCGATACCAGTCACTACCACTCTGCGTTCAGACATAACAAATCCTTGGGCGAATCGCTTCATCACTAGACGGATGGCAGCCGTTGCGCAAGCCTCATCCTAATCGCCTGTCAGGACCCGTCACATTCGGGCTCCCACAATAGGGACATTCCTGCAGCCCTCCCTCTTTTCCTCTGTCATGGAGGTAGGAGCGGCCACAAGCCCGGCAATTGAGAGCCCTTCGTTCGAGCTCTCTCTGCAACCGCCCTTCACGAATTCTGGCTGCAACGAGGATCCCCGCCGCCACACTCATTGAGGTGATTAGAATAAGAGAAAATAACTGTGAAAGGTCTAACTCTAACATCTTCTCCGCTAACGCTCGATTTCCCGTAGACCCTCCACTTGAATTCTGATTCGTCCCCAGGAAATTTCCTTCGTTCCCGGCAACAGCTGCTGCAACCGAAGCCAGCGCCCAAGCAAACCATCCAGATCCTTCTCCTCAGGATTGAGCACCTGGCACGTCTGAATACGCCCCTCACTATCCACACTTATAAGAAACCTGCGATCCAAGCCCAGGAGATCCCGAAAACGAACATCCTCCTCTTCCTCCAACCTGCTGCGGAGAAGACCTTCTACCGATAAACCACTTGGGGGATTTTTCCATCTGCCTTCTATGCCTCCAGTTACCTCCAAGACGAGACGCCCCTTCACTCTTCCCTCCATCGGGGGCAGCTCTGGATTTGACGCAGCCACCGGCAGATTGCGCCGAAGCGGATTGATAATCGTTGGCATTTTACTTTCTGGAGAGCGTGGCTCAGTAGGGTGTAGAAGGGCTTCAAAACGCGATTCTCTCTCTAGAACATTTTCAAAACCAGAAATCCGCCGGTCCAGCTCTGCACTTAGCTTAGGCTCCCATCGGTCAAGATCTGGAGCTTCCTCATGAGCCCATGATAGCAACCGACGCGAAGCCTCACTCTCCGGAGTGAGTAACGTTAAT
>CAXEFH010000389.1:0-2723 GCA_963989605.1 uncultured Roseibacillus sp. | reverse complement strand
TGCTAGGTCTTATGATGTGTCTGGGTCGGCAGCGTCAGAGCCTTGGTCTGGGGCAACCGAGTCGGGAGGTACTACCGGAACGACACCAGAGTCTGCATTTTCTTTCTGGCCGCAGCCGACAAGAGCGAGAGCGACCACGAGGGGGAAGGCAATGCCACGTAATTTCATACGCGATGCCTCTAGCGTGCCGGGAGGCATTTGTAAACCAATCCGCGTTTGTGAGGGGTCTGGAGCGAGGGGCAGAATGACACACTGGGAAGAAGTTTGTGGGTAAAAACAGCGAATAGGTGGACGCTATGGCATTTTTCGTTAAATTGCTCGACGGGACCCTGAGTCTAGATCTCAAAGACAGTGTTCTTGGGTTTGACAACCCCGAGGGGAGGGTGCCAGATAGCTGAAACCCCATGAACGCGAAAAAACCTGTTCGAATAAGAGGAGGATTTACCCTCATTGAAGTCTTGGTGGTGGTGGCCATTATCCTGACCCTGGGGGCTCTCACTTTCGTCGGAGTTGGCAAGATCACTACGGCGGCCCACAAGGCGGGATCGGTGTCGGACATCAGGCAACTGTCGACTATTTCACTCGCGGGGGCTGGCGATAACAACGGCATCTTCCCGAGAGCTCATTTTGAAACCGAAAATGGAGGTCTTCCCTTCTGGTTCAGTTGGGAGTGGAGAGAGGACAACAGAATTACCCGAGATCTTGCCTACAACGCTGCGAACCGGTGCTGGACTACGGATGGAAAAGACCGGTGCCAGAATGACATCGACCTCTGGAATTACGGGGGAGTCGACGAGGGATCCTCGTCCCTCTTCTCTTACGCGTGTGTGATTGATGATCCGGTGTGGACCGATAGTGGTCAGTTCCTGCCGCCGGAGCCTGCGGAGTGGGAGCGCATTCGCGAGGACGTGTATAACGAGGATGATGAATCGTATCGTTTCACTCCCTCCCGGACCGGGCAGGAGGTGGCATACCCTATCCTATGGGTTGACCTCGCGGTTGTCTGGAACAACAAGCAACTTGGTAATTTTGAGGAGGGTGAGAAATTCAAGGGAGTCCACGTGGGTTACATGGATGGCCATGTGGAGTGGCGTCAGGGACCTCAGGTCCGGCCGAGGTTCAGCAGGCCGGGACTAGTCCTCCACTGGTAGCTCCCGTTACAGCGGGCGTTCTTGAGCGCTCAGGTGGTCCCGAAATGTGATATCTCAAGGAGGACTTTGGAGTTGCCTCACCGTGATGGGCGGCTCCCCTAAACCTCGCTCGCGGCGTCGTTGACCTTCCGCGCCTTCTTGATGATGCTCGCCACGGTCTCGGAGGGCTGGGCTCCTTTGCCGATCCAGCCATCTGCCTTCTCAAGATCGAGAGTGTAGTTCGCGCCGGGCAAGAGTGGGTCGTAGGTCCCAATTTGCTCGATATAGCGACCGTCCCGGCGCTTGCGGCTGTCTACAGCCACAATCTTGTAATAGGGCCGATCCTTGGTGCCTTTGCGTGTAAGTCTGAGAGCTACCATGTCCTGTTTGGCGTGGGGCGGCGGAACTTGGAGGAATTCCTCCGGTTTGCCAAGAAATTTTGGTGGGAAAGGGGCGTAAATAGCCCAAAATGCCTAAATTAAGTAGCTTGGGCCTGCTTTCCAGCCAGATGGGAGCGGGTTTACATTGGATTCAGGCTGATTTCGCGGGCGAGCCACTCTCCTTCGCTCTGGATAAATTCAATCAGGCATTGGTATCTGAGATGATGCTGACGCCGGGGGCCAACACTGATTTCTACGGATAGCTCGGTCTGGTAGCGTCCTGCCCGGTCGGTATCGAAATGGATCCGAGCGTTCTCCTTGTGAATCTTGCAGGACATGATGCTGTCGTGAAACTCCCTTAGTGAGTGCCCCGCCTGCGAGCGAGTTAAAGACCCTGAGTTTACGGGATAGGGGGCCTGGACCTCAAAAGAAGGGGTAATGAGCGCTCCTAGCAGATCAGCCTTTTCGCTGGTTGTATCTGATCCAAGGACTGTCTTTTCGAGACATTTGAAAAGACGGTGGGCCTGCGCTTTAATAATCTGCTCCGGGGACGATTTCCATAACAGGAAGGAACTCCCAGCCGTAGCGAGAAGAACGAGGCTGAGGATAATGAGCCTCGGTCTCATCTTCCCGGAAGGAGCTGGACGCAGAATCCCTTGAGGTATTCTGTTTCAGGTATTGTTGGCAGGATGGGATGATCTGGCCGCTGGCTGTACGATTCAACCAGGCGCAATGTCCGGCGGGCATCGACCGCGGCGCTGCGCAAGTTGTTAAGAAACAGTTCCCGGGTGACGTGGTGGGAGCAGGAGAAAGTAGCAAGGTAGCCATCGTGGTTGAGAAGCTTGAGAGCCCGGAGGTGGATCTCCTTGTATCCACGCATTGCGTCATTAAGAGCCTTCTTGCTGCGGGTGAAAGAGGGCGGGTCGAGAACGATCAGGTCAAAGGTCTCCTTGCAGGTCTTGAGGTAATCGAATGCATTGGCCTCAACAGCATGAAGGTTCAGTTCATTGATTCCGGCATTTTGCTTGGCCGCCGAGATCGCCTCGCCAGAGATGTCGATACAGGTTACTGCAGCCGCTCCGGCCCGGGCGCAGGCAAGCCCAAATCCGCCCTGATTGCTGAAGCAGTCCAGCACCCGTTTGCCTTCCGCCAGGGCTGTCTCTTATACACATCTGACGCTGCCGACGAATAGAGAGGTGTAGATCTCGGTGGT
>CAXEFH010000388.1:0-2725 GCA_963989605.1 uncultured Roseibacillus sp. | reverse complement strand
CCCCCCCCCCCCCCCCCCCCCCCCCCCCCCCCCCCCCCCCCTTTTTTTTTTCAAGACCAAGACGGCATCCGAGATTACTGCCTGTCTCGTGGGCTCGGAGATGTGTATAAGAGACAGGCTTCCATCCGGTAAAAATCCAGATGGTAGAGAACCCGTTTCCCCGCGGGGTATTCATGGAGCAGAGTAAACGTCGGGCTGGTAACCACCCCTTCATGACCCATGCCAGCGGCGAGGCCCTTGACCAATTCGGTCTTGCCTGCCCCGAGCTCGCCATCAAGGCCTATCACTGTCCCGGGCGTCAACTCTCGTGCAAGTTCGTGCCCGAGAGCGCGCATTTTGCCGGGATTTTCGCATTTCCGGGGGAAATCCATACCGCAGGAGTGTGGGCCGCTCCTGCGGCTTTGGCAAAAATTTCTTGCCCCCCTGATAAGCCTGTGGTGAATTCCCCGCCCACTTCGCCTCTGGCGCAGTAATCTCCACCCTCTCCCGAAAAACAATGGCCTACGCAGTATTCAAGACCGGCGGCAAGCAGTATCGCGTCCAAGAGGGCGACACGCTCGACATTGAAAAGCTCGAGGGCGACATCGATGGCGAGGTCCAATTTGGCGAGGTGCTTCTCGTTAACGATGGCTCATCCACTACTGTGGGAACTCCCCTCGTGGAGGGCGCTGCTGTGAAAGCAAAGGTGCTCGATCAGTTTCGGGGGCCCAAGGGCGTTGCGTTCAAATTCAAACGGCGCAAGGGCCATCATAAGACAAAGGGCTATCGAAGAGCTCTTACCAAGGTTGAAATCACCAGCATCGCTGGCTGAACATTTCTGAAAGGACAAACGCAGGATCTCATGGCTCACAAGAAAGGACAAGGATCAGTCAAGAACGGACGCGACTCCCGCAGTAAGCGGCTCGGCGTTAAAAAATTCGGCGGGGAAGCCGTCATTGCCGGCAACATCATCATCCGTCAGCGAGGCCCCAAATGGCATCCTGGAGAGAACGTAGGACTTGGCCGCGATCACACGATTTTTGCTCTGGTCGATGGAAGTGTCTACTTCGACCGCGAGGGGCGCCGCGTTAATGTCGCAGAAGCTGCTGCTAGCTAGGGCGGGAAGTCCTATTCGGCGCCAGCGATCAGCACGGCGGCTCCCGGGTGGGGGTCGCTTTTCTTTTGTGGCTTATCCCAATACACTCACGGAGCATCAATTGTCCCCGCAATGTTCAACCTCGTTCTCGTTGCACCCGAGATTCCCCACAACGCCGGGGCTGCAGGAAGACTATGTCTGGCCACCGGTTCTACTCTTCACCTCGTCAGGCCCCTCGGGTTTTCGCTGGACGACAAGCAGGTGCGCCGGGCGGGCCTGGATTACTGGAAGAACGTTAAGTTAAAAGTCTGGGATTCCCTTGAAGAGCTTCTCGAAATGGCGGCCCCGGAAAAGGTCTGGTTCCTCAGCACCAAGGGAACAACCGCCCATTGGGACGTTCCCTTCGCCGCAGAAGACTACCTCGTCTGCGGATGTGAGACCCGCGGACTACCCGAATCCCTTCTGGCGAGCTTCTCTGACCGTCTCATTCGCATTCCCATGACGGAAGATGGAACTCGATCTCTGAACCTCGCGACCGCGGCAGCAGTGGCCCTTTACGAGGGCATGAGGCAGGTGCGGTAAGGGGCTTATTCGGAATCTGGCTCTTCCTCCGATTCTCCCTCCGATGTGGCCTGGATGTCCTGCAGGGCGCCGATGAAATCACCGAGGATTTCGGCAGGAACCATGATTGTGTCCCTGTTACCCGATACATCCTCCGTAATCTTCACCACTTTCCCACGAGCGTTTTCCTTTAAATCCAGAAAAAACACTTTCCTGTCCGCAAGGATCTTTTCCGTGTGCAATAAGTCGCTTTCCACCGTTCCTCTTTCTTTAATTAATCCTGAGTATTTTCAGCTGAAACGCTCGTAGGGTCAAACCCAAAAGGCCGGACCTGCCCAAGCGGTTTCAAACCTCAAAACCCCAAGGACCAGAGGCAGTTGCGCGTCCTCACGGGGCGGTGCCCCGTCCTGCCTTCAATCCAGGCCAACCGCCCTGCGCACTCGATTCAGGACAGCTCGCGCCTTCTCCCGCGCCCGCTCGGCCCCTTCCGCAAGGACCCTGTCAACGTATCCCGAATCTTCAAGGAGCTCCTGCCTGCGCTCACGCATCGGGGCGAAATACGTCCAGTAGGATTCCCAGAGGCGCTTCTTGAAATCCCCGTAGCCTGTCCCCCCTGCCTTGTGGTCAGAAACCATCTCGTCGTAGTCATCCGCAGTCGCGAACAGCTTAAAGAGATCAAGTATGACCGAACCCTCAACCGGCTTGGGGTCTTCCAACGCGGCAGAATCCGTGACGATCCGCATCACTTTTTTCCGAAGCGCTTTTTCCTCCCCAAAAATCGGCAGGGTGTTGTTATAGCTCTTGCTCATTTTCTGCCCGTCAAGTCCGGGGACCTTGGCAACCGCATCAGGAATTACGGCTTCAGGAAGAACCAGAGTATCCTCGCCATAGCTCTCATTGATTTTAATAACCAGATCTCTGGTCACCTCCAGATGCTGCTTCTGGTCCTCCCCAACCGGAACCCGGTCTGAGTCAAAGAGAAGAATGTCCGCAGCCATGAGAACTGGATACGCGAACCTGTCTCTTATACACATCTGACGCTGCCGACGAATAGAGAGGTGTAGATCTCGGTGGTCGCCGTATCATTAA
>CAXEFH010000387.1:0-2747 GCA_963989605.1 uncultured Roseibacillus sp. | reverse complement strand
GTTGATCAGGCGAGAGTGGGATGGAACCCCGGAGGCCGGGAAATGGAAGCGATGATAATCGGTGGGACAGAGGCGAGAAAGGACGAGACTACCATCTGCAAACCTTTCGCTGAGCTCGTTGCAGCCAAGAAGGCCGGAAAGAGAGAATCGTTGCCCCTTAACGAAGACTGAGGAAATCGCTGAGATGTCCGGGAAACCGAGGTGCCTTCCATCACAGGGAAAGATAAAGGCCGACGGGTCCGAATCCAGGGGCCGGGCCTCGGGTTTAAGCTTCCGAACGAAAAAATCATTGAAGGTGCCGAATGATTCCGGAGGGTCTGCAAACTCGGAGGCATCGAGACCGAACTTCTGGATAAATGGGTGCACGAGGGCGCGACTCGCGGGACGCGCCATCCGCCGGCCATACCAACGGGAAAAAAAGGGTCTTTTGACCATCTGCCGGAGAAGGGCTCCACCGCGGGTCTCATAGGCAAGGCGCAGCCAGCTTTCCCCGTAAACCTGCTCAGTCTCGAGGGCTCCGGTCAGACGGTTGAAGTAGCAGATTGGCTCCACGGGGGTGAGATTGCCCCTTGCTTCGAGGGCGTGGCAAGATTAGGTGTCCCGGAGACGCTAACCCATATGTATTTTCAACATTCTCCACCTTCGGGCGGTCGCTTACGTGTCCTTCGGCTCGAGCGACCGTGGTGGATCGTCCTTTCGGTCACGAGTTGTGGGCTGCTGATGCTGGTGAGCGGCTGCGAGCAGGGCTCCAAGGAAGTTGCCGTGACTTCGAAGAGCCGGAGGGAGCTGGTTTTTTGGGACAAGGCCTATCCCGGTGATCTCAAGGATCGCGCGCCCGCCGAGTGGAGGAGGGTCCCTTGGACTCAGATGCGGTATTACAATTACCGCTTTGGATCGCGTGGGGGAGGTGAGATATGGCTCAGCGTGGTACCGAGTCGGGCTGAGGATTCAGTTCTCCAGAATATAAACCGGTGGTATAATCAGTTCAGGATGCCTGAAATCGTGAGCTTGGAGGATCTTCAACAGGAGCCTGCACTTGGCACGGTTGGATATCTGGTCGAGGCGAAGGGCACCTATTATGGAGGAATGGGGGCAGATCCGAAAGAAGACTCCCAGATGCTGGCCCTCGCCGTTCCGATCAGCCGTAATCTGGTGACAGTCAAGATGGTGGGGTCTCCGGCGGAGGTGGAAGCGGAAAGGCAGCGGTTTCTTGAATACTGCAAAAGCCTCGAGTTTTCGGACGTAGATATCATCGAAAGACCTGAGAACATGTGAGTGACTCCCCGGATAAACCCAGATCCACGGACGTGGACGAATATTTTGCCAAGGCCGGAGAGAAGGCGAAGGTTGGACAGAAGGCCAAAGGAAGAAAAGTGTCCATTTTTAGTGAGGAAGCTGTGGGAACTGACAAGGTAGAGTTGGGCCAGAAGGCTGTAGTGAGCGAGGAGCCGGCGGTGATCGAGCAATCCAGACCGGGCGACAAAGCGACCAAGGCGAGGGGTATCTGGTCGTGGGCATTTCGCATTATGGCAGGATTCGAAGTGGCTATCATCTGTCTTCTGATGCTTTTTGCGGCTACATTTTTTGGGACCCTTGAGCAGACTCAGGTGGGACTCTACCTGACTCTCCAGAAATACTTCGACATGGAGGCTCTTTTTGTGATTCCCGAGTTACATGGGAAAATCATCCCTCTCCCGATCCCGGGAACCTTCTGGGTTAGCGCGGTGCTGGTCGTGAACATGACTCTGGGTGGCCTGATACGGGCTAGGAAGGGATGGAAGACCGCTGGAGTCCTCATTGCTCACTTCAGCATGATTTTTCTCCTGGTGGCGGGAGGAGTTTCCCAGATCAGTAAAAAAGAGGGAGTCATGCATGTCTACCAGGGGGATCGGTCTGATTATGCCCGGAGTTACACGGAGCCCACCATCGAGATTTACCCGAACGATGACGAGGGGCAGAGGGAGAAGCCGTTCGTGGTGAATACCAAGCAACTGAGTAATCTTAAGCCAGAGCAAACCCTCACCGTTCGGCTGCCAGATCTTGATTTTGACCTGCAGGTCACCGGGTTTCTTCGTAGTTCGGATCTCCTCCAGATCGCGAGGGCCAAGGCGCAGCATGAGGGCGAGAAAGTCGTTGATGGATTTTTTCTAAAGGAGAAAAAGCGTGCCCAGCAGGAAGAGACCAACCTGACAGGCTGCTATCTTACCGTTCTCGACAAAAGCGGGAACGCTATGCAGGAAATGGTTCTTCATTATAACGGGATGCTGTTTCCTACTCCGGTCACTGCGATGGTCAATGGCAAGCGCTACGAATTTTCCCTGACCCGGTGGATCTGGCCCATGCCCTTTGAAATAGAATTGGACAAAACCTTGGGAGAATACTGGCCCGGAACGCGCGATCCGAGCTGGTTCCAGAGTGATATTACCAAGGTTGATGGAGACTCAAGAAGGGAGTATTCTATCGTGATGAATAAGCCGATGCGTCATGAGGGAGTGACTCTCTATCAGGCATCCTGGGCTCCCCCCGCCCCGGGGGGTCGCCCCAGTTCTGGCTTTGCAATTGTCCAGAATCCCTCGGACCAGTGGCCCAAGTGGTCTCTCTACATCGCATCCTTTGGACTTATGCTCCATTTTGGCATGAAGCTTACCAGATTCCTTGGATCCTCAATTCCCAAGAAGAAAAAGTCAGATGCCTAAGAAAAGTCTCAACGGAGCTGCCCGGTGGACAGGATTTGCCTTGGCGATCCT
>CAXEFH010000386.1:0-2754 GCA_963989605.1 uncultured Roseibacillus sp. | reverse complement strand
TTTTTCACGCAGAAGACGGCATACGAGATTTCTGCCTGTCTCGTGGGCTCGGAGATGTGTATAAGAGACAGGTGCAGCGCAGAGGGAGACTCCACAAAAGGCGCGCAAGAAAGGAAAGAGGAACTTCATAAAGACAGACTCTGGGTTTGATTCTTCCAATAGAAAGATACTTTTCCATCTTCCGAAGGATCTCCCACTTGACCGGTCACGCTCACAGATCCAACCATTTTCCATACCTCCACCAAAGATACTCTGCTTCCCGGAGATCAACGGTAGCGGCATTTTAAAGGGAACTCCGTCTACTCCATATGAGGGAAAGGTGCACCCTTGCGGAGCGGACCGCCAACCCTCTCCTGATCAATTTTCATGCGCTCCCTGACGTGGGAGCATTCGTTGAACCCTCCAATTCAGGTTCCTACGTGCGCAGGGAACTTCCTGAGTATATGTTCCCGTGGAAACTTCACAACCGATCTCATTGTTGAGCGTCAATGGCCCACACACGCAAATACGCTTGCTCTCGAAACTGCCGTCTCCATACGATAAACCATACGAAACACATGAACCTTGTTGACCACCCGTAAGGTTTCCGCAACCAGCGGAAGAACCCCCCACCATGCAACAATTCACTGTCACGCATCAGTTACTCCACAGCGCTGCATACCTGTTCCTGATTGCCTTTCTTACCTTCGGACCGGAGGGCACGGCAAACCCTGTGATAAACGAAATCTTTTATCATGAGAATCGCGGAACAGAGCCCGAGAATCCAATGACGGAATGGATCGAGCTTTACAACTCATCTTCATCCGAGATCGAGCTCTCCGGCTGGACCCTCAGCCAGGGAGTTGCATTTTCCTTTCCTTCCGGGGCCATCCTCCCCGGTAACAGCTACCTCATCATCGCGGCGGATCCCACCACCTTCAACGCCCTCCACCCCGGAGCCAATACGGGAGAAAACATTTTCGGCCCATGGATTGGCCGCCTTCGGAACTCTGGAGAAACGATCACTCTTCAGGATCAGGCGGGAGATAGAATTGATCGAGTTCGCTACGCGGACGAGGGTGACTGGGCCGAAAGAAGGAGAGGATCGCTGGACAACGGACACCGGGGCTGGACATGGGTCGCAGCTCACGATGGCGGAGGAGCGTCGCTTGAGCTGATTAATCCTCTCATAACCAACAACCAGGGACAGAACTGGGGGTCCAGCATCACGGTGGGCGGATCACCCGGAGCAGCCAACTCCATCGTGGAGACAAACACGGCGCCGCTGATCAATAATGTAAGACATACCCCCATCATTCCCCGCTCTGGCGAAAACGTGACTATCAGCGCCCGATTAATCCGAACGACCGCGCTTGGATCCGCATTCCTGTCATGGCGCGTGGATGGAGAGTCCGATTGGATCACCACCGAGATGACGGAGAACCCGGACGGGACTGTCATTTCGGAGATTCCGGGCCAGGCGGATCAAACCGTGATCGAATTCTACCTTCGATCGTTCGCCGGAGCGGCTGAGCGCACATGGCCCGCTCCCTCGCAACCAGACGGAGAGCAGGAGGTCAACGCCCTGCTGCAGTTTGACGATTCTTATGACCCATACGCGGCACGGGTTCCCGGATCACAGCCGAAATACCGTATCGTGATGACCGAGGAGGAACGTGCCGAACTAGCTGATATTGGAGACGACAGCGAATCACCCCGGAACGAGGAGGAAAGTAACGCGGAAATGAACTGCACGTTCATCGTCGAGGACGGCACCGGCCTGGCTCTACGCTACCTTGCCAGTGTTCGCAACCGCGGAGCCAGTTCAAGGAATCCACCCCCTAACAATTTTCTGGTGAAGTTTCGTAGTGATGAAGCTTGGAACGGCTGGCCATCCGTGAAGTTTAACGCCCAGTATCCCCACTCTCAGGTGTTTGGAAGCAGATATTTCCGCTCTGCGGGGATGGAAACCGCCGAGGCGGCAGCATCTCTCCTCAGGGTTAATGGGGAAGACCTCGCAAGGAGTGGATCGAACATGTTCGGATCCTACGCGCGGGTAGAAAGTTTCGGGAGTGAGTATGTCAGCAACCACTGGCCCCTCGACCCAGATGGCAATCTTTATCAGGTCCGGGACAATGAAGATAACGACGAGGAGGGCGATCTCCGCTATGAGGGCCCGGATCCCGACAGCTACCGCGATACCTACTTTAAGAAAACAAACGAGGCCGAGGATGACTGGAGTGATCTTATTGCCCTCACCAATGCTCTCAACAATGCTCCTGCCGAAAGCTACTTTGAGGATGTCGGAAGGGTCCTCAATATCGATCAGTGGGTGACCTACTTTGCACTCGATACCCTTGCCGGTAACAGGGAAGGAGGGTTGATCACTTCGAAAGGAGACGACTATGGCCTTTACCGGGGGATTAACGATCCGCGATTCATTCTGGTTCCGCACGACCTCGACACGGTTTTCAACCTTGGAAACACTACTGTGGACCCGGACAGGTCCATCTGGAGCTTTGATGATCTTCCCGGCCTCGTTCGCTTTTTCCAGAACGAGGAAATCATCCATCTCTACTACGGGAAATTACTAGATCTCACCGCCGGATCATTTTCAGAACCCACCCTACATCCCATGGTAGATGAACTACTTGGGGATTGGGTCGAAGAGGACGAGATCACAGACGCCAAGGACTGGATCTCCTGTCTCTTATACACATCTGACGCTGCCGACGAATAGAGAGGTGTAGATCTCGGTGGTCGCCGTATCATTAA
>CAXEFH010000385.1:0-2759 GCA_963989605.1 uncultured Roseibacillus sp. | reverse complement strand
TTTTTTCAAGCAGAAGACGGCATACGAGATTTCTGCCTGTCTCGTGGGCTCGGAGATGTGTATAAGAGACAGCGTTCCCGCCCCAGCATCCAAGCCCTCAGCGCCGGCTCCGATAGCCAGCCCCGCGCCAGCGCCAGCCCTTGGCACTGGTGACCAACGCATCGAATTGTCCAGCCTCCGCCGTATCATCGCCGAGCGCCTGCTGACCTCAAAAACAACAATTCCCCATTTTTACCTTCACGCGGAGGCGGATGCCGCCCCCTTGATGGAAATCAGGCGCCAGATCAATATTCAGGCAGAGGCCACTCACGGGAACAAGTACACGATCAACGATCTCGTGCTCAAGGCTGTGATCGGTGCCCTGCAGGCGGTTCCAAGCGTCAACGCGACTTTCAATGGGGATCACATTCATCAGTTCGGAGAAATTGGAGTTTCGGTCGCGGTCGCGGTTGAAGACGGGCTGGTCACCCCGGTCGTGAAGAATGCCGCCGCCAAGTCGCTGCTCCAGATCTCAAAAGAGGTCAAGGATCTCGCTATGAGAGCTCGTGATGGAAAGCTCCTGCCAAATGAATTCGACGGAGGCACAATCACGGTGTCAAACCTTGGTGCTTACGGGATCGAGTCCTTCGATGCGATCATCAACCCGCCTCAGGCTGCCATCATCTCGGTCGGGAGCATCGTAGAAAAACCGGTCGTGCTGGAGGACGAAATTGTTCCCGGATTACGGATCAATCTCGGTCTTTCCTGTGATCACCGGGTGGTTGATGGAGCGGTTGGAGCCGAGTTCTTGTCACAGGTAAAAAAATTGATCGAGAAGCCCGCTCTCATGCTGGTGTGAGGCTCTGGATCGTCGTCCCCGGGCGCATATGGCAGAGACTAGTCAGGATGAATGGGCCTCGACTCTGGAACTGCGGAACCGGATTTGCTCTGCGCAGGGTGGGCGCTGGGCCTTGCTCAGGAACGCGGGGACTGCCTCCCTGCGAATCCGTGCCCTACTCCTTCCTGCGCTGGGATTGATAGCCTCCCCACTCTGCGCAGAGCGGCTGCCTACATGGTCGCCGCATGAGATGTGTGCTGAGGCTGACGCGATTGTGACGGGCGACAGAGTAGGCGTGAACAAGGTGATGGTAAGGCGATGGCTTCGAGCGCCATCCGCGCTCAAAGACCGAGGCTCCCTGATTGATATTCCGGGCCTCGAGAATCATCGGAGGGCGATTGTTGAAACGGAAACGAAATCAAAAGGCTCCACGACCCGTCACCTTAAGTCGCAACGCCTTCTCTGCTTTCTCATCAAAAAGCAGGCCCGGTGGCAGGTAATGGGTCAGGGGGAAACCGGTAGCCCGGGCATGATGTGGATAGAGAGCGGCCGATGTTTCGGGTATGAACAGATTGAGGAGCACGTTGGCCCAGGCCGCCCTGCCTACAGCCTCGTCGCTTCGGGATTTTGTCGGACCGAAAAGCAATTGCTGGCGGAAATCCGACAGGGTCTGGAGGATCACAGGACGTGGAAGAGCGCATTGGCCATAGAGAACCCAGAGGAGCAGGCCATTGTGCTCTGCTCATATCTTCTCCAAAGAACCTCGCCCGAGGGTGAACATGAGACCTATCGCAGACGGGTGAGAGCGCTGTTGCCCAAGCTGGGCCCGCACGCCCTGGCAGAGCTGAGGATGCTTTTGCGCGACGCGAGAGCGGGGGACCGGCTCGATGAGGCCGTTCTTGTCCTCAAGGATCTCGGACCCCTTGCGCGGCCTGCTGCCTGGGACATAGTCCGTCTCCTTCAGGAGCCCGGACTTGTCGACCGCGCCACTGCGATAGGGGCCCTGGGGAGACTCGGAGACACCACGGTGGCCCACCACCTTCTTCCCTTCTTAAAAGAAACCCTGCCTGTCAGGGCCGAAGTCGCAGGGGCGATGGCGAGATTTGGCTATCAGGACTCCATTCCGCTTATCGAGAAGGCGCTGCCCGACGCCGCGACCGTGAAAGCAGCGGACGCACATCACGTTTATGCCATGCTGCAGGCCCTGCACGAAATGGGGTCAGAGGAAACCCCTCGACTGACAGGGAACTACCTCGAAGTCCCCGCAATGCGACACCTGCACAACCTGCTGGAACCTTTCCTCGGAGGTCGTGATATGCGCTAGGAAAGGCCCAGCCAAAACAGATCTCATTCCAACGCCAAAGAGTCAGGCTGCCTTCTGAAGCTGGACTCGGTATGGGCGGAGCCCGGAGCGGGGCTCTAAGATAGCTCACCCAGAAACCAACCTGCAGACAACTTTAGGTCCACTCGCTGAGAGTCTTGCCCTTACGATCTCTGAAGGAGCCACACAAAATCATGATCCAATCGATCAATGACCAAATGCCCATGCCCCCCAAGGTGAAAATTTGGGCGAGACCACTTCCCGTTTTCCCAACGTAGAAACGATGAACACCCAGGACGCCCACGAAGGTGCACAGCAGGAAAGCAGGTAAGATTTTCTTTTCAGAGGATTCAGAGGTAAGCCCTTGCGTGGAAGTTTGGGCAGCGCCTAACGCAGTTGCAGCTGGCGGAGCGATGCCCGGCATGGAGGAAGGAATCATGCCAGGTGCGACTCGTTGTGTAGGCTGGACGGGCTGAACGGGCTGTGCAGGTTGTGCCTGCAGCGGCGCTGCCTGCAACGGCTGAGCCTGTAATGGCGCAGCTCGAAGGCTGTCTCTTATACACATCTGACGCTGCCGACGAATAGAGAGGAGTAGATCTCGGTGGTCGCCGTATCATTAAA
>CAXEFH010000384.1:0-2774 GCA_963989605.1 uncultured Roseibacillus sp. | reverse complement strand
TAATGATACGGCGACCACCGAGATCTACACCTCTCTATTCGTCGGCAGCGTCAGATGTGTATAAGAGACAGACTGGGACCAAGGAGCGGGCAAGAGGATCCTTGAGCGAGGTTTCAGGGGTGTTACCCTGTCTGCAGAGATGGCCTCCAGAAGAGCACGTAGACGAGCCGGGTCGTCCCGGGGCAGCAACACCCGGGTGTGGGTGGGGCGCCTCACTGTCGGTATGCTGGTTCTGGGTGCCCTGCTGGTCCCAGGAGGCTATATCTGGCTTAAGAGCTACCTGCGCAGTGAGGGCTTCCGGTCCATGGTCAACCAGAAGGTAAGTCAGGTTCTTGATGTAGAGGCCGCCTTCGACAAATTCAAATGGGACGGGATGGAGATCACGGCTCCCATCTTCATCGCAGATGGCAAAGGTCTGATACAGAGGATTGAGGCGGACGAATTGAAGACGGAGGTTCGTTTCGGCCCGCTGCTAAGCAGACGGCTGGAAACCGAGGACCTTCGGTTGCGCCGGTTGCACGTCGAGATCGACGCGACCAGAGAGAGTCCGCAGTTTGAGAAAAACAGCCAGGGCACGGTCAAGTTCGAGAGTGCACGCATTGATGAGATCAGCGGCACGGTGGATTTTGGGGAGAGGGCACTGCGCTGGTCCGGAATGCGCGGACTTTTCAAGCCGGGACAGGGCCCCGGTTCTTATGAAGCGTCCCTGACTCGAGGTCAGTTGCTCACCCCGCTAGCGCTTTTCCCGAGGCTGGACCTTCAGGAAGCAGACCTGCGCTACACGGAGGATGGAGAACTTATTCTGAAGAGTGGATCATGGAAGGTTTTTTCCTCGGGATGGATGGATACAAGGGGTTTCGTTGATTTCACGGGAGGGGACTTTGACTTCGATGGAAGCCTGAGGGACGTTCAGTGTGCCGAGGTGGTGCCTGAGGACTGGGCCAAGCGTATCACTGGTGATCTGATGTCGGACTTCAGGGTGAAGGGAGAGTTCGGAAAGAGTCCTGTCATTACCGGTAATCTCCGTTTGAGTGACGGCCATCTTACCGCCCTTCCGGTTCTCGACAGGATAGCATCCTACACCGCAACCGAGCGTTTTCGCCGCCTGTCGCTTCGAGCGGCTGAGTTGGAATACACGAAGAGCGGAGATCGTCTTGACCTGAAGAACATCGTAATTGTCAGCGATGGTCTCCTGCGCATCGAGGGTTCACTGACGATTAACGGCGGACAGCTCGATGGAGATCTCATGCTGGGACTGACCCCGTCAACCCTGAGTCGTATTCCCGTGGCCGCACACAGGGTCTTTGAGCCGGGAACGGATGGACTCCATTGGACTCCGGTAAAGATCTCTGGAACGACAGAATCGCCGCAGGAGGACTTGAGCGACCGTTTGATTGCTGCTGGTTTTGAGTGGATGTATGAAATGGTTAACGGGGAACTTGTTCTCAAGTCCGGCGGTAAGGTTGCCGGCGACCTGGGGAAGGCTCTCTGGAATACCGGGGGAACGGCCGTCGAGCTCGGCGCTGATATTCTTGGACGTGGTAGCGATATTCTCAGCGGTGTGGGGGGGCAGGTAAAGCCGCTCGGGGATGGCGTGAACAATATTCTCGAGGGTATCCTGGGCTTGCCTCTGGTTCCGGAGGGTGGCGGGCTACCGGAACTACCAGAGCTCCCGGGAGGGGGTAAGAGCCCGCATAGCGGACTCTTTGATCAGAAATCGGACGAGAAGAAAAAACGGGAGCCGGGTGTTCCGCTGGTTGAGGATCTGGGAAAGATCCCGGGACGAGCTCTTGACCTTCTTGAACGGGGTCTGGGGATCGATCCGGTCGAAAAGAAGACGGAGGAAGACCCAGAGGGAACAGAAAAAAAACGGTCAGACCGGAGTCAAAAGGACCCTTAGATACGGGGGAAGCAGAGGGGCCCCGAAGGGTTACCCAAGAAGTAATAGATTGCTGCGGGGACGACGGAAGGTTGCCGTGGGGGCGGCAGAGGCCACAGGCTTCGATCTTCGCCGCCAGATTTATTCGTTGACGACGAACTTGCGGCCCTTCCCGCTGAGCCATGCCCCTTGTGCGCTGCTCAGCAGGGCATTCAGGGTGCCCAGATCCTTCACTCGGAATTCGACAGTCCTGGCGTGGGTGGTGGTGGGGTATTGTTTCTGAACCATGTTCTCGATGTCGACTCCAGTTCGCTGACCTGCACGGTCGAGGAGGTCCTTGCCTCTCTCGACGATCTTTCTGCCGGCCGCCAGGGTGCCATATTGAGCGGCAGGAGTGATCTGATAGACGCGCATGGTCGTGGAGCCAATGGTGTCGATGTTGACCTCGGTAACGATCAGGTTTCCGTCGAGTAGGTACTCGTGCTTGCTGATGGCAGCAATTCGGCTCAGGGCTACCACGTAGCTTCCCCCGGGTAGAGATCCCTGCCAGAATCCCTTCTCCCCGGTTGATTCATTAAAGGGCTTATCGTCATTGCCGGTGGACGAGGGATTGGGATTGGCGGTGCCCTGTGCCGGCGCAATGAGGGGCAGGAGAAAAAGGGAGAGGATGAGAAATGGTTTCATGGCTTCCTGAGACTGTGGGGTCATTATTAGGGGTGTTCCGTGATGCGTCAAAGGATCGTTTGGGTGATCTGATTCCCAGTTCTCGATTGAAGGAGGCGTTGGGATCCGCTTTTCTACGCTGGTGCCCAGCTATCGTCCCAATGTCGCGCTCCTGCTTCTTGACTGTCTCTTATACACATCTGACGCTGCCGACGAATAGAGAGGTGTAGAT
>CAXEFH010000383.1:0-2779 GCA_963989605.1 uncultured Roseibacillus sp. | reverse complement strand
TTTTCAAGCAGAAGACGGCATACGAGATTTCTGCCTGTCTCGTGGGCTCGGAGATGTGTATAAGAGACAGCCCTTGGTATTAATCCATGTTCCCTGAAAGGAGCCTGGGAGAAAGCCGTTTCCCCAGTTCGAGGCGTGGCCCTTTGGCAGCCCCCGCCCCTTAGGATCGCTCATGACCATGAAGGCGGGGAGATTCTCGTTCTCGGTTCCCAGTCCGTAGGAGACCCAGCTTCCGACACAGGGATGGCCCATTCTCGTAACTCCGGTGTTGGCCATGAAGAGAGCCGGACTGTGGTTGTTCGATTGAGTATGGAAAGACTTCACGAACGCCATTTTATCCACGTGCCTTGAAAGGTGCGGGAAAATGGATGAGGCCCATGCTCCACTCTGTCCGTATTGCCTGAACTCAAAGGGGGACTTCATGAGGGGGCCGACGGCATTCTCGAAAAATCCAGTGGTAGGGTCAAACCCCTCAAGGCGCTGACCATCCCGGGTGGTAAGCTCGGGCTTGTAGTCCCATGTGTCCAGATGGGAGGGTCCTCCGTTGATGAAGAGCCAGATCACATGCTTGGCCTTGCCCTCAAAATGGGGTTTCCGTGCCTGAAGAGGATTTTCTCCAAGCGGAACCGCGGTGTGCCCCTGCTCGTGGAGTAAGGAGGCAAGGGCAAGAGCGCCCATTCCACCTCCAGCCCTGCTGAGTAGTTCTCTGCGATTCCAGGCCCGGTCGTTACTGGTTTCGTTCATATCTTATTCCACGTAGATCATTTCATTGGAGGCGAGAAGAGCCTGGCAGAGGTCTGTCATCGCGAGATCTTCCCTGCCGTTATAGCTCGCGGTCTGTTCACGGAGAAATGCCTGCATTCGTTGTCGCTGCCGGGGTGAGGGAGGAGTCCCATGTGCCCGGTAAACAGCGCTTCCAACCGGGTCGGCAGAAGCAAGGACCGTTCTCGCAAAGTGAGCCGCCATCTCGCGGATCTGGGGACTGTTCATGAAGACGAGTGCCTGCGAAGGCGTGGTGGTGATCGCCCGCCGGCCCTGACTCGTCATGGTGTCCGGCCAGTCGAACATCTGCATCATGGGGATCAGTTTACTACGCTTCACGGAAAAGTAGATGCTCCTGCGTTTCATTCCCTCGTCGAGAGTGCCGGATCCATGCATCCGGCGGTCAATCAGCCCGCTGACCGCCAGTGTGTTGTCCCTGATAATCTCCGCCTCGAGTCGGCGGGGATTACGCTTCCACCAATAACGATTTTCTGGATCCAGGGCCATGTTCTCCTCGTTGTCCGAAGAACCCATCCGATAGGCGTCACTCATCATGATCTTCTTGTGGAGTCGTTTGAGTGTCCATCCATTGGAAATCAGATCATGGGCGAGATAATCGAGGAGATGCGGATGAGTGGGCTTACTTCCCTGGAAACCAAAGTCATTAACGGATTCCACGATGCCCCGCCCAAAATGATGATGCCAGAGCCGGTTAACAATGACCCTCGCAAGGAGGTGTCCTGCACCGTTGTCCACATCAGTGATCCACTTAGCTACTCTGCTTCGTTTCATCGATGTCCGGGATCCGGGGGGCTTGTCGACGGACCAGTAGTCAGCAGTCTTCCCGTTACGCGTGAGAACTTCGAGGAAGTCCAATGGGGCGACGCCGCTTTTCTGGGCAGGATCTCCGCGGACGAGGTAATAACTCTCCGGGTAGAAATCAGGTACTTTCCCGCTGTTGGTATGATGCCGCATGGGCTTGAGACCTTCAGTACAGATCATGACCTTCTCCCGTTTTCCCCGGGGCCGGGTTGACTCGAGAGCCGTGATCCTGCTCTGGATGGCGACCCAGTCTGGGTCGAGTTGAAGATACAATGCCAGCATTTGCTTTTGATCCGTGTTCCCGGGGTCTTTTCCAGCGGCTCTGCGGAGTCTAAGCAGTTCCTTCCGGGCCGAGGCGGTGGGGTCGTCGTCTCCCTCTGCCAGAGGGAGATGTGCTGCTGGTCGGGGGCTGACTGAAATGCGCAGGCGACCAATGGTATGCTGGCGGTTGAGGTTGAAGTGGAGTTTCAGCGAAAGCCTTTTTCCTTCGCCTTTGATGGCGTCTGGATTGCTGACCTCGAAGATAACCGCGTGGTTTTTTCCGAACTGGGGGTCGACTGCCCATCCAGTTCGGTCGTTCCCATCAAGAATACGGTCAACGTGAAGCTGGGCACTCTGGTTGAAGGTAGCACGGGGGTTGGACAAATCCAGGGCCTGAGTTCCCGCAGTAACCTCGAGGTTTGAAAGTCCAATGTTGCCGTTGCGTGCGCGGCCGGGGCCTCCTCCCTGCATGGACGAGTGACTGAGGGCTTCAATTTTCAGAGATCGTATCTGTTCGACAGGGGAGGTTGCCACGAAGGTGTAAATATCAGAGGAAGGGTTCACTCCGCTTGCGAGGTAAGATCCGTCTTCCAGTCGCTGGAAGCTCGCACCCCCCTTGGAGACAAGGGGCTCCGCGATAAGTGTAAACCAGAGCGGGTCCTCGATCGGGGATCTCTCCGGCTGGTTCTCTCGCAGCCACGACTGGAGCTTTTTCGGTGCCTCGGCCCTTTTGAAGAGAGCGGCCTCCTTCTCAAGCTCAGCCATCGCGACTTCGAATCTCTCCATCGCCTCCCCGGTTGGTTTGCTGGTTTCAAGATCGATTTCGGTGCGAACCGTCTGGGTAAAAGCGATGAGAAGCGCCAAATACACCCGGGCCGGAATCGGATCTTACTTGTGAGCATGGCACCGGGCACATACGACGGTCGTGGCAAGC
>CAXEFH010000382.1:0-2779 GCA_963989605.1 uncultured Roseibacillus sp. | reverse complement strand
GGGAGCGTGAGATGTGTATAAGAGACAGTCCATATTCTGCTTGATCAGTATTTGGACCCGCTCACTCTCATTCAGCTTGAGGAGGGCTGACATCTGTTCGCGCTCGACGAGAAGAGCATCTCGTTCGCCGACAAGGTCGCGGATCTGCTCCCTCGCCTCTCCAAGCTGTTTGTCGAGCTGGGCCGTCCTTGCCTCGAGGGCAACGTATCTGCGGTCTTTTTCGACCAGAGCCTCTGTCATTTCCTTCATCTGGCGCCGGAGACCTTCCACGACCTCCTTCGAGGCAGACTGCTGGATGTTCACGACCTCCTCGAGATCGTCGGCACGCTTTTGAGCTTCAGCGGTTTCATCCCTTGCAGACGCGAGCTCGGAAAGCGCTCTCTTGTGTGCGGCCCGGCTATCCTGCAGAGCCTTGAACATGGTGTTACGCTCGTCCTCAACTTTCCTGATCCGGCGGTTTAATTCGGCCAGTTGGCCAGAGACGGGTGCTCGGGCAACCCGGTCACGCTCTATCTCAAGCTGGCGGAGAGCCTCCCTGAGGCGCACGGAATTCGAGTCCCGCGCGGACCGGGCTTTCTGGAGTTCGCTTCGATACTGGGCTATCTGCTGCTGCAGATCAGCAGCCTTGGCCTGTTTTGCGCGGTCCAGCTTCGGAATCTCAAGGTCTGAATTCACCTTTTCAGGCTTACTGCCTTCTACGAGATCACCTGTCCGCATTGCCATTCTGTTCCTTTCGGCAACCGCCTTGGAGCGTATGGCTTTCATGGCAGATGTCGTTGATTCCGTGCGACTTTTGACGAGGTCGGGTTTGAATTCCGGATTTGAAAGAGCAACGGTTTCAAATAGTTGCCTGGCCTTGTCATAGCGGTTAAAGGCTTCGAGGAACTTTCCTTCCTGAGCCGCTTTTTCGGCGTCGCGAACAGTGAGCCAGGCCTGAAAGTAGACGTCTGAGGGTTTGAATTTCCCAGTCACTGGTGCCTGTGCCACCACGGGCATGGAGAGGCAGAGTAGGATGATGGCGACACGAAGATATTCGCCTGAGAATCTCAACTGGACCATGCGGCCTTGAGCATAGGCCAGGAGAAGGTCTGGGAAAAGGCGGAAGTGGTAGCGTTTATAAACGCTGGTCCTTAGGGGCTTGCATCCATTCCGCGATCTCTTTGGCCGAACGGCAGTTCAGTATATCCTCCCTGCCAAGCCAACCTTTACGCGCAACCCGGATACCGAAGTGAAGATTCTGTAAGCCTTCAGCGTGGTGGGCATCGGGATTGAGCGAGCACATGACACCCTTATCCCGGGCCCGTTTCCACCACCTCCAGTCCATGTCCATCCGTTTCGCGGAGCAGTTGAGCTCGATAACCGTTCTCGTATCTGCAGCGCAATCGATGATTTTTTCGTGATTTACCGCATAGGCGTCCCTCCGGAGGAGGAGTCTTCCACTAAGATGCCCAAGCATTGTAACATGAGGATTTTCCATGGCCTTGATAAGTCGGGCGGTCATTTCCTTCTCCGAGAGATTGAAGGAGGCATGAACAGAGGCGACCACATAGTCGAGTTGCTCCAATATTCCGTCCTCAAAATCCAGAGAGCCATCGCGTAGAATGTCGACTTCGTTTCCCGCATAGAGATCAAGATCCTCCAGTTCGGCATCCATCGTCTTGATGTCCCTGATTTGCTGGAGAAGCCTCTCCTCGCTGAGTCCGCTGGCTTGAAACGATGATTTGGAGTGGTCCGATATTCCCAGGTAAGAGAGGCCGAGCTCGCGTGCAGCTGTCGCCATCTCGTCAAGGGTGGAGCGACCATCGGATTCCGTAGTATGGTTGTGAAACGTTCCTCGCAGGTTTTCTTGGTCAACAAGACGCGGAAGCTCTCCCTTTTCCGCGGTCTCGAATTCTCCTCGATTCTCTCGTAGCGCAGGATCAATAAACTGCAGTCCGAGTTCTCTGAAGACGTCGGCTTCCTCTCTAAGCTCGGCTCCAGGATTCGGGTCGTGAGAGCTCTCGAGGCTACTGAGGCTGTATTCATTCAGAGTCAGTCCCTGTTTGAGTGCCCGGGATCTTAGCTCGACATTGTGCTCCTTGCTCCCGGTGAAATACATGAGGGCAAAGGGCCATTCACGACTGGAGATTGCGCGGAGGTCGCATTGAAGGCCGTTCTCCAGACGGACCGACGCCTTCGTTTGTCCCCTTGCGATGATTTCGTGAATGCCGGGAAGCTCAGTAAAAAAAGAGGTGAGGGACTCTGGTTCGGTGGTTGCGACAAGAAAATCAAGGTCATGAAGGGTTTCTTTGCCTCGGCGGTAGGAGCCAGCGATTTCCGCTCTGCTGGCGTCAGGATGTTGTCTTAGGAGGGCGAGTAAGCGTTCTGCATCGGGGGCGACTTCCGAAAGAAGGTAACGCCCGGAAAAGCGCTGATAATCCTCGATTGACCGCAGAATTTTCTCTTCGGTTTTTTTTCCAAAACCAGACAGTTTCCCCACTTTTCCCGCCTCACAGGCCCTGCGCAAGGACCCAAGTGACGAGACCGAGAGCTCTTCGTAAAGAGCCCTCACTTTTTTTGGGCCAAGGCCCTGCAATTCAAGAATCTCAAAGATTCCATCCGGGAACTCAGATCGAAGCTCCTCATGGAAGTGCAATTTGCCAGTGGAGGCTATCTCATGGAGCTTCTGCTGGAGGGCATCTCCGATACCCTTGATCCCTTGGAGATCATCTGTCTCTTATACACATCTGACGCTGCCGACGAATAGAGAGGTGTAGATCTCGGTGGTCGCCGTATCATT
>CAXEFH010000381.1:0-2784 GCA_963989605.1 uncultured Roseibacillus sp. | reverse complement strand
GATACGTCGACCACCTAGATCTACACCTCTCTATTCGTCGGCAGCTTCAGATGTGTATAAGAGACAGGCAATTCTCCCGCTCGGAGCAGGATAGCAAGGTGAAGATTCCAACCTCCAGTCAGGGCAAGGAGGACACCCGGGCTATCAGTGAGATCAATGTCAACATTCGCCAGAGTGGTGAACTGGTCATCAACGGCGAGGTCCTTACGGAAAAGCAGCTTCTCACCAAGCTGCGTGCGATCGTTGAAGTCTACCAGAACCAGCCGGTGAGGTTGCGGGGCGACGGAGAGATCAGCTACCAGACCCTTATGGGGGTGATCGACATTTGCCAGCAGGCAGGGATCTGGAATATTTCCTTCGCCACTCGCAAACCAAACTAGCGCGGTTCTGTCATGAATGCTTGAATTCGGGCATTTTTGCCACGAACTTTCCCGGTCCAAGGTTACAGCCTCCATCCTGCATGTCCCCTAATCACAGATTTCCGGCCCTGATCCCTGCAGGACTGGTTGTGATTCTCGCCATCACGGGTGAATGCAGGAGCCAGAGTGAAACCCCACCGGGAGAACCCACTTTGCCCCCTGAAAAACAGCCCCTGAGGGTAGATCCATCCAAGGACCTCTTTGAGCTCGCTCTCCAGTCGTATCGTGAAGCAGCAGAGGCGGCCCAGCCACAGCGCCAAAATGACGCCTACAGAGCAGCTGCTCGACAGTTCGAACGCTTCCACCGGAAGTTCAACGAGCATCCGGACACCCTCAAGGCCATCTACTATGGCGCCATCTGCCATCAGAAACTTGGTAATGAGGAGGATTACCTCGCCGGCCTTGATGCGGTCCTGTCCCTGAGGCGAATCGGCGCGCTGGCCGGCGCCGCCGCCTACCAGCGGGCTCTTGAGCATTACAAGAGCGCAGAATATGCGGAGGCCGCCCCCCTGTTCCTCCTCGCCGCCTCCGAAACCGACGAGGCCAACTACCGCCATCGCGCATTATACAACCGGGCACTTTGCCTGGAAAAAATGGAGGACAAGGACATTGGGGCCGCTCTGAAGGCCATCCTCGCTGATGTCGGCTCTCCGTATCAGCCTCAGGCTGAGCGCGCTCTCGCGCACCACTGCCTGAAAATGGGAAGGGATGACGAGGCGCTGGCCCATTTCGTTCGCCTGGCCGGGTCCGATGACAGGAAAACACGCGCTGACGCAATTCTTCAGTGTGCCCAGATTGCACGGAAGCTCGAAAAACGGGATTTCTCCCGGAAGTACTTCGAAGAGATCCTGGTCACCCCCGAACTGGAACAGTGGCATGGCGAATCGCAACTTGCCTTGATGAGTGAGGCTTCTCTCGAGGAGAGGCACAAGGATGTTATCGCCTACTACGAACGGGGCGATTATCCGCTCCAGGAGGAACCGCGGGGCAGAAGACTTCAAATTGCGGCCACCTCCTATGCCGCTCTGGGTGAGGAGAAGAAGTCAACCGCTCTGCTGCGCAAGCTGGCTTCGATCTCCCCCGACAACCTCACTGCCCTGGAGGCCAGTTATCTTGTCCTTTCCCGGGAGTACCGCGCTCAAGGAAAAGGCCCCTTGAGCCAGCTTACGGCCTTTCTGAGACGATTCGAAACTACGCATGCGGATGACCCTCGTATTCATAATGCCCGCCTCATGCTCGCCGAGAGCTACCACGAGGGTGAGCAATATGCCCTTGCGGTAGCAACCTATCAGGCCATCGACCCGACTCACATCGCCTCCCAAAATCACCCCGGATTACTGTACCGAATGGCTGACGCGCAGCTAAATGCGGGGAACAGGGAAGCCGCCTTGATCTCTTTCAACCGCTTCATCAGGAATCATCCTGACCACCCCCAGATGAACAATGCGATTGTCAACCGGGCAGAAATCTATCTCGAAAACGCTGACACTGCTTCGGCCCATCAGGAATTCGACCGCCTGATCAGCCAGGCTGCTAAGGATTCGACACAGGAATACGCATGGGCTCAGAAAGCCCTTCTCTATAAGGAAACCATCGACTCCCCCGGGGATGAGGAAGACCGCCTCCGTAGCCTCAAGGCGTTCGCCAGGTGCCACACAAGGCTGCTGGCAGACTTTCCGGCCAGGGAGGGCTCGAAACAGGCCGCCTCTCATTTCTGGCTAGGATGGGCGCTGTATCGCCTCGATCAGTTCACCGGGTGTCTTGAACCATTCCAACAGGCAAGAAAGGCAGAAGGGGGCTCCTTGCACCGGAGCTCCACTTTGCATCTTGCGCTCGCTTACTACCACCTCCAGCGGAAGGATGATCTCCAGCAGGAACTCGACGTTCTCCTGAGGGACTACAAGGACGAGAAAATACCACGCCCCGTCTTCGCGTGGCTGGGCAAGGCACTGCACGAGGAACAAGATTACGGAGAGGCATGGAAATACCTCAGGCGCGCCATCACTCCCGATGAACCCAGCGAGACCAAACTAAGTGTCTGGCGTGCTGCAGCAAGAAGCGCGGTGGAAGCTGGTGATCACAGTGCGGCCCTGCGGCCCCTGGACATCGTCCTGCAGGTTGAGGACAACGATTACCGGAAAGCCGAAACTCACTTTCTCATGGGTCGAGCCCACCTCGCGCTTGAGAACAGGGAACAAGCCCGCAATGCCACTGAAGCATGTCTCGCACTCAAGCCACAGGGAGACCTTAATCCGCGAGCACGCTTGCAACTAGGGGAAATCGCCATGGCCTACGGTGATCCAGATACCTGTCTCTTATACACATCTCCGAGCCCACGAGACAGGCAGAAATCTCGTATGCCGTC
>CAXEFH010000380.1:0-2803 GCA_963989605.1 uncultured Roseibacillus sp. | reverse complement strand
GTAGGCAACAACGCCCACTACCAATAGGGAACCCTGCGAAACCAGTAGCGCACCTCGCGTCACCCGTGACCGATGCCTCCAAGACATACCGTCACTATACTCAACGCGCGCTGCCCACCGCAATCTGAGATTCCGGCTTGGAACGAAGCCTGCGCTCGCTCACGATATACCCCCAGTGATCCAACTCTTTGAAGGAAGAACCTACATCGTCTGAAATATCTATCAAAGGTGCTGGGCGGCGTATCGTCCGCAATCTACTCTCCCTCCTTCGCGCACTCTTGTACCTTCTCGGCATCGTATGGGCCACTGGCGCCGTCTACTACGATGCCCCCCTGCCAAACGAGGGGGACTGGGGCCGGTCCCTGCTCGCCATCGGCTATGCCCTGGTGATGCTCCTCACCATGGTGGCCCTGGGCTCGGGTTGGCGACGCTTTCTGGGCTGGACAATCTCCATGGGGATCGTAGCCATCCCCTGGTCTCTCAAAGCACCCAGTTCCCGGACCGACTGGAAGCCCGGCGGGGCCCGCCTGCCGTCCGCGCATGTCGAGGGAACCTCCGTGACCTTTCACAATTTCCGCCATTTCCAGTATGACCCAAAGGGCAAGACCAACGAACGATGGGAAAGTCGGACCGTGGACCTTTCCAAGCTGAAGGGCCTCGACTTCGTCCACCATGAACTGCCCAACAGCCCCCTCGCCCATCCGCTCCTCAGCTTCGATTTTGGCGAAGACGGACATATCGCCTTTTCGGTTGAGATCCGCTACCGCGAGGGACAGGCTTTCTCTCCGCTGCGAGGGCTCTACAAGCAATACGATCTTATTTACCTCGCCGGAGATGAGCGGGATTTCTTCCAGGAGCGGGCTCTGGTCCGCAGCGAACCGGTGCGGCTCTATCGCCTGATCTACCCTCTCGAACGTATCCGCGAAATATTCCACGAGACCATTGCCGCCATGAACGCTCTCCGGAGCAAGCCACGCTTCTACAACAGCCTTACGGCCAACTGTACGACCAGTTACCTGCGGCAGGCTCCTGACGGGAAACGGCCAAATTTTGACTACCGCATCATCCTCAATGGGTTCATGGAGTCCCTCCTCTACGAGCGGGGGGTTATCGCCACCGATGGTCTCTCCCTGGAAAAACTTGTGCAGCGGGCCTCCATCAACGACGCAGCGGAGAAGGCGCGCGAGGATCCCGCGTTTTCCAGACGCATCCGTGAGGGGCGGCCGGGCTTCTGATCTTCCGCTTGATTGCCTCCCCTTATCATTCAAAATCATACGCCAATGTATCCGCGCTGGAAAATTGCCCTTTCGTCGCTCCTTTTCGGTCTCCTGCCGTCTCCAGAGTCCCTTGGGGACAGACCCAACATTCTTCTGATCTACACTGACGATCAGGGGTCCGCAGATGCCAGGTGCTACGGGGCACTGGACCTCCATACTCCGGCCATGGACAGTCTCGCCCGTCGAGGAGTCCGATTCACTCAGATGCTGGCCCCGGCTGCAGTATGCTCACCCTCGCGGGCAGGACTGCTCGGGGGCTGCATACCCATGCGTCTGGGCGCCCCCGGAAATATTTCCTCCTCCCGGGGTGGCAAGGGCCTCTCGCCGGGGCTCTATCTCCTTCCGGAGGCCCTCAAGGAGGCTGGATACCGGACCCACCATGTTGGCAAGTGGCACCTCGGCTACACAGATGAAACCATGCCTAACAGCCAGGGCTTTGACACTTCCTTTGGACACATGGGAGGGTGTATCGACAACTTTTCCCACTTCTTCTACTGGAACGGCCCGAACCGCCACGACCTCTGGCGTAATGGAACAGAGGTTTGGCACGATGGAACAAGTTTCGGTGATCTCATGGTCGAGGAGGCCCGGGCTGTAATCCGCGCCAAGGACGAGCGCCCTTTCTTTGTCTACTGGGCCATCAACTGGCCCCACTATCCCCTGCAGGGATCCGCGAAATGGCGAGCCTACTACCGGGATCGAAAGCTTCCTCATCCACGTGACAAGTATGCCGCTTTCCTCTCCACGATGGACGAGCTGATCGGCCAAGTGGTTTCGGAGGTAGACCTGAGCGGCAAACGCAAGGACACCATCATCATTGTGCAGTCGGACCACGGGCATTCGGTAGAGGAGCGGACTTTCGGCGGGGGAGGAAGCTCGGGGCCTTTCCGGGGTCATAAGTTTTCTTTTCTCGAGGGTGGTCTTCGTGTCCCCTCGATCATTAGCTGGCCGTCCACCCTGCCCGAAGGGGAGACCCGAGACCAGTTTGTCACTGGCTGCGACTGGTATCCCACCCTTGCAAAATGGGCCAAGGCACCTCTCCCCGCGGACATGAGGCTCGATGGCAGGGACATCAGCAGGGTAATCCACTCTTCCGAAGCGCCCTCTCCACACAAGGCCTTCTTCTGGACCCAGGACTTCAGCCGGAACAAGAACGCCCCCTGGGCGGTGCGCAGCGGAGACTGGAAACTCCTCCACCGACCGCTCGACCAAGTCACCCCTTGGAAAGGGGGCAAGGCCCCCGGCTACCTGCTGGTCAACCTCGCGGAGGATCCCGGGGAAGCTACTAACCTCATCGACAGTGAACCCACTCGCCTGGCGGAGTTGAAAGAACTCGCCAGACGCTACCGGGAAGATCTCCTCCCCGATTTTCTGAAGGCTCGGAAGTGAAGGCCTTTCAACTCAACGGATTCCGGGTGGTTTCCCCTCCGAAACCTGCAATCTTCCCTCCCAGCTCTGTCTCTTATACACATCTGACGCTGCCGACGAATAGAGAGGTGTAGATCTCGGTGGTCGCCGTATCATTA
>CAXEFH010000379.1:0-2835 GCA_963989605.1 uncultured Roseibacillus sp. | reverse complement strand
GTTCACCAGAACCAAATGCAAAACCATGTTCCAACCCCCGCAGCACCAAGCGCTATCATAAAGTCTATCATTCCTGCCACGACCCGGTCAATGTGACGCGCATCTTGGTCAAGACCCGCGGGTCCATTCGCGCCCGCAGAAACAGCCTGACCACCCGAGGACGCCGCAGCGCCTTCTTCTGGCCCCTCTTCTTCCGGCACTTCCGGAAAAAGAAATTCTACCGGCTCAGATCCGTCATCCGAAGCTGAATCCCCTCGAACTTCGCTTTTCTCGAGACCCGAAACCTCGCTTTCCTTGTCCCCACAGGACCGGTCAGGGACCTTCTCGTCCTCGTCAGTTGCCCCTTCAAGTTGAGCTTCCGATTCGGGGAGGTCCTTGTCTTTGCAAGGGGCGGATCCCCTCCTCTCGCCAGCCCCGGGATTTGCTGCCGTTGACAAGTCTGCGTCGTCCGAAACGAGAACTTCCGGCTCATCTGGCGAGTCAGGACCTGAAAAATCAGAGACCTGTCCAGCCTCAATCCACTCCCCTTGCTCACCCCAGGCCACCAGATCGGTTGATGAGATTTCCCCTGTGATGATCATGCTGCGGAGGCGGTCCCCATTGATCGGGCCTTCTCGCTCACTCTCTTTCGAAATATACCAAGCCAAGATCCAGAACTAATGCACCTCATCCTTCATCGTCAGTAAATCAGATAACTCGTTTTTATGGACTAGGTTTTAGGGACGAAGAGCCGAGACGCCGCGAAATCGAGGCTCATTCCGGTCTCCGGGCACACTCCGTAAAAGGAATTCTGTGGAACATGACGTCCAATTTCCTCAAATGGAGGCTTCTAACAAGAGCCCATTCAGAGTAAGGCCTCCTCCCCCTTACAGATAGTAACATGAGGCTTCATCCTTCCCTTCGCTTCAGCGCCCTTCCGCTTGCCCTCTTCCTGACAATCTCGGCAACAGGAGAGGTCCCCGACGAAGAACCGTCTTCCAACGATAACCCCCCGGGGAATTCCACCTCACCTGAGAAGGCTGGAAAACCCGCTGCTGGATCACACTCTGCCAGGGAGAAAAAGCGCAAAAAGAAAAAGCAGCCTCAGCGCAAACCCATTGTTCCCCGGGATTACGCCCGGTGGGAGAGCCTGAACATGGGGAACCGGAAAATGTCGCATGACGGCCAGTGGCTCACTTTCGACATCAGGCGGGTCGATGGGAAGAGCTCACTTCATCTCCACAAGATAGAGAAGGGAAAGAGTGAAGAGCAACAGGTCTTTTCCCAGGGGGAGCGCCCGCTGTTCTCCAGAGACAGCAAATGGCTGTCCGTCACTATGGGCAAGACCCCTGAGGAGAAGAAAAAAGCAAAGGACTCCAAAAAGCCTGCCACCCCCGGCGCTGCCATTCATCTTCGCTCTCTCCGCGATGGAGAGACCACAGAATTCAGAGGCGTAGGTTCGCTGGTCTTCAGCTTTGATAGCCGCTTCGCAGCTATCGAAGTGATTGGCAAACCCGCTGCCCCTCGTCCAGGCGTGGTTCCCTCGCCTCCCGCGCGGGCCCTGCTCGTTCGTCATCTCGCGACCGGCAAGGACACTACTTTCGGGAACGTTACCAAATTCGCATGGAGCAAGAAGGGATCTCTCCTCGCCCTCGTCGTCGACTCACCCAGCATCAGTAATGCCCTGCAGCTCTTCGACCCCGTTAGCGAGATCCTACGAACCCTTGAGTCCAGCGATCAGGACTACACAGCCCTTCTCTGGCGCAAGGATTCCTTTGACCTTGCCGCAGCCCGGCAGATGAAGTTCGGGGACAAAGAAGATATCTCCCACACCCTGCTTACTTTTCGAAAACTGGATGATCCGGACAGCCCCACCGGTGAGCAAGCTATTTACGACCACAGCAAGGACGTTTCCTTTTCTCCGGATCACTATCTTACGACCAGCCTGAACTGGGACAAGGAGGGCAGGGCACTCCATTGCTCGCTCAAGAAATGGGAGAATAAACCCAAGGACTTCCCCGCACCTAGGAAGAATCCGGAAAAACAGGGGCCCGGGAAGAAGGGCAAGAAGGACAGCAACAGCGATAAGGAACGCTCTCCAGCTGCCCCAGACGACCAGAAGGATTCATCTACAGTCAGAGAGGGCAACGACACCTCGGAGACCAAGAGCCCGCCGGAGATGCCCTCAAAGACTCTCCGGGAAACCATGACGACTCCCTCAAACGTAGAGGTCTGGCACTCGAGGGATGTAACCATCATGCCTCGACAGAAAAAGGAGGCTTCAAACCGGAAAAATCCCGCACGCAAGGCAGTCTGGTGGCTCTCAGAAAACAAGCTGATTCAACTCGAGACCGAGCTCACGGAACGTGTAACCATCATGAAGGATGGTCTCCGGGCCATTGGAATGGACTCCTCTCCCCACGAACGAGCCGCCATGTTTGGACCGCGGCTTCATGACGTCTACGCCATCAGCACCCAGAGCGGAAAACGAAACCGCATCCTCAAGGCAGTCAAGTTCACCCTCTCCACAAGTCCCAATGGACGCTTCCTTCTCTTCGTGCGTGGGGGCCACATCTGGAGCCACGATCTCAGAACCGGAAAACAGAGGAATATCACCTCAAGACTGAAGACCTCTTTTACTGACGAGAAGGACGATACCCTCGCGGAGGAGAAGCGACCTTTCGGCAACGGAATCTGGCTCACTGACAGCTCCGGCGTCCTTCTCTACGACCGTTACGACATCTGGTTGCTTGATCCCTTGGGAGAGCAGGCTAGAAAGTTGACGAACGGCCGGAAGAAACAGATTCGACACCGTATTTCTCAGGCAAGTTATCGCGAGGAGAATGATGGTAATAT
>CAXEFH010000378.1:0-2839 GCA_963989605.1 uncultured Roseibacillus sp. | reverse complement strand
ACGAGATTTCTGCCTGTCTCGTGGGCTCGGAGATGTGTATAAGAGACAGCTTGGCGACTGCGACTTCTCGTAATGTTTAGCGCAGGACGTGGTCAAAAACCAGTTCGGATACTCGACTCACGGAACCTTACGAACCCCGCCCCCTACCTTTAGACTCGCCGGCACCACGCTGACCGAACCCTGCAGGGGTTCGACTTTAATAGTGAGGAAATACTCTTCTCCCTCGACTGGTATAAATTCGGAGCACCCTACCTGGCCGGGATCACCACGCAGATAAAAAACCCGCTTGCTCCTCCCATCGACCCTGACCAACTCCACTTCGAGAACGGAGCTTTACCATTCAGGACCTCTCTCCCCGCCGAAGTCTCCATCAGGACGTGGATCTTTGCTCGATTATATTTACTCCCGTCCGTGCTGTCGGCACGCAGTGGAGGAAGATCCTGCAGGGAGAACCCAACAGGCTCCATCTACTTCGGCGAGGCTTCCCCATGGGGATAGCGATAGTCGGCCTTGTCATTTGTAGACACCTTACGAGTCGATCCGTCGGCGAGAGTATAAAGCCGAAGTTTGCGGCCCGCGTGATACATGATCGCAGTTTCATCCTGCGTCCATCGTGGGTAGGCAAACCAGACCGGCTTGCCCTTCTCGTTTGCAAAGGGCTTCGCGTTACTGATGAGCCGCTTGTTAGCATCAAAGTCGGCAAGATAGAGCGTCCGGCCAGGCACCTTGCGCTTGAAGCCACGGGTATATTCAAAACAGATCTTCTTTTCGCTCGGCGAAACACTCACCCGGTCAAGGGTGCCAGCTTCGGCGAGGTCGCAAGAGACCCGTTCAAAAAGAGGCTCTCCCTTCCGATTAGGCTTCATGAGGAAGTAGCCTCTCCGCTGCCCCGGAGGGTTGCTCCCCACGAAAATGCGCCCGTCCTTGAGAGTCGTGTAGGCCCACGAGTGGTAGTCTTTCCCAGTGAGGGCATATTCCTCTCCCGGCTTTGCTCCCACTCGGCTGGCCATCACCCGGAACACCCCGGTGCGCGGGTTACGGCGATTCCAGATCGGGGTATTGGTGCCGTCCCGGGTCCACGTCTGGTTGAAATCGGTATGGGTCCCATCGGTCAGCTGATGGAACCCACTACCATCCACCTTGACCGTGCAGATCGCGGTCTTCCACTTGACTACATCTGGATCATTTTTCAAACGGCGGAAGAAGACGAGAAGGTCGCCGGTCTGCGACCATGAGGGCTTGAAGTCCCAATACCCACTCGTCACAGGTTGACCTTCCTCACTTCCCAGCACGTTCACATGAATCTCTCCATCCTTGTAGTAGGCAGACCTGTGCGGAATTTCTGGTTCTCCTCGCACACTGCTGGCAAGGAGAGCCAGCAGACACAGAACGAGAGTCCCTGCAAGGCTGCCGTCAGCAAGAGAATGTTTCGCTCCGGGCAGACCGTTCGAAGGAGGCTGGGGAAAGCATGATGGGACACCCGGCATGACCTCAATTGCCCTCTCCTTAATTGTCATTCTCTGGTGAGATTAGCGTGCGGCATCGGGAAATCCAGCTGGTAATATCCCCCCATCCTGACGCAGTATTGATCTGCCGAACCTGCTCCGGAATTCTGTATCTTCTCCCGAATCCGAGACCCCGTTCATACCCTTCGGCTCCGGCCGTTCATCTGCAATGCCATCCTCCATGAGACGACCTGTAACTGCATTGTCCCGCTGCATGATTCTTATCACGGCGCCTTGCATTCTTCTCTGTATTCCTGCCATTCTGGTTGCAGAGCACTTCGGCTGGACGCAGATTCCCTTTCACCTGACCCAGCTGATTGCTACCGCACTTTGTCTCATCTCCTGTAGCGTGTTTCTTGTTGCGACCCGCGCATCAAAGTTTGGGCTCTGGCAATGGCTGGCGTCTCTGAGCCTGACAGCGTGTATCCTCTGGCTCGGCTTTGTAGGCTACGCCCTCGGCAGCTACTCCGGCCCTGGCCCCTGAAAACAGGAAGGGATGTATTTACAGAGAGAAATGGTGGGCAGGAAAGGATTCGAACCTTTGAAGGCGTGAGCCAGCAGATTTACAGTCTGCCCCGTTTGACCGCTTCGGTACCTACCCTGAAAGCCGGAGCGCAGGGGATACGCCGGGGAGTTCTCGCGCTCAAGCCTAAAATATCAGGCCTAATCAGGACTCTCCGGCCTTGCATCATGCGCTCACCCCCGGTAATGGGCAGGTGTCATGCCCATTGCGACTCCCGAGCAATACCAACAGATGCTGGATTCTGCCCAAAAGGGCGGCTACGCCTACCCGGCAATCAATATCACCTCCCTGACCACCGCAAACGGAGCCTTAAAGGCCTTCGCGGAGGCAAATTCCGACGGAATTATCCAGCTTTCCTCTGGAGGCGGCCAATTTGCCTCGGGCCTCGCGGTGAATGATGCTGCGTTCGGGTCAATTGTCCTTGCCGAGGCAGTCCACCGCCTGGCGGAAAAGTATGACGTCCTGATTGCGCTCCACACCGATCATTGCCATCCCGGCAAGGTTGACAGCTTTCTCAGGCCCCTCCTGGAGGAATCAAAGCGCCGAAAGGAAAACGGCCAGGGCCCTCTCTTTCAGTCCCACATGCTGGACGCGTCCGAGCTCCCCCTCGAGGAAAACATGGCCCTTTCGGTCGAAATCATGAAGGAGTGTGTCGACCTCAATATCATTCTCGAAGTTGAAGCCGGAGTGGTTGGAGGCGAGGAGGACGGTCATGACACCTCTGGCCTCCCTGCAGAAAAACTTTACACCACGCCGGAAGGCATGATGACGGTGTATGAGACTCTCAATCCTCTTGGCCGCTTCTGTCTCT
>CAXEFH010000377.1:0-2865 GCA_963989605.1 uncultured Roseibacillus sp. | reverse complement strand
GTCCCAAACCGTGGCCTCGCGAATATCTTCCGCACCAACAACTTCAACTGTCCCGTCGTTATCCCGCATCTTAAAGCGCTGGCCATCTTCTCCCAGGCCGAACCGTTGGAAGCGTTGAATCCCATTGGGTGGAGCGTTGGGAATTCTTGGCGCTATCGCCTCGGGAGGAATCACAACCAGTGGTCGGGCCGGACGGAGGTCCAGAGTCACTCTCTTACGCACCCGCTGTTTTTTCTGGATCAGGTCGAGAGTCAGGATCTCCCCCGGACGCCGATCCGTAATCGCGCTGCGCAACTGAAGCATGTTTCCAACCTCTGACTCATCGACTCTCAGGATAATGTCACCGGGCACAAGACCTGCCTTGTCTGCCGGACTGTCCTTACCGACTTCAGTAAGGCGAACACCCTCGAGAAGCCCCATCTTTTCGAGTTCTGCTACTGTCAATTCTTCCCCGCTCACTCCAAGAAATCCGGCAGCTTCAACTTTGCCGGCCGGGGGCCCGGGAATCTCCAGGTAGTCTGCACCCCCACCTTCCTCCTGCCCTGCTGAACCCGCACAGGTGATTACGATCGCGAAAACGACCGAGAAAGATCTCCGACTTGCTCTCATGGTATGCTGACCAGACGACGCCACCCTCTGGACGGCCTCCTGAATCGTATCGCTTTTGAGCGTGATGGAAATGAACCACATAGCAAGAGCTCTGTCGATACGCCCTGTCCGGCCTCAGCACAATTATTTGCGCCTTTTCCAGCCGGGGAGGGGGTCCCACTCGGAGATCGCCGGGTCAAGGCCCTTACTCCGAAAAAACCCACGGCCGAGCCTGCTTGATACTGAGTGCTCCTTCTCTCGTAACCTTGAATTCCACCTCCATGGCAAAGTCCTCGGCCTCATATGAGTAGCCATACAGTTTTGCAAACCGGTTATGAATGATGCCAAGACTTTCCCGAAGTTTCTCCAGATGCTTCGCACTGAGAATCAGTTCACCCTTGGTCTGGTTTGAGCGACGCATCACCTTGGTCTTACCTGCGTCAAACCAGTCGAGGAGCAATTCTTCAGGAACAGAGGCTTCCTCTGGATTTGTCACTAGGTCTTCCCCAACCTGAGTGTTCAGGTAATAGCTTCCCTCTGTCCGGTAGAGAATATCGGTCGTTACAGCAACTCCGTTGGCCTCTTCCTCGTCATAATTCGGGTGAATCAATACACCCATGGCAGTAAGCATGTGATCGATGCGGTAGAATTCCCGTTCCTGAACTGCCCGGAAATTCCATAAGCTGGCAAAAACCTGCTTGATCGATTTCGCGATATGACCCTCCTCGATCCGATGCGTGCATGAATCATAGAGACCCGCCCCACTGAATCCCGGCAGATCTTCATTATTAGTACTCGACCGACAACGCAATGAGGTTCCCTCCGGGAAGGACGCATGCACTTCAGCAAGACTGCCCAAAAGGTCATCCGGAAAATCTCCGCTACGAATGAGTGCCCGGAACTCCCTCAGCTCCTTCCTCAGGGTTTCCGTAGTCCGGCCCTCTTCTTCCGAAAGAAGCTCTGTTGCCCTCTCATAGAATCCATTGTGATTCATGAAAACGTGATAGAAGTGGAATGGAACTGCGAACCCCCGGGGCACAACTCCATCCGAAAGTTCGAAGGATCTCATTGCCGCGAGATTGGCGGCTTTGACCCCCACGCTTTTCCAATCCCCAAAGCCGATTTCGTCGAGCGCGCGAATTTGAGTTGCCTCGAGATCCCGCGAGGGCTTCTGCGCCTTCGCCGGGCGAAGCTTTGCGAAATGGGCCTCGACCTCATCATCCTTGGCCGGGCGGAGAGTAAAGCCGCCAGCATCCACCCTGTAGTAGACGTATTCTCCTGCCAGCGAGCGAATTTCCTCCAGTTGGGTCGCCTCCGCGATAAAGGCATTTGGGACCTTGTCCTGAATTGCTCGCAGGTTGACATGCGAGAGCGGAGTCTGGCGAACCTCCGTGATGATGCCCGCGCTCCTCGGCATTTCATTCGGAAGGGACCTGTAGAGGACGATCTCACGCGGACGCGGATACTCATCCAGTTCCATGATCCTGAGACGGCCAAAACTCTCACCAGGATTGAGGGGCAGGTAGTCGATATCACCAAAGAGATCCTCATCCAGATAGACTCGGAATGGAGCCTCATCATAGAGTTGTTTTTCCTCGCGATAGCGGATCAGGGCAGCAGGCATTGGATAGTATCCGAGCCTGCCTTTCAATTCGGCACTCTTGGCGATAAGAAGCTCATAGGCCTTCCTGATAGTCTCGTAGGGATAGCGATCATTGGGGTTGAACTCAAAGGTGTAGATTCCCCGTTGACCATTTGCCCCCTTCAATCTCGGTCGATACACCAGCACTCCCCTCATTTGCGCACCCTCCCCTGGACGAGCCCGTGGAATCCCCACGGCTGACATGAATCTCATGTGCGCACGATGGGTTTTTGTATTGATAAAATAGAGCTCCGGCCTCTCTCCATCAGCCCCTTCAATCTGGAACTTGACGAACTCGTTTCCAGCGAGGTGGGTATCAATCATGACCTCCTCTCCCTGATAACTGAGGGTCTCAAATGCCGCGCGGTCAGGAATGGTGGCGGCCCCGTCTTCGATCCCAACCTCCTCTGGAGCTTTTCTCTCCACATTGCCTGGCTGCGGTCCGAACCCCGGGCCACGTCCTCCTGGGCCACGTCCACCGCGCGGAGGACGTGGAGGCGCCATTTCTCTCATCTCGATCCTCCCGTCACTGTTTGTATCCAGTTTCTGAAGAGCCCCGGAGGCCTGCTCCTGCTCGTCAGCGGAGATCTTGCCATCCCCATCCCTGTCTCTTATACACATCTCCGAGCCCACGA
>CAXEFH010000376.1:0-2879 GCA_963989605.1 uncultured Roseibacillus sp. | reverse complement strand
TTTTTTTCAAGCAGACGACGGCATACGAGATTTCTGCCTGTCTCGTGGGCTCGGAGATGTGTATAAGAGACAGCTACCTCACTCCCATTATCGGCGGAATTCTTGCTGATGCGTTCTTTGGTAAGTACCGCACCATCATTTGGCTCTCGGTTGTCTATTGTTTTGGACACGCCGCCCTCGCCCTCATGGGGCTTCAGGGAGATGCCGCCATGTGGCTGCTCGCCGGTCTCGTTCTGATCGCGATCGGATCAGGAGGAATCAAGTCCTGTGTATCTGCCCACGTTGGAGATCAGTTCGGGGCCTCAAACCAAAGTCTGATTACAAGAGTCTTCAACTACTTTTACTGGTCTATCAACCTGGGAGCATTTCTCTCCACTCTTCTTACCCCGTGGTTACTCAAGTGGTATGGCCCGCACCTTGCCTTTGGGATTCCTGGCGTGCTGATGGCCCTCGCCACCCTCGTATTCTGGCTTGGCCGGCGCAAATTTATCCACGTGCCTCCCGCGAGGGGTCAATTTCTGAAGGACACCTTCAGCGCGGAAGGGCTCCGAACTGTCGGAAAACTGTTCATTCTCTTCCTCTTTGTGGCGATGTTCTGGTCTCTCTTTGACCAGACCGCCTCCCGCTGGATCTTCCAAGCTCAGGAAATGGATCGGACCTTCCTTGGAGTCGAGTGGCTTGAATCCCAGATCCAGGCAGTCAACCCGGTGCTGATTCTGACCTTTATCCCCTTGTTCACTTTTGTCCTCTATCCCTGCCTTGGGCGTGTGGTGAAGCTGACACCCTTGAGAAAAATTGGTGCGGGACTTTTCCTCATGGCAGGAGCGTTCGCATTGAGTTCTACGATCCAAGGGTGGATTGATGCGGGGCAGCGCCCAAATATCGGATGGCAGATTCTCGCCTACGGCCTTCTCACCGCAGCGGAGGTTCTGGTTTCCATCGTAGCCTTGGAGTTTTCGTATACGCAGGCCCCGAGAACGATGAAATCCCTCGTTCTTGGTCTCTTTCTGTTTGCAGTGTCACTCGGAAATTTATTCACCGCGGCCGTAAACCGGTACATCCAGGTCGACTCCCCTGGCGCGACAATCATGACGGTCCTTGAGGATAGGGCGAAGTCCGGGGGTTCCATCCCTCTCCCCAAAGGATTCGAGATGGTGGAAGGAGATGCCCGCATTAATTACGAAGGGTATGATCAAGAATTGGGGACTCCAGATGACCTCCTCGGGACACATACGCCCAATTCCGAGGTGGTGATGAAAATACCAGGTCAAGTTCAACTCGATGAAGCTCTTGATCGCGTCGAGCAGTGGTCCCGCACCAACCAACATCGCCTGCCGCGTCCCGAAGAAGGGACGAAGCTAATGCAGGGACTGCTGGATCCATGGGGCAACCCGCTACGTTACTTCCTTGAGGGAAGCCAGAACTGCAGGATTTCAAGTGACGGTCCGGACAAGAAAACGAAAACCCAATGGGACATTGGGATCAAACTGGCAGTGACCTTGCCGGAGGCGAAAAAGACGGCAAAGTGGCATGATGCCCTTCACCCTGAGGAACCGTGGCTGGACCGTCGTATGGCAGAACTTAATCTCGCGGTGGGACAGAAAAAAGAAGGTCAGGCCATCTCCTACGACCGCACAGTCTTCGCGGGTGGGGGCGAACGCCTCGAGGGAGCTTCCTACTACTGGTTCTTCACGGCGCTGATGTTCCTGACAGGCATTATCTTCATTCCCTACGCACGACTTTACAGAGGAGAAACGGTCCTTCAGGAATAAAGAGTCTTCAAGACGCTCCCGCTCTCGATGCTTACCGACACTCATTGCCATCTCGGTTCTCACAAGTTCCCGGATGTCGACCTCGGCCCACTTGTTGAACGTGCCCACGATGCTGGCGTCAACCGCATGATTACTCTTGCGACGAACCTCCAGGATATTCCTCGTAATCTCTCCATCGCGGAGAAGTTTCCCGAGGTCCATGCCTGTGTAGGAATCCATCCCTGTGATGTTCCCGGGACCCCCGACGACTATCTCGGATCCCTACGCGAATTTTCCACTCACCATCGGGTCGCTGCCATCGGGGAAACCGGTCTCGATTATTTTCATCCCCCTCCAGAGGGTTGGACCGAGAAGAGCTATCATCAGCGGCAAAGGGATTTTCTCAGACAGCACTTCATCCTTGCTGCCGAAACAGGAAAGAATGTCGTTATCCACACACGCGACCGGAAAGGAGACGCCTCCTTCCGGGATGCTCTCGCGATCTACGAACCCTTTGCAGGTGACCTGCAGGCTGTCTTTCACTGCTTTCCGGGACCGTTCTCGCAGGCAGAGCGTGTCCTCGAGCTTGGTGGTCTGGTCTCGTTCACCGGTATTGCCACCTTTAAGAACGCGGCTCAGGTGGTGGACGCTGCCAGCAGGATACCCGTCGGAAGAATCATGGTGGAAACCGATTCCCCTTACCTTGCCCCTGCCCCACACCGCGGTAAACGATGTGAGCCAGCCTTCACCCTCGACACCGCTCAGTTCTTGTCAAAGGCCCGCTCAGAGCAGCTTGAGGAATTCTGTGCTCATACCGAAGCGACAGTACGGCGCTTCTTCAAAATCGACGTCTAGAGACTCCTGTCTCTGGTCCTACAGGAGGTGCTGGAAAAGCGGCAAAATATATTTCGTTTTTCCGTAGTAATATATTAACCTCACGGCCATGAGGATGACTCACTACTCAGCCATAGGATTGTCGATCGTATTCGTTTCATGCTCGGCGCTGGACCCTGATTACGCTGAATACAAGAAGTTGAAAGAAGCGCAGGCGGCCGCTCAATCGCCCTACGGTCCGGTTGACGATTTTGGGATCCCGGGCGCAGGACCGGAAGGAGCGCCCTATCAGCC
>CAXEFH010000375.1:0-2891 GCA_963989605.1 uncultured Roseibacillus sp. | reverse complement strand
TGATACGGCGACCACCGAGATCTACACCTCTCTATTCGTCGGCAGCGTCAGATGTGTATAAGAGACAGGGAAAACCAAGCATGGGATCTTGGTTGAGCTACGGATTGGGCAGCGTGAATGAGAACATGCCTGCATATATTGTGATGATCTCCCGTGGGCGTGGACAGTTGCAGGCTCTCTACGACAGACTTTGGGGTAGCGGGTTCCTTCCTTCCAGTCACCAAGGAGTAAAGTTACGTAGTAATGGAGAACCCGTCCTCTACCTCAACAACCCCCCCGGCATTGATCGAGATGCGCGCCGTGGGATGCTTGATGGCCTCAAGGATCTCAATAGCGAGACGTTCAAGAAATTCGCCGACCCGGAAACCCAGTCACGAATCGACCAGTACGAAATGGCCTTCCGCATGCAGGCCGAGGTTCCTGAGTTGATGGATATTTCCAATGAACCCCAGCACGTCAAGGACCTCTACGGTCCCGACGTGGAAAAACCTGGAAGCTTTGCACGTAATTGTCTGCTGGCGAGACGAATGGCTGAGAAAGGTGTGCGTTTTCAGCAACTGTTCCATCGAGGCTGGGATCAGCATGGCAGTCTGCCCTCCAAGCTCCGCCAGCAGTGCAAGGATATCGATCAACCCTGTGCGGGTTTAATCAAGGATTTGAAGGAGCGCGGAATGTTTGATGACACCCTTGTGATCTGCGGAGGTGAATTTGGACGGACCATATACTCGCAGGGTAAGCTGACGAAGGACAACTACGGTCGTGACCACCATGGCCGGTGTTTTACCACCTGGATGGCTGGAGCAGGAATCAAGCGAGGATATGAACATGGCAAGACTGATGACTACTCTTATAACATTCTCGAGGATCCGGTTCACATCCGGGACTTGAATGCCACAATCCTGAATCAGCTTGGGATAAACCACGAGCAGCTTACCTTCCGCTATCAGGGACTGGATCAACGCCTGACCGGAGTGGAAGAAGCCCGGGTCATCAAGGAGATTCTGTCCTGACTAAAATTCTCCTGCTCCTCCACAAGAGTGGTAGATTGTGATCTGGGAGAGCAGCCAAGCTACACAACTCACGCCAGACCGCTTGCGGAAGGAGCATCAGACGAGTCCGCTGGGCAACGACCCCGCACTGGAAACCAATAGCGCAGACACTACTGCATGAACTCCCGCGTTCTCGGCTCTATCGCACTACGATATTTCTGGCTCTACACTCGTCATCCGGTGCGGATCGTCGAACTCATTTTCTGGCCATTCGTCCAGCTCCTCGTATGGGGATTCCTGACAAAATACCTCCAGTCTGAGACCTCTGGCGACTTCCCCCAGACCATCACCTACCTTATCGGGGCCATCATTCTCTGGGATGCCCTTTTCCGCTCCCAGCAAGGAGTATCCATCTCATTCCTTGAGGACGTCTGGACCCGTAATCTGCTGAACATCTTCGCCGCCCCCGTTCGAACATCTGAATACGTTGGGGCAATGTTTCTGGTCGGGTTCTGCCGAGTGATCTTCACAGGCCTGATCCTCGCGCTGATCGCAATCGTAAGCTACCAGTTCAACCTCTTCCACTTTGAGCTCGCGCTGATTCCATTCTACCTGAATCTTCTCCTCTTTGGTTGGGCCTTGGGACTACTTTCTGTCAGCCTCATCCTCCGCTTCGGCCATGGCGCTGAATCTCTGGCGTGGGCTATTCCCTTCATGGTGCAACCATTTTCCGCGGTCTTCTATCCCGTCTCCGCCCTGCCGATATGGCTGCAGCCTTTTGCCCTCGCTTTTCCCTCTACTCATGTCTTTGAGGGGATGAGACACGTCATCGCTTTTGATACCTTTCCGGCAGACCATATGATGGCGGCCCTCGGAGCGAATATTCTCTTCCTCGGCGCAGCCCTCTGGCTTCTCCAAGCCATGCTCACTTCCGCTCGTCGCAGGGGCTTTCTGGTCAAGGTCACTTCCAGCTGAACTTGCACCACACTTGCCCGCGCTCAGCCCACGGCGGATCTCGATCGCCTGAGAATCATGTCACCTCGTATTGCGCCCACGATCATCCCTAGCCCCCCAATGATGAAGATAGCCGGGAACCAAAGCGAATAGCCCGGAGCCTTGGAATCCATCTTCAAGACTGAAGCGGAAGGATCAGCCGGATCGACGAAACAGGGGACCATCGATCCGACCGGGAACTTGTCTACCCGGCGCTGCGACCTTTCCCTCGATGAACTCCATGGAGAACCACGCAGGCTATATCTCTCCGAAGTGTGGGGTACTCCATCAAAGGAGTATCCGTAGGCCACAAAAAACCCGTATTCCACCTCGACTTCAGATCCAATCTTCCGCTCGTCAACCCGGGACTCGAGGATCGTGCATTGTACCTCGGTCCAATCTCTCTGACCAGATGCGCGGTCAAAGCTCCGCCACATCAGGAAGACAAATGTCACTCCGGCAGCGCACAGCGACAATCCAACGAGGACGAGGTAAAGACTTCCTGCACGCACACAATGAAGAAGACTCGTCTAGCGGCCTCTTTCAAGTTTCAAGTTACCATGCAGAAACCTCCGTCAGACACATCCCCCGTCAAAACTTGGGCCTTGCAACCTGATGCCCGAAAATTCTACTTCCATTCCATGGCTGATACCGCAACCCGACTCAATGAGGACCTGAAGAACGCAATGCGGGCCAAGGACGGCATGGCCCTGAATACTCTCCGCGCCGTCAAGAGCGCGATAAAGAATGCTGCGATTGAGAAAGGAGGCTCTGATACGGAGCTGGAGGAGGGTGAGGTCATAGCTGTGATCCGCAAACAAATCAAACAACGACGGGAATCCATGGATCAGTTCAATAAGGCCTGTCTCTTATACACATCTCCGAGCCCACGAGACAGGCAGAAATCTC
>CAXEFH010000374.1:0-2909 GCA_963989605.1 uncultured Roseibacillus sp. | reverse complement strand
CGAGATCTACACCTCTCTATTCGTCGGCAGCGTCAGATGTGTATAAGAGACAGATCTTCCAGCTCTACCTGCTCTCCCGTCGCTTTGAGAAACTTGAGCTCATTGGGGTGGGAGCGCGCTTTTTCCTTTTGGTCAATGTCCTCAAGGCACCATTTCTCGGAGGGATGAGCTTCATTAACGGAGAGAGCCTCCTGTTCAATCTCAAGCTTGTTCCCGTGATCCTGCTGGGAATCTACCTCGGGCGCCATCTCGTCCACGCTGTGTCGCAGCGTCTGTTCGAGTGGCTCGTGATTCTGTTTGCCCTTGTTGCGGGAGGCAGGCTCGTCCTGCTTTAGGGTAGGCAACTCTCACCAGCCACGAGATGATTCCCCGTGTTTCAGGGCCTTGTAATTCTCAACGGCCATGTAGACGAGCAGAATTGGGAACAGGATGGATCCCGACGTGAGATAGATCAGACATGCCACAACAATAGCAACCGACATGCTGATGCCGAGCGTCAGTTGGATCCGACGAGGACCAAGGAATGCTTTGAGGACTTGCCCGCCATCCAGCGGGAAGACAGGGATCAGATTCAGGATCGCCCAGTATAGGCTGATGAGAACAAAAGATCCGGTGAGCCGACGGGCCCATTCGCTCATGGCGCTGAGGCTTTCTCTGAGCAGGAAGAGAAGAAAAAGTCCGCAAGCAGCCTGAAGGAGCGGTCCAGCAAGGCTGACGAGGATTTGCTGCCCCCGTGTGAAGCGGGCCCCCTGGGAGAGTGCGTATCCACCAAACCCGTGGAGAACAATAGAGATGTGCCGACACCCGAATTGACGCATTGTGAGCGCGTGGCCAAGCTCGTGAATCAGTATCGAGACGAACCCTGCGGGCATGAAAAGAAGAACCGGGAGAAGGTCCTCAGGGTCCCTGATACCAAGGGCGCCCCCGCAGAAGGCAAGGATGGCCCAGTGCCAGGGCTGCACCGTGACAGGGAATCCAAGGAGATGAAACTGGACCATAGGTAGAGCTTAATCACTGCTCTGGTGCTCGTCGAGTATCCAGGAACGAACACCCTGGGGGAACCGGATTTACCACTCCTTCTGTTCGGCCCGGGTGGACTGACATTGCGCCTTGGGACACCTTTAAAAAATTCTACGACTTTCGAGCTGTTTTTTTCTTGGCTCCCTTTTTGCGCGGCGGGAACTCAAAAGTGGGGCGTCCCTGTTCAAAATCGTATTTCAGAAAGGCGTCAAACTTACGTTTCGTGCGATTGGAGACAAATCCCTTGAGGAGCTCGCTTCTGTCTCCTTGCAGCATCCGGATAGCTGCCTCACGGGGGATTTCAGCGGAGAGGATCGTGCGCGAAAACTTGATCCCTTCGGGTTCCTTCTTGGTTTTCAGCGAGGGAACGAGATAACTTTTCTCGGTTTCATAGAGGTCGTGGGATGTCTCTTCGTGGGTGATGCTGGCCACGATCTGGTCATCAGACAGCTCCTCCGGTTCGTCTTGTTCAAAGACGAAATTGGTTTTGAAGCGTCCTTTTTTCCCTGTCTTGCTGACCGACTGAACCAGTTCGATGGCAGCTTCAAAGGGTTTGTTGAACCGGGAAAGAAATCCCTCCCGAGGCCCGAGAAACTTGGTGGTAAAAAGTTGGCTGGCTTCCTCCTCACTGAGGTGACGACCGGCGATATACTTGGAGATTCGGAACTTACAATCTGGTTCCTCGCATTCATAGGTAGCGTCCGTCTGCTTTAACTCGGTCACGCCGCATTCAGGGCAGGTGCATCGAAGGGGAGGGAAGGAGCGCGAGACGGCCTCGTCGTAGTGGGCGCGGGCCTTCTTGACGACGTCTTCCGTGAAGGTGGCAATCTCCCGCATGAATGTTTCGCGGTCGAGTTCGCCATCCTCCATCTGGTGGAGCTTGGCCTCCCAGTCTCCCGTCATGGAGGGAGAGGTCAGGGGCTTGATGTCCATCTCGTCCAAGAGCCCGATCAGGCGTTGTCCCTTTCCAGTGACATTGAGATCCCGTCCATCACGAGCGAGGTATTTCTGCCTGAGAAGTCCCTCTATGATGTTGGCACGAGTGGCCGGAGTTCCCAGACCTCGTTCAGACATGGCCTCTCGGAGGTCTTCATCTTCAACCAGTTTTCCTGCCCCCTCCATTGCGGAGAGGAGGGTTGATTCGGTGTAGCGGGCCGGAGGATTGGTCTCCTTCTCTTCCAGTTCGATCTCGCGGGTGAGGGCCGACTCGCCTTCCTCCACGGGGACAAGCTCATCCTTGCCACTGGCCACCCCGACCGCACGGCCGTAGACGCCCAGCCATCCCGGAGTGACGAGGATTTTGCCATCGGTCCGGAAGGTGTCCGTGGCGCTGTCATGGGTAATGGTGGTCAGCCTCTTGGTAACCTCGAATTCCGCATGAGGGAAAAAGACCGCGACGAAGCGCTTCACGATCATGTCGTAAATATGCTGCTCTTGTTCCTTGACGAGGCTTACCACCCGGCCAGTGGGAATGATGGCGAAGTGATCAGAAACCTTGGCATTGTTGAAGACCCGCTTCTGCAGGGAGATCCGGTTATTCTCGAGAGAGTCGGCGGCCCACTTGGCCACTGGCAGGTTCGATTTGGCCAGTTCCTCGGTGGTGCGAATCACATCCTTCAGATAGTCCTCTGGAAGATACCGGGAGTCAGTCCGCGGATAGGTCACCATCTTATGCCGTTCGTAAAGGGCCTGGGTGAAGGACAAGGTGTTTCGCGCAGTGAAGGGGGCTTCACGCTGCAGGGTGGTCAGGTCGTAGAGCTGTGGTGCGATTTGCCTGGTCGGTTTTTTTTCCTCTGTAACGGTTCCGGTCTTTCCCTCCTGTCTCTTATACACATCTGACGCTGCCGACGAATAGAGAGGTGTAGATCTCGGTGGTCGCCGTATCATTA
>CAXEFH010000373.1:0-2922 GCA_963989605.1 uncultured Roseibacillus sp. | reverse complement strand
GACGAGAAACTGGACATCCCCGAGGTCAAAATCGAATTCAATCCCGGAGGTGAAGGCGATCCCCTCGAGGTCGATATGTGCCGGTCCGATGTTCATGATTTCGATGAACTCGAAATCAGTCCGGGCGTCGAAACCGGCGGCCTCCTCCTCCGGGGTCGGTGCTCCCGGTCGATAATTTAGTTCGCTGATCACAATATTTTCAACGGAGCCCATCTGCCCATTGATGAGAAAGGACTCGGTCTGGAGTGCGCCCCACCCCCCGGGGGCCAGGATGCGGGCGCTTACCGTCTGGGACTCATTCAAGGTCAGCCTTGAGGAATAGGGCTGTGCGGAGGGGGAGATAAGGGACCCGCTGTTGCCCCCGACCAGCTGTGGATCGAGGAGAAGGTCGCTGCTGGTGGTCCCTGTGTTTAGCAGCTGAATAGCCAGAACGTTGTTTCCGACCCTGAGCTGGTCCAGAGAGTTGGAAATATCAAATGCCTCGAAGTTCACCGCCGCACTGTCCGGATTAGAGCCAGTGGCGTCTGAGTTCCATGCCGGGTTGACGGGTGCGTTCGGGCCCGCCACCCTTACTCCGTTCAGGTAGGCAACGAAGCCGTCGTCGTATCGGATATTCAGGGAAAGGTTGTCGAATCCATCGAGGATTGCCTGACTGCCGATATTAAATTCAAATCTGGTGTAAACACTTGTGGTGCCACCCGGGACGGTCGTTTCAATCAGGCCATCATAATCGTCAGGAGAGTTCTCGTAGCCCAGTCCTGCATTCCCGGACTCCCATGCGGCTAGATTGCCTGGTCCGTTGACGCTGTTCCATCCGTTCACGGGCCCGGTGGGAATGAACCACCGAAGGGGACTGCCGGCCCGCAGGAGTGTAGTCGAACTCGCATTGCCTGCTCTCCGGGGGTCAGACCCATCGGTCGTGTAATATATCGTGCCACTCCGCCCGGTATTGTTCGTCATGGTGAGCGAAGTACCCGGGGTTGCCGGTCCTCCTTGCCGGCTGAAGGAGGGCGGAGAGGTATATTGGTTATCGATCCAGTCCAGACGAGCCCACAGCCAGCCCTTCATCCAGTCGACTTCATCCTGGTGAGAGTTTCGCCGGCCGGCACCAGAGAGATTTCGGTCGCTGCCCGGAAGCGGTGAGGGGGGAGTCCACACTCGTGCGTTCGGCCACAAGGTTGATCCAAGGACATCCCATTTTTCGAAGTTGCGGGCGGCAGCCTCCGAAATGTTGGCAGTGTAGGAGTCTATCAGGGTCATCATCCGGGCGGTGGCCAACATGCCTTTGCGAAGTTCGAACCACCGGTCCCAGTAGCGGGTCACGAATTCAGGATCCTGGAAGAGGCGGCCATACCATGGATACTGCTGAGCGTTGGTCAGTGAGTAATACCACCCCTGCGGATATTCGCCCTCAAGGTAATCCGCATTTCCCAGAGAGAGGTTGTAATCCCAGACAGGGGAGGCCACCAGTTTCCGGCCCCGGTCCTTGTAGAAGTAGCTGCTCAGGCGGTAGCCATCGATGTTCTTGAATACCTCCACCCAGATGTGGGTGTCGATGAAGGAATCGACATCGATGTAGTTTGCGTATCCTCGCAAGGGATCGGTAAATTCTGGTCCGTGCAGAGCGTTTTCAAAACTATCCATGTAGTTCTTGAGCCATGCCTGCTGAGCACTCCCGGGGAGGTCAGGCTCAACGAAGGCAAGTTGATGGCCTTCCCGTGCGGTGGTGAGGGTTACATCCACGGTCTGGCCCTTGTCCTTCTTGATGATGTAGCCCCCGCTGATTGAGGAGGCACCGGTGTCACAGTTTTCGAGGGCCTTGATGTTCACGCGGTCCTCGTCCCGTTTGATTTTCTCCATGAAGACATAAACCCCGCGATAGTCGGCCATTGAGATATTGCCTCCGTTCGAATTGAAAAAGAGCTCACAGAACTTCGTCCGGACGGATGGATAGCCAAGCTCCCGGCTGCAGTCGTAGACGATCTTGTTCCGCATGAGCGTCTTGTCCGAATAAGGGGCATGAATGATCCAGTCCGACTCGGAGGGCCATCCCCAGATGCTCACATTCTTGTCGTTCCCATCGCTGTCCCAGGTCTCAAAGGAGTATTGTTTTTTTGCGAAGCCTGCCGAGGTCTGCCCGCGAACACGCATGCCTCCACGTCCGGCAAAGTCTGGAACGTCTGTGACGGTGGCTCTTCCTGAGGTGGCGTCCACATCCACGAATATGGATTGAACCGGGCGCCTCGGGTTCTGGGAGTTCGCGCTCGACTCCCCATCAATATTAGCCCCGAAGGAGTCAATGATTACGAGGGGCAGGTCTGAGCTGAAATTCCTGATGTCACTGGCAAGTCTGAGATAAGTGCGGTCCCTCACTGGGCCGGGTTCCCTCCCGGGCTCAAAGATCCGGGCCTTGACCCTGGTGGTAGCGAAGATCCGGATCGGCGTAAGGTAGAGGGATGAGCCGGACGTGGGATCACTTCCGTCAGTGGTGTAGCGGATGGTGGCGGTCGGAGATGGAGTGGAAAGAGCGAGGCTGATACTTCGCGTGATAATCTGGTCATCATGGGAAAATTCCGGCCTTTCCGAGACCGGGATACCCTGAGGAGCCACGTTGATTCCGCCGGGGCTGGGGTTGCCAAAGTAGCCCTCGGACTGGGCCTCTCCCAGCCGCCCGTAGGAGACGTCCCCGTATTGCTGGCCAAAATTATACGAGGAGGTCACGGTAATCCCATCTGGTTTCACGAGAGCCAGAAAACCGCCATTCTTGTTGATGGAGAAGTTGGTGTGCAATTCCCCTTCAGGGCGGTCTTTTCCGGAGGCGAAAACAATCCGGCGCTGGTTAGGGCCAAGGCTGTCTCTTATACACATCTGACGCTGCCGACGAATAGAGAGGTGTAGATCTCGGTGGTCGCCGTATCATTA
>CAXEFH010000372.1:0-2937 GCA_963989605.1 uncultured Roseibacillus sp. | reverse complement strand
TAATGATACGGCGACCACCGAGATCTACACCTCTCTATTCGTCGGCAGCGTCAGATGTGTATAAGAGACAGTCGTCAAAGAGAACAACGGAGTAAGGCCTGCGGCGGACCGACTCGGAGAGTTGACCACCCTCCTCGTATCCAACATATCCAGGAGGAGATCCAATTAACCTGCTAGAGGTAAATTTCTCCATGTATTCCGACATGTCGATCTGGATCAGAGCTTCCGCATCCCCGAACATGAACTCCGCAAGATTGCGTGCGAGATATGTTTTGCCGACCCCTGTCGGACCTAGAAACAGAAAGCTTCCGATAGGACGGCGAGGGTCCTTCAGATCCGCTCTCGAGCGTCGAAGAGCCTTCGAAATAGCGACCACTGCGGTGTCTTGGCCAATGACGTGCTCCTTGAGCTTGTTCTCCATCTGGAGAAGTTTTTCCGTTTCCTTTTCCTCCATCCTCTGGAGCGGCACTCCGGTCCATTTCGAAACCACCGCCATGATGTCATCCTCCTCAACATCAACCACCTTCTCTTCACTTTCAGACCTCCAAGACGCTATGAGATCCTCAAGCTCTTTTTTCGTCTGCTTTTCGGTGTCCCGCAGCGCAGCTGCCTTTTCAAAATCCTGCGAGTTAATCGCCGTTACCTTCTCCTTGTTGATTACCTCTATCTTTCCTTCAAGTGCCTTGATTTCCGGCGGACGAGTCAACGTCCCAATCCGGGCACGAGCGCCCGATTCATCGAGAACGTCAATAGCTTTGTCGGGAAGGAATCGACCCGTCAGATACCTTGAAGTAAGCCGAACCGAAGATTCAATCGCCTCTGGTGAATAGCTCACCTTGTGGTGTTGCTCATACTTATCCTTAAGTCCCCGGAGAATAGCTATGGTGTCCTCCACCGAAGGCTCTTCGACCTTGACCTGCTGGAACCTCCGCTCAAGTGCAGCGTCCTTTTCAATGTATTTACGATATTCGTTGAGAGTTGTGGCGCCGACACACTGGAGTTCCCCGCGGCTGAGGGCCGGCTTTATGATGTTCGAGGCATCCATCGCTCCCTCTGCTGACCCAGCCCCAACAATGGTGTGCAATTCGTCGATGAAAAGAATGACGTTTTTGACCTTCCGGATCTCATCCATCACAGCCTTGATCCGCTCCTCAAACTGGCCGCGGTATTTTGTTCCCGCCACCATGAGGGCCAGATCGAGGGTCACCACCCTTTTCTCCCGAAGAATTTCGGGCACGTTGCCCATGCCGATCTCCTGCGCCAGACCTTCGACAATTGCGGTCTTCCCAACCCCTGCTTCTCCCACCAGGACAGGGTTGTTTTTTGTTCTCCTGCAGAGGATCTGGATGACTCTCTCGATCTCATTCTCACGCCCGATCACAGGGTCCAATTCACCGTCCCGGGCAAGCTTGGTCAGGTCCCGCCCGAACGCACGAAGCGCCGGAGTCTTGGCCTTCCCCTCGCTGCCAGTTTCGAGGGGCTCCTCTTCATCCTCGAAACCCTCGAACTCCTCATCGGACTCCTCGGGCGAAAAATTTGGATCAATTTCGGACAGGATCTCATTGCGAGTCCGCTGAATGTCGACATCCAGAGTCTGTAATACCCTTGCTGCAACTCCCTCACCCTCCCTGAGCAATCCCAACAAAATATGCTCGGTGCCTACGTATGAATGATTCAAAGTCTTTGCCTCCTTGTTCGCAAGTGCCAGAACCTTTTTCACACGAGGGGTATATGGAATATTTCCGGAGACCTTCTGGTCTGGACCAGTCCCCACCTGCTTTTCGACCTCCATACGAACCGACTCCAGATCCAACCCCATCCGCTCGAGAACACTCACTGCGACACCTTGGCCGAGTTTGATAAGACCGAGCAAGAGGTGCTCTGTACCCACGTAATTGTGATTAAAACGGTCTGCCTCTTTCCGGGCGAGCGCCAGAACTTGCTGAGCCCTAGGGGTAAAATTGTTCATGAATCAGCAATGGTGTCGGATGAGCACTTCCAGCCCCCGTCGTCCTTTTTTCCTACCATAGCAGGGGGTTCGAGTGATTGCAACCGGCTCCGGATGATTTCCGCCCGGATAGCATCCCTCTGCTCCGGGGTTAATTTATTACCGGAATGCAACTGCAGGTGCGCTGGCTGGATCTCCATCAGGAGCGAATCGCAGATCCCCCCTGTCTCCGGTGGAAAAAACCCCAGCTCTGCCCCGAACCTGAGCAGAGATAGCAGGTTCAGCGCCTCCTTGGAGGCAATTACATGAGCATGACGCAGGGTCCCGTAGGCCCGGCCCACACGGTCGCAGACCATGTCAGGATCATCTTCGAACAACTTCTGGCGTGCATTACGCTCATGAGAAGTAACTTGTTCAATGACCCTTTCGAGCTTTCTGATAATGGTTTCCTCACTTTCGCCAAGAGTTGATTGATTGGATACTTGGAACAGGTTTCCCAAAGACTCTGTTCCCTCCCCGAAAAAACCCCGAACTGCCAATTGCAACTTTCCAACAGCTTGAAGAACCTGAGCGATCTGGTCACTCAGAACGAGCCCCGGAAGATGGAGCATAGCCGATGCCCTCATTCCAGTTCCGAGATTGGTTGGACAAGAACTGAGATACCCCAACTCGTGGTCGAAAGCGAATTCGAGGTTCGCCTCGAGTTGCCCGTCGACCGAGGAGACGAGGTCGTAGGCCTCCCTGAGCGCTAACCCCGGACGGATCGACTGCATTCTGAGATGATCCTCCTCGTTAATCATCAGGCAAAGAGCCTGCTTCCGGTTCACAACCGCCGCACTCCCCTCGCCCCTCGCAGCCTGTTCGCGACTGATAAGATGGCGCTCCACGAGAACCTGTTTCTGCAGTGAGCTGAGATTGTCTAATTCCTGAGACTCTCTCTTATACACATCTGACGCTGCCGACGAATAGAGAGGTGTAGATCTCGGTGG
>CAXEFH010000371.1:0-2946 GCA_963989605.1 uncultured Roseibacillus sp. | reverse complement strand
TAATGATACGGCGACCACCGAGATCTACACCTCTCTATTCGTCGGCAGCGTCAGATGTGTATAAGAGACAGATTTCGTGCTCTGGCATCGCACCCAGAAAATTCTCATCGAATTCGATAATGTCTCTCAAGTTCTCGTGGAACAAGGCAATTGGACTCCCGCCGATCAAGCCGAGGAACGGGCCGAACTTCTCAGTCATGGAGTCACGTGGAGCCTGCAGGGAGCGATCCTGATTCTCTTTTTTGAGGCTGCCATCATTGCGGGACTGGCCCTGCTTATGTCCACATTTACCAGCAGCACCCTGTTCACGGTGGTCTTTTCAATCCTGATCTATTTCGCGGGCAACTTTATCGCGGACGGCTTCGACCAGCTGCGATCCTCCAGCGGGAGTGCCGCGGCACTGACAGCCAAGGCCTTGTTGGTTGCCATCCCGGATTATCGCCCTTTCAAAATTGTCGACGAAGTCCTATCCGGCCAGTCACTCCCCCTCGACATTCTTGGCAGGCTTGCGATTTCCACGGTGTTGTACACGAGTCTCTACGTGGTCCTCAGCTGGTTCCTATTCAGCAAGAAAGAGATCTAGGAGGGATCCATCATACGCTTCTCGAACCCGTGAAAACCTTCTCCAATCTCTTCGTCGTTCTGGCGGTCATCCTCCTGACAGGCTTTGCTCGCCGCCCCTTTGATGACCGCCTCTCCGAAGACATGCAGGAGAGAAACCTCCTTCCACCCTCAATTGAAATAGACACCCGCGAGGAACTGGGACAGACCGCTCTCGCCATAGCACTGGGAGGACTACGACCTCTCATGGCGGCGATTCTGAACCTTCAGGCCCATGGCCACTGGGAAGAGCAGGAGTGGTATGAACTCGAGAGAAAATACCAGACGATTGTCTCCCTGCAGCCCCGGCTCCTATACTACTGGGACATGGGGAGCTGGCATCTTTACAGTAATGCCTATGCTGACTATTCAGACAAACCAGGGGTAAATGAGGGGCGGCGAAGCCGGAAGCAAAAGCAGTTCTTTGACAAGGGTATCGCCTTTTTGGAGCGGGGCGTTGCGCAGAATCCCACCGACTGGCGTCTTTGCCAGCTCCTCGGCAATGCCCTCAGTGCCAGCTGGCGCCCTCAGAACCTCGAGCGCGCGGCGGAGTGCTTTGGGACGGGATATGCCAAAAGCGGAAGCCTGAATCTTCAGCGCAGGGAAGTCTACTGCCTTGCCCGCATTCCGGCTCGGAAGGAGGAGGCTTGGGGAAAATGCCAGGAGATGTGGGGTAACATACCGAACCGCCGCTTCAATACTCCCCAGACAATTTTCTTTGCACTGCAATCGTGGGCCGGCAAAGAGACCTACTCCCTGGAGGAGATTCTGGGCTCCCCACGTCAAGCGCTGCAGAAGCTCACCGACTACTGGTTTCGACAGGTCGATGATTTTCCCATGGACGGAGTTGCCGAGACGATCAACACATTATGTTCAGAATTTGAGGTGCCCAAACACCTTCATCCTCTCACCTACCCACCACAGAAAACCTTCACCCGGGATCCGCACACCGACAAGTCCTACCCCATTGATCTCCGGACAGGCGAACCCCGCGAAAAAACATGGCGCAGTATCTGGATGAACCGACCTCGCGATGCCTTTCGGTCTCACTTGATGGAAACCGAGCTGGGCTCATAACTCATCGACTCCGCACAATGCCGGCCACCCAGAAGCTTTCACTCGACAGGCCTCCGACCCGTTCCTATCTCTTCCTCCCCACCCGGTGGTGACCAGACCATGCGAATCGCGCTCTTTGGAGATATCCATGCAAACCTTGAGGCCCTGAGTGCCGTCCTTGAGGATGCAAAGTCCCAGGGGTGTGAGCAATGGGTGTGTCTGGGAGATATCGTTGGATACAATGCCAACCCCGGGGAGTGCCTTGACCTGGTCAGATCCCTTGAGTGCCCTTCAGTCAAGGGGAATCATGACGAGGACGCATGCGGCGACCACTCCCTCAAATCGATGAACCCCATTGCGGCTACGGCCCTCTCCTGGACGAGGGAACAACTCTCTGAGGAGCAACGGAAATGGCTGGGAAGACTTAGAATGGTCCGGCAGGTATCAGACTTCACTGTTGTTCATTCAACCCTCGACCAGCCTGAGACATGGGGATACGTGACCAACAAGTTCGATGCCATGTCGAACTTTTCCTACCAATTTACTGACGTCTGTTTTCATGGCCATACTCACGTTCCCCGTGTCTTCGTGGGAGGACGTAAGGTTCGGGAAGAGTCCGCGGAGCTGGTTGAGATTGAAAAGAACCTGAAATATTTTATCAATATTGGCTCGGTCGGACAACCACGAGACGGTGACCCGAGGGCCTGCTACGTCATTTATGACCTGGAGAGAAAACTGATTCACTTTCGCCGCGTTGATTATGACCGGGCCACGGCCCAGCAGAAAATCCGCGACGCCGGGCTGCCTTCCAAACTTGCCGAGCGGCTTACTGAAGGCAGGTAATATCCCGCGCGATATTGGCCCTCCCGCTCGAGACTCCCGTCCTGGCTCTTCGCTCATTTGCGCAAAAGCGGATTATTCGGAATCCGACGACGCTCCTCCCCTCCTCCGTTGAAGGGGTCGATCCCCGGCCCTCGAGGCAACTCTTTCTGTCCTTCCTCTTTCTTCGCTTCCTGCTCTGCCTCGATCTTTCTCTGGGCCCTGAGATGGAGCATCAGTTTTTTAATCCGCTCATGATCCGCGAGGGCTATCTCCGCCTGCCTCGTTCCTCCATGAAGCTCACTGAGCGCGAGATACTCCGTGGCAAGCCTCTGGCATTCCGGCAGGGAATGTCCCCTCGCTTCCCGCCGCAGTAAAATCCGATGAGCCGCAAGGGCTCTTGCCTCTCCACCTACCCGGCCACCTTTCTCCCTGTCTCTTATACACATCTGACGCTGCCGACGAATAGAG
>CAXEFH010000370.1:0-2971 GCA_963989605.1 uncultured Roseibacillus sp. | reverse complement strand
CAGGGGTAGAGGAAAACGGTTTCGAACTGTTCGCGCCCGAGGGATTTCGCTCCAAGACCCTGACTGCCGTAGAGAACAATCGAGAGATTGATGTCCCCGGCTTCATCAAGGCTGTTCGCGATCGCCACAATCTTCTGATCAATGGTGGTTACGGGAAAATCAAGGGAAAGACGTTCCGAATCAGCAACATGGGCAACGAAACCATCTCGACGATAAAGGAACTGCTTGAGGCCCTGAATGCGGTCCTTCCTGAATTCACCTAGGAGCGACAGACGCGTCCTTGACTATGATGCGTTCATCGCGTCCTCAATCTCTTCAACCTCAATGGGGAATCTGGAGAACAGGTTAATATTTTCATCTTTTCCGATAAGGATGTCATCCTCAAGACGGACTCCTAGGTTCTCTTCCCTGATATAAATTCCGGGCTCGACCGTGAACACCATCCCCTCCCTGACGGGTTCATAGGCATTTCCAACGTCATGAACGTCGAGACCAAGGTGATGACCGATCCCATGCATGTAATACTTCTTTACGAGTGGCCGTTCACGAGGGTCCTGCCGCTTTGCCTCCTCGGCATCAATGAGACCTAGCCTGATCAACTCGACCTCCATCAATTCGATAGTGTGATCCCGCCACTCTTGCTGGGTCACTCCGGGGCGAAGGAAATCCATCGAACCTCTCTGGACGCGGAGTACGGAATTGTAAACGTCCCGCTGGCGGTCGGTAAACCTCCCATTCACAGGAACGGTTCGAGTCATATCGGCATTCCAGTTTGCCCACTCGGCACCTACGTCCATCAGAACCATCTGCCCATCCTCGCATATGGTATTATTGTCAAGGTAATGGAGTACGCAGGCATTTTTCCCGGTTCCAATTATGGGGGGATAGGCAAAACCTTTTGAGCGCTTCCGAACGAACTCATGAAGGTATTCAGCTTCAATTTCCCACTCCCCGACCCCTGGCTTTATAAAATCGAGTACTCTACGGAAACCACTTTCCGTAAGATCAATGGCCTTCTGCAGCTGCTCTAATTCAACCTCGTCCTTGATGACGCGTAGTCGGTCCATCAACGGCGCTAACCGCTTGTAGTCGTGAAGGGGATAACGGTCCCTGCATTCCCTGATAAAACGAGCGTTGCGTGTCTCAACCACTATTTCCGCACGCAAGTGCTCATTTGTAGCGAGGTAGACCGATTTGGCCTGAGGCATCAAGCGGTGGAAGTGCGCGTCAAAGCTGCTGGTCCAATTTACCTGCTCTACACCAGAGACCTCTGAAGCCTGAGATTTCGTCAACTTTTCGCCCTCCCAGATGGAAATGAGCTCGCTCGTCTCTCTGACAAAAAGAATTTCGCGGTCTCTCTCCTCGGCTGCGTCCGGAAACAGGATTACGACCGACTCCTCCTGATCAACCCCTGAGAGATAATAAAGGTCACGGTTCTGTACGAAGGGTAACACGCCGTCCGCATTGGTTGGGAGAATGTCATTAGCGTGTACTATGGCCATTGCCCCCGGCTCCATCAACTCCGACAACCGGGACCGGTTCCCGGTGAAAAGAACGCTATCAATCTGCTCGTATCTCATTCTGTCCTCTTCTACCCGGAAGGAGCCGCCCTGTCTAGCCGCCTGACCACCCAAGCTTTCCCCGGAGAGTCTCATAAAAACTGTGATTCGGGAGCCTTACGATCTTCAGGGGAGCAGGGGCCCTTTCCACGCGCACGATGCCCGACTCTCCCAATTGAAGAACCTCTCTTCCATCTACGGTGAAGAGTATTGAGTCTGAATGCCGCTGGTTCGCTTTCAGCTCAATCAGGGAGTCATCACCAAGCACCAGAGAGCGGTCACTCAGGCTATGAGGACAGATAGGGGTAATTACCAGTACCCCCGCCTGCTCATCGATGAGCGGCCCACCAGCTGCTAGAGAATAAGCCGTCGATCCCGTAGGAGTCGCCACAATCAATCCGTCAGCACGGTAACGATTGAGTAGTTCCCCATTCACCCGAGCTTCAAGTGAAATCAAGCGTCCAGTTCCTCCCCTCATCAGAACCACCTCATTGAGTGCCATGAAGACATGGTCCTGACCACTGACATCAGTCATTGAGACCCGCAGTGCCGCTCGGTTCACCACTACATGCTCCCGTTCTGCAATGGCCGCAGCAAACTCATTAATATCAGCAGCAGTGCAGGCAGTGAGAAACCCGAGAGTTCCTATATTTACCCCTGCAACCGGGACATCACAGTTTCCCATCTTGTGAACCGTATCCAGAAGAGTGCCGTCTCCTCCGAGCGATATCACCAGCTCTGCTCCTTCCCAGGACCGAACGAAGCCCTCTTGTCCCAGGAGGGCCGCACTCTCCTTTTCGAGAACAGTTTCAATTCCTCTTGCCGCCAGTGCCTCACAGATTCGCCTCAGAGCAGGGGGAGCCTGCTCATTTTGAGGGTTGGCAATGACCGCCACTTTCATTGATACCCTTTAGCCTCCAGACTGCTATATCGCAATACTTTGGATTTTTACGCCCTTGGCATGACCCACAAATGCGATTCATGCCTCGATTCTTATAGATTTCTCTCGCTCTTGCGCGGGTTTGGCATTAGTTCACTCCCGCCAGCCCTGCTAGCAGGACTTGGAAATACGGCTAGAACGTATACCCATCATTCAGCGAGCTCTGGCGTACACTACAGCAAAGATGAAACTCTACGTGGGCAATTTGCCCTTCTCCGCTACCGAAGACGAAATCCGCTCCAAGTTCGAAGACTTTGGAGGGGTAGTTGATCTGCATATCCCCTTGGACCGCGAAACCGGCCGGCCTCGCGGCTTTGCCTTTGTAACCCTGAGCAGCAGGGAACAGGGTGAAGCAGCTATCGGGAGTCTTGATGGCTCCGATATGGGTGGCCGATCCTTGCCTGTCTCTTATACACATCTGACGCTGCCGACGAATAGAGAGGTGTAGATCTCGGTGGTCGCCGTATCATTA
>CAXEFH010000369.1:0-2973 GCA_963989605.1 uncultured Roseibacillus sp. | reverse complement strand
CCTGCATCAGCCTCTACCCTTCTCGACAAAATTACCTCGGAACGGCAAATTGGTCTCTGGACTCTGGAGGGAGAACCCTCGGCGGGTCAGGGCGGTCTCACTGAGATCCTCGCAACCCTGGGGTCAAACTTCAGGGTGCTGAAGGGGCAGCTTGGGATCAATTCTCCTCAACCTGCTACCGAGAAAATGTCTCTCCGGAGAGAGCTTTTCCGAATAAATCCGGCCGGAGGCAGCGCCAGCGACGCCCGCTGGCAGGATGCCCTAAATGCTCGCATCGTCCCGGATTTGAACGCGAAACCCGAATACGTCCGCTATTGCCGTCCCTTCGCTAGCACCGACAGCGGACCACAGCCGGGCCTCATAATCCGTTTCAGCAGCCACATTCAGCCTGGACTTAACTTCTTTGGCAAGCCACTCGGCCCTGGCGACCACAGCTACAGTTCAGCAAACTTCGCCACTAAGATCCGCGGAATGGGAGTCTGGCTGGAAAACTACAATTCCGCCGGTCTGGCAACGACCCCCCGAGCCTATCTTGTCCCGATTGGCAACGACTACCTGCGCACCTCCAGCGCGAGGGAAACAAGTGTGCGGAGGTGGAATATTCATGAGCAGAGGATACCGATTCCATTCCTGATCAACGAAGCGCACCTCACCTCGTCAGACTCGATCCCCAGACTCGAGGGAACAGACGGCAGGTTTGGCGAACTCCGGAGACATGGCGACTTCCGTATTTATCACGACGATGGAAGCCCGACCGCTGAGGATAGCGAGATGGAATACGATACTCGACTCATCGGCCGTTCGGTCTGGAATTCCGAGTGGTTGCTGATTATCCCTGGAGCAGGACTTCATGCAGATCCTAATCTCGGTCTGCAGCGGCTCATCGATACTGTCTCAGATATCAAACTGCACTTTACGACCTATTCACACCAAGGTCAATAATCCACTTTTTCTCAGAAAATCCGATGAAAACGATTCTTTCCGTCATTCTCGCAATTCTCACCCTTGCCGTTCATTCCGGCCCGTTGTCAGCTCAGGGATTCACTGATTCCCACGTCACCTTCTACGGGGAAGTCTTGAAGTCCGCGGGAGCCAACACGGTCCTACTCCAATCGGGAACGCTGAAAATGACATTCACCAGCCAAAGAGATCCGGCGAATCATATCACCATCGAAACCCCGCTCCGACCCACTGGACCCGGAAGCAGCAGGGCCTACTTCTACGCTCTGCAGGTGCCCCTCGCCTATCTCCCCGACACCCGGCGAATTAATGACTACCTTGCTATCGAGAGAACTCAGACCGACTTCCAGATCGAAAACATTCTTGTCGACAATGTCCCTGCCACTCTGCCGGACGGCAGCGTTGAATTTTATGGGCTCAGTTTTTCCAACCGTGGAGATTATTACCGAATGGACCTGCTGGTTCATGGCGACATTCTTGATGAAGACTCAGACGGTCTACCCGATTGGTGGGAGGTCATGAACCGACTCGACCCCGGATTGGCAGACAGCCAGCACGACCCTGATGGTGACGGTTGGAGTAATCTGATTGAGTTCAACCGCGGCAGTAACCCTCAGGAAAGCAACCTCGATCCTCATCTTGCAACCACCAGCCTCTCCGTGCCAGAACATGGTGAGGCCGGATTTCTTCTTCAGTTTCACGATTCTGACAGCCCTCCCGGAGACATTGCGGTAACGGTGGATTCATCTGGGATCGACGGCTTCAGGCTCAACCTGAATGGAACTCCAAGCCATGAAAACCTCGTCCACCTGACGTTATTCGACTTGCAGTCCGGCCGACTGACGATCGTGCATCAGGATGTATCAATCAGGTCTGCTCGCGTCGCAGTGACTTGGAATGACGGCGGCGATTCTCGTTCGGACACGGTAGCACTTCAGGTGAACGAACCCAGTTCAAGCGATGGAAACGATGCCTCCCTGTGGCTTGATGCAACTACGCTCTCCGAGGACCTGCCCGTCTCCACATGGACCGACCGCTCTGGCAATGACCGTAGCGCCATGCAACCAGTCGAAGAGAATCGACCCATGGCTGTCCTCTCAGGGAGCAAGCAGGGCGTGCACTTCGACATGCCGTCCAGCCACCTGTTCTTTCAGGACGCCACTATTCCATCAGGCGATCATACCGTGCTCGCATCATGGAGGTCACAAGAATCCGGAGCTACATCGCAGGTCCTACTTTCCTCTAACCGTGGTTTCCTGTGCCTCGAACCAACCACAGAGGCCGTCTCCTATCCCGGTGCTCCACTCTATCAGGCCGACGGAGTGGCGGTCCGGGGCTACGAATCCTCCCCCGGAGAAATTGCCACCAATATTTTCCGCCGGGAGGATTCCACGCTCCAGAACATCTTTGGACTCTCCTACAACGGACGGGGAATCGAGCCCGAAGCGCTTCCAGCGGTTCTTCCGACCATCGGCGCCCGGCGCCTCGCCCTACCCGTTGAAGACCCTGTGACCAATAGTTTCGGAGGAACCTTGCATGAATTACTGGTCTTCCCGGTCGCCCTTCCAGAACAGAAGCTCCGGGATGTTCACGATTACCTACAGTCAAAGTGGAGCAGCCACGTCATCTGGGACTTCAGCACGACCCTGCGTCCAGTCGAACTGGATGCGGCAGGAAGCAATCGAAGCATCATCCGGGGCGGACACGGAAATGATGACCTCGGCGGAGGCGCCCTCGGTTCCGTAATTTCGGGAGGACCGGGTAACGACATCCTGCGCGCTGGCTCCGGCATCGACACCTTTGTCTTCGGGGCGATCGATACGGGTGAGGACGTGATTGTCGGATTTGACCCTGAAAAGGATATTATAGATCTCTCCGCCCTCTTCTGGGGCGAATCGGGCGACGCGCGCCGCTATCTCTCAACGCGCCTCGACACAAGTTTCGACACACCTATCCCCACCCTCGACACCTGTCTCTTATACACATCTGACGCTGCCGACGAATAGAGAGGTG
>CAXEFH010000368.1:0-2976 GCA_963989605.1 uncultured Roseibacillus sp. | reverse complement strand
GGTCAGGACGGCGAGTACGGGAACGAGCAGGGCCGTAATGGCCAGGGGAATGGCCTCGGTGAGCCAGAGGATGGCGGCGAGGGAGAGAATCGCGAGGCCAGTGCGGACCTGTGCCGCGGTGTGGGTGTCGGTATCCTCGACGGGCAGAAACAAGTAGATGAGGAAAAACGACGTGAGAGCCGCCCCGATCGAGAGAATCGAGAAGCGGTTTGATCGTCCGGCTTCATTGGCCTGCTCCTCCCGGACGGTCGTTTCTTTTTCCTCGGCCATTGCCCTTGCTTAGGGAGATTGGGTTGGATGGGCAAGCGTGACAGTCGTGATTGCGGGGTTTAAGCTCGCGCCATGGAGGTTCGCCAGCTTTCTGAACAGGAGCCGTTTACAACGAAGGATGGATCCACGATCCGAAGCATCCTGGACCGGGCCAATGCCCCGGTCCAGCAGCAGAGCCTCGCCGAGGCTACGATTCCAGCTGGAAAGGCCACGGAGCGGCATTATCACAGGGTAAGTGAGGAGTTCTATTTCCTCCTCGAAGGGGAGGGCCTCATGGAACTCGATGGGGAGGTCCGGGAAGTAGTCCCGGGTGATGCGATTCTCATTCCAGTCGGATGCTGGCACCAGATCTCGGCAACGAAGGATCTTCGCTTTCTCTGCTGCTGCGCCCCGCCCTACAGTCATGATGACACCTATTTTGACTGAGGGGGAATGATACGGGTCCGGGAGAGATGAGCGCTCTAACGTTGCACGCGATTTTTGGCTTGAGCCCGGGGAACCTCTTTCTAGCAATGTAGGGGTGAACAAGATGAACTTAACGGGGGGTGTGTTGGGAATCTGCTTCCTGCTATCCTCATGTGGTGAGAATGCAGATGCCCCGGCAGACACGGGCGAGGTCGATACGGCAGGTGCAGCGCCCGTGGTGATGAGCCCGGATAACCGGACCTGCAAGGTTGAACTTCATGACCCGGCTTTGGGTGCGATTCTCGACGAGTCGGTGAAGCTTGAGGTTCTCGCCGAGGGGTTTGAAATTGCGGAGGGGCCGGTCTGGGTTTCTTCGATGAAGACGCTCCTCTTCTCGGACGTTAAGGGGAACACGATTCATCAGTGGTCGGAGGAAAAAGGACCTGCAGTGTTTCTTGCACCCGGGGGTCATACCGGAACGGTTCCGTTTTTTGAGGGAGGGGTTCTGGGCTCCAATGGACTCGCTCTTGATACTGCAGGGACCCTCATCATCTGCCAGCATGGGGACCGGAGACTCGCCAAGCTGTCTTTTGACAATATTAGTCAGGAAGGAGTCTCGACCCTTGTGGCAACTTACGAGGGCAAGCGCTTCAACAGTCCCAATGACCTGACCGTCCTGCCGAACGGGGACATCTATTTTACCGACCCCCCCTACGGACATTGTGATATTGCGAATAGCGTTCCCGGGGAGGCGATGATCTTTGTCGACGAGAAAAGGGAGATCCCCTTCTGCGGCATTTACCGTTATGAAGCGGCCACCGGCACGGTGTCCCTGGTGAGTGACGAAATGGAGCTTCCGAATGGGATTGTGCTCTCTCCGGATGAGAAGTGGATCTATGTCGGGAGTTCAGACATGCAGGATCCCAAGGTGTGGCGCTTCTCCGCTGAGGATGGCTCCGGTGGGGTCTTCTTTGAAGGGCCCTACGGGGACGGTGACGCCGGGTGGTTCGATGGGATGAAGATGCACAAGAGCGGGAATATCTTTGCAACCGGGCCCGGTGGAGTCCTCGTGATCTCACCGGAGGGAAAGAAGTTGGCGACCATCAGGCTCCCAGACCCAGTGACCAACTGCTGTTTCGACGAGAGTGAGGAGTATCTTTTTGTGACCTCATTTGCTTACGTGGCGAGGTTTAAGCTGAAGAACTGAGGCCCCGTTCTGCCGGAGCAGGATCATCTCCTGGTGGATGGGTTCCCTGTTACGCCTGCAAGGAGGTGAGGATTCCGGTGCAGTCGCCGTGGCGCTCCACATTCACGCCCACCCCATGCAACAAGGTCAACCATGCGTTACAGAGCGGCGTGTTCTTCGGCATGACGAGGTTGTGGCCGAGTTTCACGCCGGCGCCGCCTCTGCTGAGAATGGTGGGACAGTTTTCCGTGGTGTGACCCGTGCGCAGGTTGCCACAGCCGAGGTCGTCGGCGATGATCAGGACAATGTTAGGGGGCGCTGGTCTCGCATCCGCCCGGGCCGCGGCCACTGGGGAAGCAGCAAGGGCCCCGAGGAGAAGCAGCAGAGCTGTCTTCAGTAATGTGCGCACCTTTTTCTGTTCCTGCTATTTCGCCACGAAGTCGATAACAAAGGCCTTGTCGAGGATGGGAAGGAGCTGCTCCACGAAGGCCTTGTGATCCTTATGGGGCAGGTAGGCCTCCAGCCCCTTCTTGTCCTTGAAGGAGACGATGAAACAGTGGGTGTATCCCTGGGCGAGGTTTTCGGGGCTCACGTTGGTTCCCCACTCGTAGTCCGTGATGGAGCTGATCTTGGAGGGAAGAGCAGCGAAGGCCTTTTCGATGGCTGTGATCTGGTTCCCGGTGGCATCGTCCTTGAACTTGAAGCAGACGACGTGGCGGTAGGCGCCCGGTTGTTTCTTGTGATGATCGGCAAAGGATTGAGAGCTCATGAATGCAAGGGAAAGAGAGAGGACCAGAAGGATGATTTTCATTACCACTGGAGGGTGCCGGAGGGTCTCTCAGGCGTCAACGAGGGCCTTTAAAAACGTCTTGGACACACGGGTGTTCGCAATCCCTTCCAAAGGGTGGATGAGGGTCCCGATTCTGCAGGCGACGCCTTAAAGCAAGGGGGAGGAGAGCTTAATCTTACTCTGCTCCTTGACGATTCCGCAAAGGTGCGTAAGCTTCGCACGATGAGATTACAAAGATCCTTTCTCGCCGCCGCTCATGTACTTGAGACAGACTTCATTCTGTCTCTTATAAACAAATGAAGCTGCCGACGAATAGAGAGGTGTA
>CAXEFH010000367.1:0-3002 GCA_963989605.1 uncultured Roseibacillus sp. | reverse complement strand
CTCGTGGGCTCGGAGATGTGTATAAGAGACAGGTGCTCACACCGTCGGAGGTCTCTGCGGCTTTACTTTCCAACCCTTTGGGCCAGTGAGCGATGAGGGGGGAAGAAATTCCACCCTCATGCTGGTTCTGCTTATAGAGCCGGAAGGGAGTGTTGCCCACGTGTGCCCAGCCAACGTCATAGCACCAGTAGCTTTCGGGGTCCCATGGTTCGAGGTCCTTGCCCCGGGTGCGCTCAAAGGGGCATGCCCCGTTGTCAGAGCAGAAGAGGAACAGGGTGTTTTCCCACACGCCCTTTTTCTTCAGGTGAGAAATGAGGCGCCCGATATTCTGGTCTACAACATCGACCATGGCAGCAAAGACCTCCATGCGGCGGGCCTCCCACTTCTTATCTTTGGCGGACAGTGATTTCCAGGCGGGAACATGGCGGGGTCTTGGACTGAGCTTGAATTCGCGGGGGAAAAGGCCGCTTTCCAGTTGCCGGAGATAGCGTTTCATTCGGAGCTCGTCCCATCCTGCGTCGTAGACACCCTTATACTCGGCAACCTCCTTCTCGGGTGCCTGCAGGGGGTAGTGGGGGGCGTTGTAGGCGACATACAGGAGGAAGGGGTTTTCGGAGGCTCCCTCCGTTTTTCCTGGAACCATCTCATCAATGAAATTGATCGCGAAATCCGTGATCGCATTGGTGACGTAGAAGGGTTTGTCATTCAGCCGGGCGGGAACCTTCCATTTCTCGGCGCCGAGGCGGAACGTATTGTCTCCGGTAAAGAAGTTGGTCGCTCCGGAAAGATGCCCCCAGTAGTGCTGGAATCCAAACTCAACCGGATTGCCGGAAAGGTGCCACTTTCCTGACATCGCAGTAGAGTAACCCGCGGTCCTGAGGACTTCTGCAATAGTAGTGCCCCGGGAAAGGGAGTTGCTGCCAGCCTGGTCACAGTAGAGTCCCGTCAGGAGAGAAACCCGGGAAGAGTGGCACTTGGCGGTATTGTAGAACTGGGAGAATCGCAGGCCTTTGCGTGCGAGCTGGTCGAGGTTCGGAGTACGAATCTCGGCTCCATAGCAACCCAAGTCTGAGAACCCGAGGTCATCCGCCATAATCAGGACGATGTTGGGTCGTGCGGAAGCGGGGTTCGTTAACAGGCAAATGCCGGTAAGAAGAGAGAGCAATAGTTTCATGAATTTACTTCGGCTTGTTTTTGTAGTCTTCCCTCCAAGCTTCCCACATCTTGGCGAGCTCTGCAGTTTTCTCGGGCATCTTCTTGGACAGGTTATTCATCTCGGATGGGTCCGCCTTGAGGTCGTAGAGCTCCCAAGACTTGCCTGCCCGGACCACTTTCAGGTCGCCTTGCCGGATTGCGTTGGCCCGGCTGAAGTGCCAGTAGATTTCGGCATGGGGTTCACGTTGCTTGCCCTTGAAGATGGGCAGCAGGGACTTGCCGACCGGGGGCTTGGTCCTGTTCCCGAGAATCTCCCTGGGATAAGTCGCTCCTGTGATGTCGCGAAAGGTGGCAGAAATATCGATGATATGTCCGACCTGACCGGTCATCCCTGGATTGATTACTCCCGGCCAGTGGGCAATGAACGGGGTGCGGATGCCGCCTTCATAATCGGTCGACTTGAACTTTTTGTAAGGGGTATTACTGGCATTGGCCCAGCCCACTGAGACCGTGCGATAGCTTTCAACAGGCCCGGGCGGAATATTCGGCGTGGTGTTGGGCTGTTCGGGACAGGCGCCATTGTCGGTCAGGAACATAATCAAGGTGTTGTCCCACTTGCCCAGTTCCCTGAGCTTGCCGAAGAGACGCCCGAGATTCTGGTCAACACGGTCGATCATGGCGGCATAGACGGCCATCTTCAGGTCCTCCTCGTCCTTTTGTTTTTCAGTGAGTTCATCCCAGGCTCTGGAGGCGCGCGGGGTAAGCCTGTGGTTCGGCCCGATGAGGCCCATCTCGTTCATCCGCGCAAAGCGTTGCTTGCGGATCACATCCCAGCCGACCCTGTATTTGCCCCGATATTTCGCGATGTCCTCGGGCCAGGCATGCAGCGGGTAATGGGGCGCGGTGTAGGGCAGGTAGAGGATGAAGGGCTTGTCCTCGCCCTTGTACTCATCGAGGCGGTCGATCGCGTAACTGGTGAAGGCATCGGTATGGTAGAACTTCTTGTCCGGGCTGGTGTAGCCCATAATTACCCTGTCCTCGATGGCCCAGCGTCTCACACGGGTCTTGCCTTTACGGCCCGGAGGTCCCTCGCCGGGGCGAGCCTTGAGGCCGGGGTTGAAAAAGTTGCTGCACCCATCTGCCAGTCCGAAATAGCGGTCGAAGCCACGGGTTGTTGGAAGTGGTTTCTGGTGCCACTTGCCGGCAATAAGCGTACGGTATCCGATGGGTCGTAAAACCTCGCCGAAGGTGGCGCCATGCTCCATGTTGTTGTCGCCAATGGAGTAGGCGTAGTTGCCGGTGAGCAGTTCGGCCCGTGTGGTGTGACACTTGGCGGTGTTGTAGAACTGGGTGAAGCGCAGCCCGTCCTTGGCCAATCGGTCGAGGTTGGGGGTTTGGACCTCCCCGCCATAGCAGCCGATATCCGAGTAACCCATGTCATCGACCATGATGAGGACGATGTTGGGCCGGGTCCGGTCAGGTTCCCCATCAGCGGCGAGGGGGCCGGATATGAGGCCGCTGAGAAGTGAGGTTGAAAGGAAGGCGGAGAAAAACAGCTTCATCGTTCGTGTGACCTTGAAAGCTTCAACGGTTGGTCTTGTTTTTCAGTCCCTGGACGCGACCTTCCTTGCTGGTAGTGGAGAGACGCGTCCTAGCCAATTCGGCTATCCGTGCCTGAAACTGCTTCTTGAGCGCGCGTTCGGACTTGGTGAGCTTGTTGTCCTTCAATTGCTCGCCGTCAAAGGGGTTATTATACCGGGTCAGGGCGGCATTGGTCCCATCTTGGTTGGCGAGCAGGGAGTAGTGCTGGTTGCGAATCATGACTTGTTTTCGGTACCAGATGTAGA
>CAXEFH010000366.1:0-3018 GCA_963989605.1 uncultured Roseibacillus sp. | reverse complement strand
TAATGATACGGCGACCACCGAGATCTACACCTCTCTATTCGTCGGCAGCGTCAGATGTGTATAAGAGACAGTATTCACTGTGCCGGATCCCCACCCCATCTGGATCTGCTCGACTACAAGCCTGAACTGGTGAAGCGTACGGGTCAGGACTGCCCTGACGAATTCATTAAGGGAAAGGAATTCGCATTCACCAAGGGAAAGCCCAAGCTGATGGGAACGCCCCGCACCTTCACCCAGCACGGCAGCGGCGGCACATGGCTCTCCGACGCCGTCCCTCACTTTCATGGTATCGCAGACGAAATGTGCGTCGTCAGGTCCATGTATACGGACCAGTTCAACCATGCGCCCGCTCAACTTTTCCTTCTTACAGGTTCTCCTCGGCAGGGCCGTCCCTCCATGGGTTCGTGGGTCACCTACGGATTGGGATCTGAGAATGAGGATCTGCCAGGATTCGTGGTGATGATCTCCGGCGGCATCCAGCCGAGTGCCGGAAAAAACGCGTGGGGAAGCGGATTCCTTCCCTCTGTCTTTCAAGGAGTCCAGTGCAGATCCAAGGGTGATCCCGTTCTGTATGTCCGCGATCCCAAGGGAATGTCTCGGGAACTGCGCCGCAAGGGACTGGACGCACTGCGCACTCTCAATGAAATTCAGGCTGCCGAGCTGGGCAGCCCGGAGACTCTCACCCGGATCGCTCAATATGAGCTGGCCTACCGAATGCAGGTTTCAGTCCCCGAGGTAATGGACATCTCCCGCGAATCGGAGAACACCTTGAACACCTACGGCGCCGTACCGGGAGCCTCCAGTCTTGCGAATAATTGCCTTCTCGCACGTCGACTCCTTGAGAAAGGGGTTAGATTCGTGCAACTCTTCGACTGGGGATGGGATTTTCATGGGACCAACCCAAAGGAAGACATCAGGGACGGTCTAACGAAAAAATGCTCGACCATGGACAGGCCGGTAGCGGCTCTGATTAGCGACTTGAAAGAGCGAGGGCTGCTTGAGGATACCCTCGTCATATGGGGTGGAGAATTCGGGCGAACACCCTTCAGAGAAGGCCGGACTGCGGGAGGTAAAGTCCTGGGGAGGGACCACTTTCCGGATTGCTACTCCATGTTCATGGCCGGGGGAGGCGTGCAGGGTGGGATCACACACGGGCAGAGCGACGAACTCGGATTCAGTCCTGCTGAGAATCCTGTTCATGTCCACGACCTCCAGGCTACAATCCTGCACCTTCTGGGGTTTGATCACGAGCGTCTCATTCATCGCTTTCAGGGGCGCGATTATCGCCTGACGGATGTCCATGGAAAAGTGATCAAAGGAATCCTCGCCTGAAAGGGCACCTACGCCTCCTGCTCGATTAATGCCTGATCGGACTTCCCCGGAATCTCTTGCGGCGGCAGCGTGGCGAACGTTGTCGGCGGTAGCGCCTGCCCTGCCACGAGAACAGACTCTCAGCAAGGAGATTGAGGACGCCACTGCCGCCCAGGACAGGGGTTATTACCTTCCCGACGAGGATGAACGATTAAGAGACACCTATTCTGTCTACCTTGGTTTGCGGACATCGTTGTGGGAAACTGTTCTCACCCTGCGTCCCTTGCTCGACGAACGCCGCAATCCGGACTGGGGCCTGAGGATGCGTGTCTTCGGCCTCGCTTTCTGTGCAACCGCAATGCTGATGCGAAGCGCGGGATTTATCGTCAGTCTTGCGAAGGATCGTCCAGTGGTCTGGAAGAAGCTCGATGAAGCCGAGGGACGCTACGGCATTGAGGAAAAGAGTTTGACGGGGATCTACCGCAACTTCTCATCTGCCCGCTGGATGTGGCGATATCATGAAGCCTGGCGATTCTACGAAACGCATCAGAAAGAGATTGCGGAAGCGTTGGAGTCCTCGGGAATGGCTCAGGTTGCTGAGTGGCTGCAGGCCGAAGAGCCTTTTTTTGAGAAAAGCCGGAGAGAGTTCATCAAGAGGAAAATTCGTTACCGGATCCATGCCTTCAAACTCCGGCAGGTCGCCGGTTACAAGCGCGTCATGTTCCACCTGTTTCGTATCAGCGGCAGCGCCATCGCCGACATGAAGCAGCCATTTATCAGGAGAACCCAGAAAGCCCACCGGGTCAGCAGTGAAATATGCCTCACTGCTGCGAGCAAACTTTGTCCCGGCGACGTGCTGGTAACCCGTCACGATGATGCGATGAGCAACTTGTTCCTGCCAGGGTTCTGGCCTCATACCTCACTCTACCTGGGCAACTTAAAACAACGTGACGCCCTCGGTCTACCCCCTATCAGATCCCCCGAAACAGAGGTCCTCGAAGCGAAAAAGGACGGAGTGCTTTTCCGTCACCTTACCGAGGCGCTGGACGTCGACGCGTTCTTTGTGCTTCGCCCAAGAATTGAGGACTCTTTCCTTCGGGAGGCCCTTTCCCGCGCTATCAGCCACGAGGGAAAGCTCTATGATTTCGTCTTCGACTTCAGAAAGGCCGATCGCCTCGTATGCTCCGAAGTTATCTACCGGGCCTACCATGGGGCAGGGCCAATCTCTTTCGAACTGGTCAGACGATCGGGAAAACTGGTTCTCTCCGCTCAGGACCTCATCCAGCAGGCGATTGACTCGGGACACTTTGAGCCTGTGTGCTGCTTTGGTATAAAGGGAGACAGCTTCATGGAAGGTGGTCCAGCGGCTCTGAAAGTTCTTCAGACCCTGGATAACGGGTAAGGGGCTGCTTGAACCCGCTGGACCTCGCGGTTTTCCGTGCTCTAGCAGCAACACCAGAAGTCCACTCCCTCCAGGTAGCCTTCGTCGAGAGCCAGTTTCCGTACCCGCTCCCGGCCCCCGGGGAGACCCACGGCTCCCAGTAGAACCGAGTCACGCCAGCGCTTTCCGAAATCCTGGGCCCCTGCTACTTCAGCTGTCTCTTATACACATCTCCGAGCCCACGAGACAGGCAGAAATGGCGGTTGGCGGGGTGGGGTTGTAAAAAAAAGGGGGGGGGGGGGGGGGGGGGGGGGGGGGGGGGGGGG
>CAXEFH010000365.1:0-3025 GCA_963989605.1 uncultured Roseibacillus sp. | reverse complement strand
TGATACGGCGACCACCGAGATCTACACCTCTCTATTCGTCGGCAGCGTCAGATGTGTATAAGAGACAGCTCCAAGGGATACCGGCATCGGACCTGTCTCGCCCAGTCGCTCCTTCACGATCCCGAGGTTCTCATCCTCGACGAGCCAACTGACGGCCTTGACCCCAATCAGAAACACGAGGTCAGAAAACTGATCCGGGAGCTGGGAGAGACCAAAACCATCATCTTCTCAACTCACATTCTTGAGGAGGTTGATGCATCCTGCACCCGCGCCATGATCATCGACCAAGGTAAAATCGTCGCCGAAGGAACTCCGGAAAGCCTCCGAAACGAAGGCGACGGATCCTTGACGGAACTATTCCGCAAACTGACTACCTCTGACGTAGTCTCTTGAACTGAACTACAACCAGTTACCTCTCATGTCCGTATTCGGTATTCTTGCCATCCTGATCCTAGCCGCCGTGCTCATCGGTGTCCCCCTGCTTGTCTGTAACATCCGGGCCATTTTCTGCAGGGAAGTGAATTCATTTTTCACTTCCCCGCTTGCCTACGTATTGATGTTCATCTTCCTCGTGGCTATCAATGCCCTCACCTTTCTTTGGCCGGGAAGAGAGCTCGTTGAGAGCGAGCAGGCAGCCCTTACAGACTTCTTTTTCTACTATCATCCATGGGTTCTTGCTTTTTACGCCCCGCTTCTCGCCATGCGGACCCTCTCGGACGAACACCGTCAGGGCACCATCGAGCTCATCTCCACCATGCCGGTGCGAACAATCGAGCTCGTCTTCGGGAAATTTCTGGGAAGCTTCATTGTCCTTTTCGCCTCCCTGCTCTTCACAATCTCGGTGTGGATCACGGTTTCGATTCTGGGTGACCCCGATCACGGACCCATCATCGCCGGGTACCTAGGAAGCCTCTTCGTGGGCGGCACCTTTATTGCGGTCGCCATAGCTGTATCTGCAGTCACTCGTAGTCAGGTGATCTGCGTTGCCGTCTCGATCCCGATATGTCTCCTGCTCTGCATTATCGGGTTCGATCCGGTACAGGACTTTTTCGCCGACAGCGGAATACGCTTTCTCTCCTTCACCGGAGAACTTCTCTCCTCCGTCAGCGTCATGCCTGCTTTTGTGGACTTCTCTAAGGGACTCATAGAACTTCGATACCTCTTCTACTTCGTCAGCATGATTGCACTCTGTCTCTTCATTACTAATACCGTTCTCCAGAACAAGAGAGCCTGAAACCCAAGCGAGATTCTCTACCTCTGTCATGAAAGCATTAATTAGCTGGAAGTCCTTCTATGGAGTCTCCCTCCTATGCATCCTCGTGGCATCACTGAACGTGATCGCCAAGAGGGTTGCCACCGTCAGGTGGGACACTACTGAGGGAAATGTTTACACCCTTACCGAAGGGACTCGCTCAATCATTAAGAAGGCCAAGGACTCCGGGCGCCCGATCACCATCAGGTTCTACATGAGCGACCCCGAGGATGTCCAACTTCCCAAGATGTATGTCGATTACTCAAAGAGGGTGAAAAATCTTCTGGAAGAGTATCAGAAGGCCTCAGGGGAGGTAATCACGGTCCAGACCTTCACTCCTGTGCCTAACTCAGAGGAACAGGATGCAGCCGATCTTGATGGAATCCAATTGCGGGATCCCCGGATGGATATGCCCCAAAGCTCCAATCTGGACGACTATGACTACAACAACCGTGCCAGTCAGCCCTACTATTTCGGTCTGTCAGTCAGCAGCCTTGAGAAGATCGAGACCGTCGCCTTTCTGGACCCCGAACTAGAGCGGACGCTGGAATACCAGCTCTCCAGATCTATCATTGCGGTCACCCGGAAGTCCAAGCGCAAAATTGGACTCCTCGAGGGAACCGAGATGTCCCTAGGAGGATCGCCCGGAGGAATGGGAGCTCCAGGACGGCCCCCTTCCGTCATTTATCGCAACCTCGCGCGTGAGTTTGAGATCGTGTCCATTCCGTTCGATGTTGGTCCAATGAAACCCGGCGATACCGATCACCCCTTCGCAGATCTTGATCTGCTTCTCATCGTCCATCCGGTGAAGATCAACCGCCCGCAATCTCCCCAGCCGGGCATGCCTCCCATGGGAAACACCACCCTCGAGCTAATATCAAAGGATACCCAGTATGCTATCGATCAATACCTCGTGAATGGAGGCAAGGCCGTGGCCTTTCTCGACAACCAGCATTTCGTCTCCCGCTTCTTTGACATCTACTCCGCCCAGTTGCCTTTTGCTCCACAGGACCGCCATCCCCAGTGGTACAAGGACCTCTACAACCTGTTTGAGAGTAGCGGATGGGAACACTACCGCTCCGGGTTGGATGACCTGACAACCTCATGGGGTGTCGACCTCGGAGGTAGCGAGCAACCAATGGTCTACGACCCTGAATACTCTCGCCCGGTCATGTTCGAGCGTCCTCTCAACCAGATGCTGCAGCGAGAGTTCCGCCTGAATCGCCTCCTCGGCCAGATTCCAACTCGAAGGGACCAGCAGATGATCACCCAGCCGCTGTTCCGCGGTAACGGCTTGATGGCCAAGTTCGAGAACGAATGCCTCACTGGCGATCACCCTGTCACGCGGGACCTGTCCTCCATCCAGATGGTGGACCCCTCCCCAATCATGGGCAGGCCAAAGACTGGGCTGAAAATGCGGACTTTAATTTCAACCTCTACCCGTGCCCAGGCGGTCCCGGGGAAGACGGCTCATCTCCTTCTTGGCCAGGGTGAAAGGCAGGAACAGATCACCTCCAATTTCCAAGCTGCAGGCATCGAGCAGAGCCGCTACCCGGTGGCGGTGATTCTGGAGGGCAAGTTCAAGTCCGCCTACGAAGAAGACCCAACCAAACCTGATCCGGCCGCTGACGCTCCCCCGCCTCCAATCGCTCCTGCACCGACCGCGCCTCCGATCGAGGCTCCCCTTCTTCCAGAAGGAGCTCCGGACTCCACCAATAGTCCAGCAGAAGCACCAGCAGAAGCACCAGCAGAAGCACCAGCAGAAGCACCAGC
>CAXEFH010000364.1:0-3043 GCA_963989605.1 uncultured Roseibacillus sp. | reverse complement strand
GACGGCATACGAGATTTCTGCCTGTCTCGTGGGCTCGGAGATGTGTATAAGAGACAGGAGGAGGAGGCTGCCAGCGAAGAACTCAGCGAGCTCCCGATCGAGGACGCGAACGAAGACCCCAGTCCCGAGACCGAGCCGGTGTAGTAACTGGGGCTCCAGTCTGAGCGCCCCCGGGACTGACCGGCGACCCGCAGAACGGAATCAAACTTTTGCGACCACTGCTGCTCGCACCCGAGGGCCAGCGCATAGGGCAGGAACTGCTCAAAGAGCTCTGGAGTCTTCTCAGGCGGGTTCTCCAAATTGAGTCGTTCCTCTTCCGCCACGCTCAAGTAATGCCGGAACCCTTCCACGTGATCCAGGATCTTGCGTCCAAGGGGGGTAGGCGCCTTGATCAGATGATAGAAAATCAGGTTCAGGAGTGCCGCGTAGACAACCCCCGTTCCCGCCCACGGTCCGGAACCAAAGACGATAAATGCGACGAAAGCAGCCCAGATAAAGAACAATGGAAGACTGATGGCCCCGTGAAAAATTACCGCCCAAACCCGGCGGGCCCGCCAACGAGTCACCAGCTTTGAGAATGAAAGAGAGGCCCACCATGTTGATACCAGAAAAAGAGGACCCACGATCAGGGCAGTCTCCCAGGCCACTGCAGAGAAGCAGACGATAAGAAACCCGAATACCGTGATGAGCACACCCGGAAACCACCAGCCCATGTTTCGCAAAAAGTGGGTCTTCTTAAGCTTGCGTGAAATAACGCCCTCATGACTCTGGCGAGCGTGCCTGATTTTCTTCCAGTTCTCATCCTCCAAGACGAGTTCACCGCGCCCCACCAGAGTATTTTTTAGGGTCCGCTCCTCAGGAGTAAGCCTGGTCGGTAGAGGAGGAGGGCCTCCTGTGGGTAGTGGGGGAGGCTGCGACCTCGCTCGAACCGTATAGGAGCCTCCACTCTCCTTGATCGTGACCACTCCCTTCGCGGCCAGGCCTAGCACCCCAGCCGCCATGCAGGTCTCGTCGTATTTCATGCGGTCGAGATACCGCACCGCTCCAGGGGAGTACCCGACGGGAGGAGCAAACTGGGGAATGATCACTCCCTTTTTCGGGTCTCTCCCCACCGCCACCCATGCTATCAGGTAATAGATCAGGGCCCCGACAAGAATCACAATGCCGAATACCATCCAAGGGTGAGCCTCAAGGAAGGAATCCTCGTCGTAAGCAGTCGCGTGCAGCAGCCCTGGCGGCCAACGCACCTCGAAGATCGGAGACGAAGAGTCGAGTACTGATACCTCGGCCCCCTCCGAGGTCATCTTCGCCCGCGTCCCAGCGGGGACTGAACCCAACGTTCCCTCGATGTTCTCCGGTAGCGACACCGTCGCGCTTAACTCATCCACCGGAAGGTTCCCTGCCCAGACGGGCCCACTCCACCGAAAGTCACGGGTCAGTTTCCAGCGGAGGACATCCCGGTCCTCCCGAGGTCCGAGCGACCGTCCCATCCGATACTGAATCTCATAGGTGTGCACTCCCCACTCCACGGCCCGTTCAGCCTTCAGCACATTCCCCCGGATTTCATGAGGAACCTTCTCCCCGTTGAGTGTCAGCCCGAGAACCTCGAGCGACCTTTTCCTCTTGAGGCCCCACCGTGTGTCATAGCGACGGGGAAGCGCTCGCATCAATGCTCCCTCGAGGCGCGCCTCGATACGTTCGGTGACCAGCACGCCTCCGCTGTTCTCCACCTTGATCGCACTGTGAGCGGAGAGAACTCGTTCTTCCTCATAGGCCTGCGGACCCAGCAATCCCGGAGGCCACTCGAGAACCAGCGAAAGATTTTCTCTCGCATTAAACTTCCGTGTTGCCTCGATACTGGCCCCGGCTGCCGTCAGCTTCCCACGATAGTCTTCGCCCTGCTCTCCGAGTTTTCCGGTATACCCCCAAATCTTACTACCCTCGATTCCCTTTGGCAGTCGGATCGTGGCACTCACCTTTTCGGCGGGGAAATCCCACTCCGTCCCGTTAACGTTCCAGTAGAGGACTTCCCGCTCCTTCTCGAGGTAAAGCGGTTCGCGGACGAGATAGGTGATCTCGTAGGTATGAATCGCCTTCTTCCCGAGAAGCTTGTCCTCTTTGCCAATCTTGAGACGAAGCCATCCCTCAGAGGGTTCCCTCACGTAGTGCTCGCGCTTTCCTCCCCTCTTCACCGAATGCACCTTGAGGTCGACCTTTTCCCGCTGCCCGGACGGAGTCTCACGCCGGAGGGGGATGTCGCGGAGAATCCCCCTCTTGATTGTATCCCCTCCCTCCACCCAGACCTCGATCGTCTCGGTCACCATGAGGTCGCCGCTTCGCTGCACCGCGAGCTCACTGTGAAAAGACCGGATTCGATCCTCCGCACGAAGATGCGGGAGGACTATTACCGAAATCAAAAGAGCGCTCCACGACCGAAACATCACCTTCTATTACACTCCCCTATCCCCTAACTTTCAACAATTTACAAGCCGCGCTCCCGGAGCGCAGTCAGCACGACTGTTTCAGGGCTTCATGGAACTCTCCGTTTACCGCCAGGACTTCCCCGACACCAGAACCCGAGAGGTCACCCCTGAGCCCGGAAGAGGGGGTCCCTGCCTTCTTCCGTTCTTCAAGCGCAATCTCGAATTGCGCGGACCACTGCCCGGCACGCGCAAGGGCAACCGCGTAAGGCAGAAGCTGGTCATGATGCTCCACGGTCCTCGCCGGACCATAGGCTTGATCAGACGCCCGTACCGCCTCTCCACTCATATACTTCTGGAGTCCTTCGATAGAGTCCTGGAGCATGCGCCCTACCCGGGTGTATCGTTTCAGGAGCTTTGCGCTGCGAAGATTCAGTATGTAGCCGAACAGCATCCACGCTGCGACCCGCAGGGATCCTGCATCGGGGTAGAGCTCTCGCATTAGCAATACCAGCCCGGCCCCGAAGACCACCCCAATAAAACCAAGACCAACCCCTGTCTCTTATACACATCTCCGAGCCCACGTGACAGGCAGAAATCTCGTATGCCGTCGTCTGCTTGCA
>CAXEFH010000363.1:0-3047 GCA_963989605.1 uncultured Roseibacillus sp. | reverse complement strand
TAATGATACGGCGACCACCGAGATCTACACCTCTCTATTCGTCGGCAGCGTCAGATGTGTATAAGAGACAGATGCACCCCACTCCGGATTAGTCTCTTCTCATGCAGTCTGGGAGGCGTGTGAAAACCATAGGAATCGCTGCCTGCAGCGGACCGGGAGCCGCCCTCTGCTACGAAACTATCACAGGAGAATGCGGCGACATCCTTGGTTCACATCACCATCCCGAGATCATCCTGCATTCTCTCAGCTTTGGAGAATACTGCCGATTTCTGGAGGAATCCAACTGGACCAAAATCGCTCAACTTCTCGCCGCCACCTGCCGAGTTCTTGTCAAAGCAGGCGCGGATTTTATCATCTGCCCCGACAATACAGTCCATGAGGCCCTGATCCATCGGGACTTGCAGTCACATGCACCATGGCTGCACATCGCCGAACCCGTTGCCGCCAAGGCCAAGTCCTCCAACTTCAAGCGCCTTGCGATTCTCGGCACCAGGTACCTGATGGAAGGCCCTGTCTATCGCCAGCAGCTTATTCCGATGGAAATCCAACCAGTGGCCCCTGCTCAGGAGGAGCGGAATCACATTAATTCCATCATTTTCGACCGCCTCGTTTTTAATAAAGGCACCGAAAAAGATCTCTCCGACCTCCTTTCCATCATCCGAAGGATGCAATCGGAGGATCGATGCGATGCCGTGGTTCTGGGGTGCACCGAGTTACCTCTCATTCTGAACGACCATGTCTCGCCTCTCCCCACCCTTGATTCCACCCGCTTACTCGCCCGAGCGGCGATCCGGGAATCCATCGGAGCTCCCCCTGTATAATCCACATCACCACGTCCATCCCGATGCTCCTCGCCAGCTTTAGCACAGGTAGTGCTACCCATCTCATCACTCTGGCAGTGATCACAGGCCTGATTGTTGTACTCGTTGTTGTGACTCACCCGTCCACCAGCGACTCGCGCAGAGCAATCGTAGGCAACCTCGTGGGATGGGGCTCTCTTGCGGCGGGAATTCTGAATACTGCCTATTGGATGTCCCCTCCCCGCTTTGACCCTTCGCAAAGCCTCCCTCTGCACTTCTGCAACCTCGCAAATTTCATCGGTGCATTGGCAGTGCTCAAGGGTCACCGCCTCTTCCAGGGCGTCCTATATTTCTGGTCAGGACTGTGCCTGTGGGCATTCCTCACTCCTACCGTCCGCACGGGTCCCGACCAACCGGATTTCTGGATTTTCTGGCTCTATCACGGATTCATCGCACTCACTCTGGTCCATGTTCTGAGGGTCGCCCGCTTCAAACCTTCATTTCGGGATCTCATGAGGAGCACCCGCTTTACTCTCATCCTCGTCGCCTGTCTCTTTATCATCAACGCAGTCACGGGATGGAACTATGGATTTTTGGGAAATGACATTCCGGGTGCGCCCACACCTGTCGACCTGCTCGGGCGGTATCCCCTCCGTGTTCTCTGGATGATTCTAATCGGGGCTGCCGTATTCGCGTTACTCTGGCTTCCGCACCGGAACTACTCAGCGACCCGAACGCGGAAGTAGTATCCTGACGGTTTTAGGATCTCACTTTCTTCCCCACGGAGCCTCACCTGAAGAAGGAAATCACGATTGCTGGTCGCTCGGTTCAAGCCCTGCAGTGCAAGGATATTCCTCCCTTCCACGAGCGCACCTGAGTGTTCTCTCAGGTCGAACGTGGTAAATTCCACGGCTTGTCTGTCTGGCCGGCTTGAGGGGGCCGTAGAGTTCCAATCCAGTTCTCCATTCCGCAAGTTACCACTTGCCACCGATACCCCGTTGATCCACGCGGCAAATCCATCATCATAGCGCACATCAAGATTAAGGCTGGTGACCGAAAGAGGATTCGCAATTTCAAATGGAATTCTCAGATACGCGGTTGTTCGCTCTCGATACATCTCAGACTGCAAGTCAGTTCCAATAAACGGATCGTAGGTGGTCTGGTTCTGGTCGTATCCGATCCCCTGGGTGACACGGATCCATCCCTCGTCACCCCCGTTCTGCGCAAACTCCTCCTCGCTCCCCCCTCTCCACAAACCGTTGAGGCTTTGGTCAGGAACGAGGGCCCTGCCCTCGGCTCCGGGATCAACATAAATCACATCTCCAGTGGACCCTGGCACGTATAACTGAACAGGCACAACTGTCGTGGCGCCCCCGGCAGTAATCGGCGCAGTCACAGTCTGGAACTTTTCCATTGTCTCAGATGCCTCCACAACGTAGCGCTTACCGGCCACACTCTGAAAGGTCACGGCCGATCCTGCTTCCTCGTCACGAGTGATCCGCAGGATCCGCAGTGAGGACGTCGCGTCGTTGGGATCTGTAGAAGCCGACCACTCAGACCTGTTATCACTCGAGTCCCCATCCGGATCGTCTTCAGCCCCCGAGGAGAGGCTTCCGAAATTTGCCCTTTCCCAATCATCAGGCAACCCATCCCCATCACCGTCGGTTGCCGCCCACGAGATCTCGTCGAGGTAACCCGCGTCATCATTGTCAGAAATTGAGCCGTCCTTTTCGTAAGACCATCGCAGACGATGCGTTCCCACCGGCACCACATACGAGACCTGGCGCCAATCGGTTTCTCCGCTTATGTTCTCAACCTGGGCCCCATCCACGCGAAACACCAGCTCATCATAATTGTCCTCGGAAGAGACTCTCCACCAGAACTCCAGATCCCCCGGGCCCTCAACCGTAGTCTCAACAAAGGAGCGCCCATTATCCTCAATACTACCACTTTGCAGCGCCTGTCCGTCCTGCCTGCTCACCCGACTCTGGATGAACCAAGGGTCTTCGGTGTTCAGGAAAACAAGTTCTGGATTATTGATGGCGGAACCGAAATCCGGAGGGGGTGGTGCAAGGCTTACTGTGATGGACAACGTCTCCACTGTCGTACCCGCAGGGTTGACTGCCCTGATCTCTACCTCCTGCACTCCCTGCCCAGATGAAATCCAACTTACCACTCCTGTCTCTTATACACATCTCCGAGCCCACGAGACAGGCAGAAATCTCGTATGCCGTCTTCTGCTTGAAA
>CAXEFH010000362.1:0-3054 GCA_963989605.1 uncultured Roseibacillus sp. | reverse complement strand
TTTTTTCAAGCAGAAGACGGCATACGAGATTTCTGCCTGTCTCGTGGGCTCGGAGATGTGTATAAGAGACAGCTCCCAGAGAGGACTTGGGTACTCTCCTTCACTCACGAGGCGGGCAATTGCATTCATGACCAACGGCTTATCCTTTCGATGGGTAACTCCAAACCAGTTTCCCGTCGACGAAAGTACGCGGCATGAGGCCCTTCCCTGCCGCACAAGCAGGTCCACCAAGGTAGGGATATGCCACTCGGCGGAATCAAGATCTACGCCGGACGCGAGAAAGGCGGTCAGTTGATCATCGAGCTGATCAAAAAGTCGAGGAGAGAACCCCCAGAAATTCATGGAAGCGGCAGCATTCTCACTCAGCACCCTCGTAGTTCCATCGGAGGCCAAACCCTCGATTCTTCCGGAGTCGTTACGCGCAATGCCAGTAATTTCTTCCACCAGTTCGAGTTCTTCATCAACCGTCTGCGAGGTAATCCCGCGATTGACCTCTCCATGATCTGAGAGGGTTTTTCCGAGTGTATATGCAACAAGACAGCAGGCAGAGGCCTCTCCTGTAACTTCCGGGGGCGCACAAAGGAATTCGGCGGCCTTCATGTAGGCGTCGCGACCATAGAAATCATCTGCGTTGATTACCGCGAACGGGGACGTGATCTGCTCCCTTGCCGAGAACACCGCATGGGCCGTGCCCCAGGGTTTCAGCCGGGCCGCCGGAACCTCGAACCCGGATGGCAGATCATGCATGCACTGAAATGCGTAGGCTACCTCCACATGCTCGGAAATGCGGTCGCCCAGTACCAACCGGAATGCATCCTCGAATTCTTCCCGAATCACGAAAACGACCTTCCGGAAGCCTGCATCGATGGCATCCCAGATCGAATAATCCAGGATCGTCTCATCCGCTGGTCCCATGGGGTCAATCTGCTTGAGTCCTCCGTAACGGCTTCCCATGCCGGCGGCTAGAACAAGCAGAGTAGGCGTTTCCATGATGATCGGGCGGCGTTTTAGGGCCGAGTTGCGGTAGCATGCAACGCGAAACTCCTCCCGTCCGGCTCTAGGGGGTAAAACACGTTGCGAATCTTTCTGAACGCCCCTTAAATCAAGCCGTGCCTGAGTTTGAACGGGATTCCACAGCCGCCGATGGGGCAGACCTCTGGGAAGACCAGCTCCGTCGGACCTTCCGGGCAATGGTAACCGCCCGGACTCTGGAGTCCAAGCTAGCAAGCCTCTACAAGGCGGGTAAAATCGTGGGGGGAGTCTATATTGGCCCCGGCCAGGAGGCTATAAGTGCCTCAATTGGCTCCTGCCTGAAATGGGATCACGATATCTTTGGTCCCTTAATTCGGGATCAAGCGGGGCGGACAGCCTTCGGAGAGCCCATGCTTGATGCCACTCGCTCCTATCTTGGATCGGTCAAGGGGCCATCCGGGGGACGTGACGGCAATATCCATCGCGGTCGCCCTACCGAAGGACTCCCCGCCATGATCAGCCACCTTGGCGCCATGGTTTCAGTAGTCACCGGAATGCTCTTAGCAAGGAGGATCAAAGGTTGCCTCAAAGGAGTCGTGGGTGCGGCGAGCGTTGGAGATGGGGCAAGCTCCACGGGTTCTTTTCATGAGGCCATGAATACCGCGGCTGTGGAAAGGCTTCCCCTCGTGGTCGTACTCACAAACAATCAGTTCGCTTATTCCACGCCGAACGACCGCCAGTTCGCCTGCAAGTCGCTCGTCGATCGGGCCATCGGATACGGTGTCCCGGGATACGAGGTGGATGGCACGGACCTGATGGCAACCCTGCGGATAATCTCAAGCGCAGTGCGCGACGCGCGTGAGGGAGGGGGTCCTCAACTTGTGGTGGCCAACGTGCTTCGACTCAGTGGCCATGGTGAGCATGATGATGCCTCATACGTTCCGGATCACCTTCGGGATTCACCACTTGGACGTGACTGCGTGTCGGTTGCGGAACAGCAACTCCTCTCTTCGGAAGTGATCACCGAAGCGGAGCTCCTGAGCTGGAAAAGCGAAGCAGCAGAGGAGGTCCAGGCCGCTGTCGCGCAAGCGCAGCAGGAAGCACCTCCCGATCCATTCGCCGATGACTGGGCCGTCTATTCCTCCAGTCAACTTTCTCAAACTTCGTAATGGGAGAAATCACCTACATAGATGCTATTAGAGAAGCGCAACATGATCTTCTGGCTTCAGACGATCGCGTCTTTATCTACGGTCAGGATGTTGGAGATTTCGGTGGAGCCTTCAAGGCAACCCAGGGCCTCAAGAAGCTCTTTCCAGATCGGGTGCTTGACTCCCCAATCAGCGAAGACGCCATGATAGGGGTAGCCGTGGGCGCTTCCATCGAAGGCATGCGGCCGATCATTGAAATGCAGTTCGCGGATTTCTCCTCCGTGGGATTCAACCAAATTGTAAACCAGGCGGCCACACAGTTCTACCGGACCGGTGTGCCTGCTCCCATCACGATCCGGCTTCCCTCCGGGGGCACCCCGGGCTCTGGCCCCTTTCACAGCCAGATGATGGAGAGTGTCTATGCTTATTATCCGGGTCTGGTCATCCTTACTCCTGCAACGGTCGCAGATGCATATTCAATGTTGATCGATGCTGTGGCGCTTGATGATCCCGTCCTCTACTGCGAGCACAAGTTTCTTTACAGGTGGCTTAAGGCCGAACAACTAACGGACAATCAGGATCCGCTCCCAATCGGGCAGGCACGCATCGTCCGCGCGGGAAAGCATGCTACCGTGGTGGCATATAGCGCAATGGTCCACGAGGCCCTCCGGGCTGCTGACCTCCTTGCCTCGGAGGGATGGGAAATTGAGGTGGTTGACCTTCGGAGCGTCAAGCCGCTTGATACCGATACCGTGATCGCCTCGGTAGCCCGGACGGGACGCCTTCTTGCCGTGGGTGAAGCTTTTCCCTGGGGAGGGGTTACTTCCGAAGTGGTCTCCCGGGTCACCAACGACGGGTTCCATCTTCTTGATGCACCCCCCCAGCTGTCTCTTATACACATCTGACGCTGCCGACGAATAGAGAGGTGTAGATC
>CAXEFH010000361.1:0-3070 GCA_963989605.1 uncultured Roseibacillus sp. | reverse complement strand
ATGATACGGCGACCACCGAGATCTACACCTCTCTATTCGTCGGCAGCGTCAGATGTGTATAAGAGACAGGTGTGGGATTTCCGGGCCGCGACTCGTCCAGAGGTCCCGTGACGACGCGCGATTCCGGGTTCTAGGAAAGTACGAGGCGCCCTCTTAAAATCAAATGTGGTGCAGGAGAAAAATCTGGAGAGCCCGCCGGGGTATCTGCTGGAAGGAGAAAGAGCGGAAAATTACTTTCTTTCCGGGACATCCCGGGGGGAGGCTTCACTCGTGAACTGGGTTTTCTCGACGTGCCGGAGTTGCTCGTCGGACAGAAAACCTACCGGCTTGGAGTATGTGCTCCCAGAGAGTTATGGCCGAAATTCATTCAGAAGAAGACTCTCTCTCAAAGTAAGGCTCCCTCGGCTCAGGAGGTCCGCCACCATACGATTGGAGGGATTCGAGCTGAGCACGGAGTGGTTTGAATCAAGATACCCCTCATGAGAGGACAAAGGGCCTCGCGGGGATCAATTTCAAAGGATCATGTGAGTATTCCCGAACGCTTGGCGCTTGAAAAATGGGCCGTCGGGGGCTCCAATCAGAAGTCCACCATGAGACTACCCATCATCGTCCCTGCGTTCGTATTCTTCGGGGCCGGGCTATTAGCGGCCCGGGGTGAAGCCCTGACGTCGGAGCAGACGGAATTCTTCGAGAATAAGATTCGTCCGGTCCTCGCGGAGAGTTGCTACGAATGCCATAACAGCATCGACAAGAAAAAGGGGGATCTGGCACTGGATTGGAGCGAACCTCTGATCGATTCCGGAGTGATCGTCCCGGGAAACCCTGAAGAGAGCGCCCTCATCAAGGCAATCAGACATGACGGTGATTTCGAGCCGATGCCTTTAAAGAGCCCCAAGCTGGCTAAGCTGATTATCAAGAATTTTGAGGACTGGGTCAGGATGGGCGCTCCAGATCCCCGGGTCACCAAGCCAACAAAGGAGGAGCTTGCCAGTCAGGTGGACTGGGATGCGGTGCGCGACAAGAGGTCTGAGGGGTGGTCGTTCCAGCCCGTTACCAGAAAAACTCCTCCCGAGGCGGACGCAGCCGAATGGAATCAGACGGAGATTGACCGATTCATTCATGCCGGTCTCCGGGAGAATGGGCTTGAGCCACAGAGTGTCGCAGATCCCGGAACCCTCGTGCGGCGCCTGCACCTGATCCTGACGGGGCTGCCTCCCAAGCCGGCTGAGGTGGAGGCTTTCATGAAGAATCCCAGCGATGAAGCCTATGAGGACTTAGTCGATCGATTGCTGTCCTCCAAGGCTTATGGAGAGCGCTGGGGGCGCTACTGGCTTGATTGGTTTCGTTATGCTGAGTCCTATGGCAGCGAGGGAGATCCGAATGTTCCCTACGCAGGACGCTACAGGGATTATGTGATCCGGGCTCTTAACCAGGATGTGCCCTATGATCAGCTTTTGCGCGAAGCAGTGGCTGGCGATCTGCTGGAAAAGCCCCGTGTGAACGATGAAGAGGGACTTAATGAGAGTGCGATCGGCCCTGCTCATTTCCGCATGGTTCCGCATGGCTTCGGGGTTACCGATGCCTATGACGAGCAGATCACTTTTACCGACAACGCAGTTGATGTGCTGACCAAGGCCACCATGGGGCTGACTGTATCGTGTGCGCGTTGTCATAATCACAAGTTCGATCCGATCAGCCAGAAGGATTACTACAAGTTCTACGGGATGGTCGTGAGCAGCCGACCGGCTATCGTCAATGTGGATTCCCCGGAATTGAGGGATCTGCACCGGGAAGAGCTTCTGGACCTCAAGGGTCGGATTCGTTCCGCGCTTGGTTCCCACTGGATGAAGCAGGTGGATTCCGCTCTGGGAAGGTTGTGGAACGATAAACTGGACAAGATCCCGGACACGGACCCCCTCGCTGGATGGGCAAAATTAAGGGACAGCAACCCGGAGGAGCTGGTCCGGGAGCTGGAAGCCATGAGTAAGCGGTATGAAGAGGGAATGGCGCATAATGAACAGGTAAAGAGCAAGGCCACCTTCTATGCAGATCTTCGGGAACAGGCCGGTTATGACCGGTGGTTCAGGAGCGGCAATGGCCTTGGCGACAAGGTCAGCCCCGCCGGCTCGTTTGTTGTGGCTTCAGAAGGGGCACGGGCACTGAGGGGAATCTATCCCGCCGGAGTCTATTCTCATATGCTCTCCGACAAGCACAGTGCGACCCTGAGTTCGGTATTCCACAGAGCCAGGGGAGGACGTAATTCGATCCGGGCAATGGGAGAAGGTTCGATTGCCCGGTTTACCCTGCGAAGCTATCCGCTTTCCCACGGAGGACTTCACCCCACTCCCGGCCTCCGGCCTCAGGTAAGCTGGATCAACCTGAACAAATACAAATACTGGAACGGGGAGAAGGGGTATTATCATATCAATACTTCTTCGGACTCCACCTTCAGGAACGGAGGAAACGAACGTTCGTGGTTCGGGGTCTTTGAAGTGTATGCGGGAGATGAGGCGATGCGGGAACTGGGCGCGCCAATGGTCGCGCTGCCGGGAGACTTGAGCTCGATCAGAGATCGTAAGTCGCTCGAAGGTTTTTACCGCCGTTCACTCATGGACGCATTGACCGGGTGGAGCAATCTCAAGATGAATGACTCCCAGGCTCTCCTGCTGGACTCAATGGTCAGTCGGGGTTTCCTGCCAAGCGAGGTGGCGGGGCTTCCGGAGAGCCTGAAAATCCTCTTGGAAAAATACCGCAGTCTGGAAGCGGAAATCCGTAATCCGGCCCGGGTCCCCGGTGTAATGGACGGGGAACCATGGGATCAACCTCTTCTGGATCGGGGCGATTACAAGAAGGAGGGCGATCCTGTAGAGCGAGGTTTTCTGGAAGTGTTCGGGGGGCGGACTTATACCAAGAATGGGAGCGGGCGTCTGGAGTTGGCCGAGGATATTGTGGGGAAGGATAATACCCTCACGACCCGGGTCATTGTGAACCGGCTCTGGCCTGTCTCTTATACACATCTGACGCTGCCGACGAATAGAGAGGTGTAGATCTCGGTGGTCGCCGTATCATT
>CAXEFH010000360.1:0-3096 GCA_963989605.1 uncultured Roseibacillus sp. | reverse complement strand
TTCTTATTGCGTGCCTGTTTGGAAAAATAGGAGGCCGCAGTTTGCCAATACCAGTCGGAGGGCCCTGCGGTCATGATCAACTTCCTCCAATAGCGCTCCGCGCTGTCGACCGCCCCACTACTGTTCACATCGAGAGCCATCCGCAGGAGACGGATTGGCTCATCCAAAGAGAATGTTTCGACCTTTTCCAGAGGCTCCCGGGCATCGCCTTCCCTGCCGATTCTCACAAGAGCACCACCATAGTATGCGAGATAGCGCATGTTCGTAGGCTCCTGTTCCACCACCCTTTTCAGCGTCGACACCGCCCTTTCCCATTCCGAGACCTGTCCATACTTTGCTGCCAGCTTCTTACTCCACTTCATTTCCGGATCCTCCTCGGCAAGGCCCTCGAGAAGAGTAACCGAGACGGTCGACTCATCCCGGGCCTCCGAAGCCTCCAGCAGATCCTCCAGAATCTGCTTCTTCTCTTCCACCTCACGAGCGGTGGCGTCCACCCTCTTGAGGAAGTTGCGCAGCTTAACATCATCCATGTCTACGATTCCATAGAGAGCTCCAAGGAGCAGGATTCGCTTGGACTTATCGCCTTCAATCTGTTCGAGGAATCCCCACAAGCGCGGAGCCGAATCACCCTCGCCGAAAAGGTGGGACACAATCCTGAGATCATCTCTCTCCCGCGATTCTTCCGTGAGCTTTTCCGAAGCGGCAAGGAATGCCATTTCGTAAAGACTGCCCCCCAGGTCATTCAGCCGCCCAATAAATTCCAGCCAGTTCGAGAACCCTTGCTTTATGGCGAGCTTGGAGAGTTGCGACATGATCCGGGCGCTCGCCCCCCGCTCTCCGCGGGTATGGAGAAAGGAGGCGATCGTAAGCACCTCATAGCGTTCTTCTTCCGAATCGGACCAGTTCTCAGCCATGATATTGAGGCGCTGCTCCAGCCACTTTTCCCGCTCATTATCACTACCAGTGTAACCGAACACCTGGAGAGCCTTGTTGGGCTGCTCTACGGTATCATAATAGGTAAAAGCAGAATCCTTGTTCATTCGGAACAGCAGAGGTAGCCCAGAGTCTACATTCCCATTAAGCAGGAGAGACAGAACCGCCTCTCGCTGCTCTTCACCCTCACCCGCAGCCTCCCGGGCCATCTGATCCATCAGGCGGTCGGCCTCCGCGTGATCCAGTTGCCAGCGGCGCAAGACCGTCTCTGCATGAACCCTGACGATTGCTGATTCCATAGGGCGATCCATGCACCAGCGGAGATACGGCTCAGGATCTCCCTCCAGGAGGGCCATAACCGCAACCACATCGGAGCGACCCAGCCTCTCCGCTAAAGCGCGGGATTCTCGCTCTCTCCCTGCGGAGCGGAGGAGAGATAACTGTAACTCACCGGCCTCCCGGGAAGACACCTCGACCTTCCCGTTATCGCCCGGGACGACCAACCCCTCCTGGAGGGCAATCTCTTCATCCAGCCCTCCTGTCATTCGCAGGAGGCAAGCGAGACGCCGATTGTTTTCCTCGCCGGGAGGCGCCAGACGGAGAATCTGTTCGGCCTCCTCTGGTCTTCCCTCGACCAACTCACGCAGTGTCAACGGCAGGACTGCTTTCTCGACCAGTTCACCACAGACCCTCCGCGCTTCCTCGTCTTCCTCGAAGCGATAGATCCTGAGCATCTGCATGTAGGCCTCAACATTCAAGAGCTCCTGAAAAATCGCCTTCTTGACCTCCGGCCCCGAGCGGAAATACCGCTGCACCAGCTCTACAATCTCAGGCGGCGTATCGGGTGTGATTCCCGTCATGATCCGCCGCAGCACAATCCGCGAGCGGTAGGAAATCTCAGGATCATCTGACTCCACACCCTCCTTGATTGCCGTGATCCCGATCTCACCAAGATCCCAGAGGCTCTGGGTCGAGGCCTCTCTCACCTTGTAAGAGTCGTCACCAAGACCGATCACCAGTTTTCGCGCCTCTATCAGTGCCGGACTCACCCCCGTGTTCGGATCCTTCTCAACCGAAAGGATTTCCGGGGACGTTTGATCTGTCACTTCTTCAGACGCAGGCAGAGCATTATCCTGTCCGAGGGCCGGAATCCCGAGGGCGAACCCGATGGCTCCGAGGTAAGTAGCAAGCCGCATTGATTTCATTAAGGTGCCTTGCCGGATAGCAAAGCCACAACCTCCCAGATCTTCAAGCCTCTGGTGATAGAATCACTCCCTTCTCCCGCGCCTCCGTGGCCGGCCAGAACCTTATTTTCCGATACAGAATCGCCCAAAGATCTCACCCAGCAGCTCCTCGGCCTCCACCCTTCCTGCAACTTCTCCGATGGCATCGAGTGCAAGCCGGAGATCCACCGCCACAAACTCGGGCCCAGCCCCGCCCTCTAGTTGCCTGGAAGCCTCCTTCAGTGCTCCCTTTGCGCGCCGCAAACAACTCTGATGTCGCGCGTTGACTGCCACGGCTTGCTGGCCCCAGCTGGTATTGTGGAAGCCAAACTCTTCCCCGATTGCTGCGAGCAGGTTCTCAAGGCCTGAACCTGCTACACAAGAGATCTGGACCGCGTTGGAACGGCCTTCCCAGCCGGGGTGGAGAGAAAGGTCGCATTTGTTGAGAACCAAGATAACGCGTCTTTTGTTACGGCTCGGACGTAACAGGCTCTCGCCTGGTGGGCGACTTGCATCGACCACCTCCAAGACCAGATCTGCGTCGGCAACCTTCCCGAGGGTTCTTTCCACCCCAGCTCGTTCAACCTCATTGTCGGTCTTTCGATGGCCTGCAGTATCGATCAACCGAACCGGAAACCCCCCGAGGTTAATCACTTCTTCAACTGTATCACGGGTGGTGCCCGCAGCATCGCTGACGATCGCACGCTCCTGCCCCAGGAGGATGTTTAGCAAACTGGATTTCCCGACGTTTGGCTCACCATAAATGACAACGTTCGCGCCCTCCCGGAGAATCCGCCCCTGTTCCGCAGTCGAAAGGAGAGCATCGATCCGGGAGCCTGCCCGTTCAATCTGAGCCAGAAGATCGCCTCCGGTTTTTGGACTTATATCTTCATCAGGCTGTCTCTTATACACATCTCCGAGCCCACGAGACAGGCAGAAA
>CAXEFH010000359.1:0-3150 GCA_963989605.1 uncultured Roseibacillus sp. | reverse complement strand
ATTCAAAGCCGTGCGGTTGCTAACCACCCTTGACTTGCACGTCTGCTTTCTCCTTGGCCGTGGAGACGCCGGAAGACACGCAAGCGTTGCCTCACCGCTTTTTACCAAAGTGATATTGCAGAGTTCTTCCGCACCCATGCCGGCCAGCAAGGCAAAAGGGTCATCGACATCACACCCTTCAGCCTCTTCCTCCGTGGCCTCTAGGGACTGGGCGATATAGTCCGCCGGCATCTGCATGACCATGTCCGCCGAAACCCCGCCTGCACGATAGAGCTTATCTGCAATCTGAGGATCAACTCCCAGCTCATCGGCCAGCCCCATCGCGGCATCCGTGACGCGTGCCTCGAACTGCTCATGCTGGCTTTCATCCTTACGAACCTGCACGTCCCAATTCACCAGCTTGGAAGTCAGTCGCGCATTTTGACCTCGTCGGCCGATTGCCTTACTCAGGTCCTCCTCGTCGACCGTGACATTGATCACCTTGTTCTCCTCATCGAGAGTGATCGAGCGGATCTGAGCTGGTTTCAGAGCATCCGTGACGAACGCCTCCGGCTCGTCACTCCACCGGATGATATCAACCTTCTCATTATTAAGCTCCCGCACGATATTCTTCACCCGCGCTCCACGCAGACCAACACAGGCTCCTACCGGGTCGACCTTTTCATCGTGGCTGAAGACTGCCACCTTGGTTCGATAGCCAGCCTCCCGGGCGATCCCCCGGATTTCGACTGTGTGATCTGATATTTCGCTCACTTCAGCCTCGAAGAGCCGTCGAACGAAATTCGGGTGGCTCCGGGAGAGGATAATCTCTGGACCTCTGAATTCATTGTCGACTGAAACGACGTAGGCTCTGATGCGGTCTCCAACGTTGTAGTCCTCGGTAGTAACCCGCTCGCGCGAGGGCATTCTCGCTTCGAACTTTCCAAGATCGATCATGACATCGTTCTTCTCAAAACGGCGCACCGAGCCACCCACGATGTCACCAGCGCGATCCTTGAACTCGTCGTAGATCATCTCCTTTTCAGCCTGGCGGAGCTGCTGCATCATTGTCTGCTTGGCCCTCTGGACAGCAATCCGTCCAAAGTTTGGCGGAGTCACATTGAATTCCAATGGATCGTTCAAATCCGCCTCTGGATACTGTTTCCGGGCGAGCTTTACAGGAACCTCGTTAAACTTGTCCTGATGGTCATCGTCTGCCACTACGCGCAGGGTGGCGAAAATACGGGTTTCCCCATGTTTGGTATCCACCTCGGCCCGAAGTTCCTCGATATCCTCTGCTCCGGGCACCATGCCCCGGTAGGCAGAAAGGAAAGCGTTTTCAAGAGCCTCGACCACCTTCTCGCGCTCGATGCTCTTCTCCTTTTCGTAAAATTCTATGAGGGCAACGAGATCGTTTGTCATGATCCTCTGATCGTTGTGGTCTGGAGACGCAAAAGAGCGGGTCTATGGAACCCACTCCTCGAAGGCGTCAAGAGTTGTTCTGTTTGCGTGCCTATAAAGACGCTCCTCCGGCGAATCAAGATAAAAACCGGCCGCCAGACCAGCGAGACACCCCCTCCAGATGCGCGAAAAACTGGATTTCCTCAGTGCTGGAGGCTCTAGAACCTCATTACTCGGGGAGCTTCCGCCACCTTAGCCCTCGAAGTTCCGCAGTCGTCTGCCAAGTCGAGAGACCCAAGGGAGCACACTTTTCTATATCCCCAAAGCGCAAGCCCAGTTTCCGGCCCTTGGTATTTACATCGACAAGCTCCTTTTTCCCAACCCACGCTTTCAAGCTTTCACTACGAATCTCGAGTCTAATCTTGTACCACTGCTCGTCCTTGAAAGCCTGATAACTCCCGGTCTCATTTTCGGATGCGTCCATCCCATCCAGACTTGAAAAGCCTACCACCCCTCCTCCCCATCCACCACAGATGAAGGTCACGCAGGTTTTCGGGTCACGAACTGGCAAGGTAAGCCCGCAGAAAAAATCGACTCCCGAGGTCCGCCGGGCTTCCAACTCAAGCTCATAGGGAGCTTCCGGCAGATCCTTCCCCGTAAACACCACTCCCGAAAGCTCTGCTCCCTCCTCGATTGTGAGAGTCCCTTCTTTCCACGTCGTGTCGCCTTCTCCTCCAAAATTCAGCGCTTTCCAGGAGCCCATGCCCGCCTTTGAGGGAGCTAGGGAAACCCATTTTCTGTCGGCCTCCGCGTCCTTCGTCTCCACTTCCACTGTCTTTTGGTCTGCCCCAGAAACCATGATTGATAGGAGAAACACCCCGGCCCCGTTTCTGATACACTGTGTCATAAAATGACTATTTACCGTTCACTTGATGTCGACAAGCAAAGACACAGGTGAATCCATGAGAGGCGTGACCACGACCGCCTCTGAAGATAAAAGGCAGCAATCGAAACACTCATCCCAACTTCACTAATGATGATTCTCCTCGATTCCTCTTTCACCCTGATCAAGCCCTCTCAACCTGTTGGTCTCGTGTATGCACAACACCTCGAGGCAAGCACGAACCTTACTGTCGACCCTGCCACGATTCAGGCCGCCTTCCGGAGCTCCTTTGCACGAGCGCCATCCCCCACCTACACTCGCGATAGTTCCGGACATGACACTGAGGTAAGTTGGTGGCGCTCTCTAGTCCTTCAAATCTTTTCCGACACCCTTGGGAAGAGCTCCCTGTCCACGCCCACCCCGAAACTGGAAGCATGTTTCGATTCCCTTTTTGACCATTACGCCCAACCGACCTCGTGGGTGCTCTATCCCGAGACCGTTTTTTTTCTCGAAGCGGCCTCCAAGATTGGGACCATCGCAGTAGTCTCAAACTTCGACAACCGACTGGTGCCGATTCTGAACGGCCTCGGAATTGGATCCTTTTTCAAGGACGTGATAACGTCGGCTGATGCTCTGGCGCGTAAGCCTGAGCGGAAGATATTCGACTTTGCTCTCAAGAGACTAAATTGCCGAGCCGAAGAAACCTGTTTCTGCGGCGATTCCTACGAGGCCGACTATCTCGGCGCCTCATCGGCAGGCATACGCTCTTTTCACCTCAAGCGTCCCGCTAACACCTTGGTCGACTTCCTTGCATTCTGCCGTTGACGAGGAGCTCGAACGAAGGGGAGTCTTGGTGTCAGCACGCAGCCGCGCGACCAGCCGAAACC
>CAXEFH010000358.1:0-3156 GCA_963989605.1 uncultured Roseibacillus sp. | reverse complement strand
GAAGATGTTTGATCCCGCGTAAGCGCCAGCCGCCGGGGTGGGGGAGGTGTCCCCCGGAACGAAGAGGTTAATGGCAGATCCAATATTTGTGTTGTCGAAGGTGTCTACAAAGTCGGGATGAACCTTGTAGACGGTGTTATTTTCAAAGATGGTATCCGAGTTGTTCTTCAGGCTGATGGCGTGATCAATGTCCCAGAATATATTCCGGGCGAGCATGGTTGTGGTGTCTGGTCGGTCACCGGTAGAAATTGCATTCGCATATCCCCTGTCCGAGGTTTCGTCATCCTTGAAGACTCTGGTGAAGGTGTTGCCCGCAACGTAGATATCACCGCCAAGATCAAGTTCCTCGCAGCGCGATCCGGCAAAGTAGTTCCCCAGAATCTGCACGATGGGTTCGGGCAGGCTCCCGCTGACTACGTCGACGACGTCGTTATGTCCCTTATTGGTTCCGAATACATTGTTACGGATGATGTATCTTCCGCCCTTGGGAATGTCTCCTTCGCCTTTGATGTGCTCGCTGATATTATCCAGACCAAGGTCTGCAGCCTGCTCGTCAGGCGCGAACATGTCGGGGAAAATACTGTTTTCGATAATTACCGAGGCATCCTCCGTGTAGATCATGCGGATGTGGGTCCCACTGAAACGGACGTCATCAACCACGCACTGGGACCGAATGATCCCGATTGAGCCCTCCCTATGCTGCGCATTGCGGATATCAACGTGCGCGATACGATTCGATGGGTTCATGGAGTCGACAATCTTGAGGCCATCCCATTTGGGAGGGCCGGGTGGCAGGCCATCGCTGGCTGGATCATCGACGAAGGGCGCTCCGGGAACGCTGGTAAGCTGGACCCTCGAAAAAGGCGTGCCCTCAATCTGGACCGAGCCGTTGATCGTCAGACGAGTTCCGGGCGTAAAATAGATGTTAGTTCCCGCCTCAATAATCAGATTGCCACCGGAAGGAACTGCGGCATCCGAAGTAATCCGGTAGGGTCCGTTTGACGCGACCCATCGAATTTCTGATCCGGCTCCGTCGAACACCTGATCGTAGGGATAACACCCTAGATCCCGGGTAGTGCCATCTGGAGCAGGAGGCAGGTCGGGATTCGCGGCGTTCCTTCCAGGTGATTCAGAGCTGAGGTAATAGTTGTGGTCGTCTGGATCGACAAAGAGAGGGTTTTCGTTGAGATTGCTTTGATCCTGCCCCCCGGCATTGGGCCACGGTTGACCAACGATGCTATGCAGGAGCATGACATCGGCAGGGTCATAATCGGTGCGAATATCCTCGCTGTTGTTCCAGATGATGGAGTTCGAGATATTGTAGAAACTTGGGGCATCATCCCCATTCTTGTTTTCCGCCTGGAGGCCGATGGAGGTATTGTCCACGATGGTACAGAAATCAATGACGGCGCTTGCGTCGTCCTTTGCTGAGAATCCGATATCACAGCCGGTGAAAAGGCATTCCCGAACGGCGGCGCTTCCCCCAAGCATGCTCATCCCCTTGTCCCCCATTTCTCTTACAAGACAGTTTTCGATGATCACGTCGGCATTAAGGGTGTCAATGCCATCATCCTCGCAGTTGGCGACAACAACCCCGCGAAGCAGGATCGATTGGCCAGCCCCGGCTCCGTGAAAATACACGGCATCATTGTCGTCTGTCTCACCATCCTCCCGGTATTGGCCGAGCATATCAGTGATCCAGCAATCCTCCATGAGGACGCCCGTGTCGAATGTTTCGATTCCCATGACTGATCTCGCCCAATGACACCTTTTAAAAACCATCCGGGAATCGATCCCTCCCTCGCGCTCGGTTTCTCCTATCTTGCCCCGGTTGTCGGAAATCGTGCAGTTCTCAAAGACCACCTCTGAACCCTTGATCCGGAGAACCCGTCCATGATCAGTATGCCCACCTCGTGGGGAATGGCCTGCCCGATGAATGTTGGAGAAATCAAATCGAGCCGACTGAGAATTTTCAAATTGGATGTGGCCCCACGGGGAGTTATCCGCTGAGGAAGTGAAAGTGACTGGCTGGCTCTCAGTTCCCGAGGAAAAGATACTGCCCTGAACGATCAGGTCGGTGCCTTCGGTCCCCTCAGTCGCGGGGTCGCCGTCCAGAAGAACAAGGGTGCCGGGGGAGATCGTGAGAACGTGGTCTGGTGGGACCGTGGTATCGCCAGTAAGCCTCACAATGCCGCTCCAGGCTGTCGCGTCGCCTGGAAGGATGCCACTAAACTGGAAGACGTCCTCGTCAAACAGGCTGGTCATGTTTTTACGGGCCTCCTGATTGCCTGCGGTCGCGGTGAGGGTGAGATCACCCGGATTAGCCCCGGCGACAGTCGCGGTCAGTTCAAAGTCGAAACTGATGTCGGAACTTTCATTATCATCCTGGTGGATCTCAACGGCTATCGTGTTGTTTCCATCGACAAGGAGAGTGTGAATGTTCTCACCCTCGAAATCGAGGTCATCAGGGTCGAGGAAGTCATCCTCTCGACTGGATCCATTACTCGCTTCGGTTAAGTAGTCGGGATCTGCATCAACATTGTCCCGGCCGATGACCGTGCCGTTCAAATAAATCACGACCCCGTCGTCCCGTTTGATCTGGTAGTCAAGTGCAAGGACCTGCGAGGCATCGGAGATAGTGAAATCCCTCCGGAAGTAGGTGGTGATGAATTTCTCATCCTCATCGTTATCATCATTATCTTCGTTGGGACCAAATCGTACTTCGGTTGCCTCGTCATTGTCTCCGTAGCCAAGTTCTGCCGGGCCACTCCGCCAGTTATCATCATTAAAATCGCGTTCTCGCCACGCTGTTCCCTGGTCGGAGCCGTCGTCAAGATAGCTCCACGTTGCTCCCCTGCTGATCAAAGAGGAGGAAAACCCATCAGCCCCCCCTTCGACTTTCACGAGGGCTGATCCCAGTCCATTCCTGATCGTGACAGTCCCGGGTGTCAGAGTGACTCCTGGGATGCTGGAAGAGAGACTTGCAGTGGTTTCCCAGAGGTTCCGATTAATATTCCCATCGCCATCCCGGAGCTCAAGGCGGACGAGGAAAGGGTGGGAGGGCAGATACGAATCCCGGGTAATGACTGTCTCTTATACACATCTCCGAGCCCACGAGACAGGCAGAAATCTCGTATGCCGTCTTCTGCTTGAAAA
>CAXEFH010000357.1:0-3176 GCA_963989605.1 uncultured Roseibacillus sp. | reverse complement strand
ATGATACGGCGACCACCGAGATCTACACCTCTCTATTCGTCGGCAGCGTCAGATGTGTATAAGAGACAGTGCTGGTCTGACGCTCTATCACAACGACCGCGTGATGCCATTCGCCGTTCATAAGGCTTTCGTGCTTGGCCGTGAGGTCGGAAGCGGAATCTCCATCGCCAACGCGAAAGGTCAATCCGCTGCCGTCCTTCTGGATCCAAAGCGCCCATCCCGCCTTCTGGTCTGACCCGGCTCCCGCTGAGATCAACCGCCTCGCTTGGCCGTCAGCAGATGCGGGATTCCGCGTAAACCACAGACTGATGGTGAAAGACTGGTCCGCGAGCGCGTAGTCATTGGTCTCTCCGATGTCGAGGCTACCTCCTTGAAAATCATAAGCCTCTCCGAACCTGCCCCCGGGCACCTCCCTCACCTCCCCCTTAATCATCTCTGCAGCAATTGGCATGTCGTACTTACTGGCTTCCCTTGACTCAGGTTCCGCGGGCGGCTCATCTCCCTTCCGTAATCCAACCAGCTGCGCGAGGATCAGCATATCGGTGCTCACACAGCCGGTATTCGTCGCGTTCGGTTTACTCTTCTCCCCGTCATTCAGTGCATGGATCGCGAGCATGTTGGTTCCCGCCACCAACTGACCAACTCTCCGCGCGCTGAGCCTGATAGCCTCAGGTTTGACCGCATCGCTGTCGTTCCTCTTCTTTGCAGATCCCGAATTCCACAGGAACGGGAAAGGCGCATTCCTGCTACCAAGGTCCGAGCCGTTCAGATACGCCTTGAACCCATCATCATACTGTATGTAGAGCGCAAGCTGCTTGTAGGCCTTCGGATCCTTCACCTCGAATGGAATCCGCAGATACAGACTGTGAGGGTGCTTGCCTTTCTCTGTTTCGATCGTGGTCTCAAGGAGATCCTTTAACTCACCCGGGGCGTCCTCATAGCCTATCCCATTTCTTCCATCCATCCATCCATCTGAGTCGTCAAAGCCGGGCCTCTCCCACCTCAGCTCTCCCGGATCGCCCGCCGGCCGGAAGTAACGCAGGGGCTGGCCTTTCATGATAAGCTTCTCTTCTACCCCTCGCTCCGTAACGGTGTATCGGGATCCGCTCTTGGGCGTCCGACGATCAAGAGACCAGTAGGCAATCAGGTCCTGACTCATGCTCTCTGGAGCTGTCCGCACCGGACCCTCGCCAATCCCGGGCGCGACCGGCTCCGTAGGGGAAGGAGGGGGATCCTGGGGCGGGGCCCCGGCGATAGCCGCCCCGGAAATGCCATCTTTCCGAACGAGAGAAAGAGTTCCGTCCAGTCCCGGGCCAGACCAGTTAAGGCTCAACCCTGGATTCTGTTCCCCACCCCTCTGGAAGTATTCCACCCGGACCGGTGCTCGTCCCTTCCGACAGAGAACCCGGGCCGACTCCCGCGAGCCTGAGATTGAGGAGACCTGTTCCTCTCCATAAATCAGGAGAGCCGCACCGGTAGAGGCCTCCAGAGAAAATTTGTAAAAGCCTCGTTCTGGAATACGCAGGTAGCCCTCCCACACCAGTCCGCAGGGCTCCTCGCCCGCGTCCCCCAGATGGAGCATCCCGTCCTCTACTGGTTTTCCAGATTCCAGTTCATTGGCCTCTGCACGAAGGCCCTCCAAGTCTCGAAAATTTTTCCCGAATCGCTGGACTACCAGATCCGTCATCGGGCCCTGCACCGTTTTTACGAGCTCCTTCGGTGCGGAGCGATCCGTATTCGTCAGGACCCTTTTCCCCTCAAGGGGCTTGGCCTGTCGCTCAACTCCCGGCTCAAGCTCATCATCCTGCATCATCCCGATCCCAATGATTACGAGCAGGATGGTGACAAGGGCCGCAATCCCAAGAACCCAAGGGAGACTGGACCTTGGCCTCGATACCGGACCCGTTCCACCTGTCCCCGGAGGCGCCACCGCCCTTGGCTTCCCTATGACCAGATGCCCCTGCCCTCCAGCAACAACCTCTCCAACCTTTGGAAGCTGCGCGAGGGCAAGCTGTGGCGCTGCCGCTGGACGAGGAGCACCTGCTACCTTCCCGGAGTCCACGACCTGCACAAAATAGGGAAGAATCTCCAAGCCGGTCTGCTGAAGGTCCGCCTTGTAAGCCTCAACGTCAAAGGCAACCCTGCGAAAGAACACCGATCGGGAGGTATCGTCGTAGATGACATAGCTGGCCCTTACATCGGTTGTCCGGGGTTCACCAACAGAACCCACGTTGACCAGATACCGATGCCCCCTCTCAAGCTGGAAGTCTTTGGGAGGAAGCTGAGTTACCGCCCCACCGCGCTTCGGCATGGCATACGCTAGCGGCAGGTGGGTATGCCCGATGAAGCCGAGGGACTCCACCATCGCTTCAAGGTTCGCTTCTGCAGACGGAATCCCCTCCACGTATCCGAACTCACCTGGCTCCACGACCTCCGCATGGACGAAATAGACATCCGTGCCATTCATTTGAAGGGGAACCTGTCCCAGAAATTGCAGGGCATCATCATCCAGTTGACCTCGCGTCCATTCGATGACAACTCGCGCACGATCATTGAAGATTGAGGGATCAAGTCGCCCACAGGCTGCAGCATCGTGATTACCCAGGACAAAATTAGCGGTTACAGACCTGACTGCCGAGAGAACCTCCAATGGTTTTGGCCCATAGCCAACCACATCACCAAGGCATACCAGAGTGTCCGCTCCCTGCTGCGCGATATCCGCAAGCACTGCCTCCCACGCCTGCCGGTTGGCATGAACGTCTGAAAAAATGGCATAGCGCATGGAAATTCCGCGGGGGCAGGTGAAATTCGCCGTTGGTCTATCCGATGCCGGTGCGCTTGCCAACCTCGCACTTTTCCGAGGCCCAACCGTCAGTTAATGCCTGCCATTTCCAAGGATTCCACCGCTTTGTGAAACTCCGTTGAATACCCACCAACCTCGAACTTATTTCCGAAGCGCCTTTTCGGTATTATGCTGCTTGGGCTGATTTTCCGCGGCGGGTGGAGCTGCCGGAACCTGAGGGGCAGGATTGGGACGCCGCTGGGGAAGAACGAAGGGCTGAGGACGCCGCAACCGAAGAGCAAAGGTTTTTTCGACCCTTTCGATTCGATTACGGGTTTTCTGCGAGGGCACAGCCTTATCCTGTGGTGTCACCCCTGGTCCTTCAAAGGTGATC
>CAXEFH010000356.1:0-3208 GCA_963989605.1 uncultured Roseibacillus sp. | reverse complement strand
TCGTCATTCAGGACTTTGCCATCGTCCCGGGGAGGTCATTCGGTCACAGAATCGTGTGGGCTCGAAATGATGGGGGTGGCGACTGGACGGTGCTTCCGATATCAAATGCCGAAGAAACATATTTAGATTTTCCCTTTGATGTAGCAGACATGGACAATGATGGAGATCTGGATGTCATTACCGGTTCTTTTGGCCAAGACTTCAGCATCACTGGATGGGACCTAGGACAGGGGGCTGCGCTGCGGGTTCACACCAACAATGGTCAGGGCTCATTCACTCAGACGACGATTCTCGAGACGAACTTTTTCAATCAGCTTTTCACTGGGGCAAGGTTCATCGTTGGCGTTGCTACGGCAGACCTCGATCGTGACAGTGACCTTGATATCATCGTTCTTCAAGGGAGTTCAGTGAGCCGCGTTGCGTGGATCCCTAACAACGGGGACGGGACTTACGGGGGGGCCCAAGTCATCTGGCAGGAGGACGGCCTAAATCCTACAGGAGTCGACACCGGAGATGTGGACGGAGACGGTGATATCGATGTTGTTGTCAGTACTTTCCCTCAGAGGATCGACCGTTTAGGCGAAATAATCTGTATGAAGAACCCGAGCGGGGGGGGCGGTCAATGGCAGAGGACAGTGGTCCCGGAAACCAGCTGGCTTGGGGCGGGAAAGGAGATCTTTCTAGCGGACATTGATAATGACTCGAACCTTGATATAGCGGGGCTATCGGCCACATCCAGCCCACGCTTTGGTTATCATCGAGGTGATGGTGCGGGGAATTTTACGGGCGCGTTCGGATTAGACCCTAACACTTTGTGGAGCCTCCCCTCCGGCGGCCTTCTGAGAGGATTCCATGTCGTGGACTTCGATGGGGACGGCGATCTGGACTGGTTCATAGGGAGGCCTTCGAGCAACAATGTTCTCTACCGCGAGATGGAAGGAGGACAGCTCTCCCGGATGCTTTCCCTGACGCTGTCTCGAATGGATGAACCGTTTGGTTGCGGAGTCGAGACTAGTTGCAGTGGCACAGGATTGTTTACTGCGGACGTCAATGGAGATGGTAGGCTGGACCTGGTTACGCATGGAGCAGTAATGACCTGGTGGGACTTGATCCCCCCTGGTAACCCGTCCGGGCTGCCTCCAGAACTACCGGTAAGCCTCGGATCCTTCGATCTGGGGCGGCTGCCACTGCAGTTCAACACCCTTGGTTCCACGATTGACACTGAAATGGCGCTGTATGGTCCAGAGGGTGAGCTTCTTTCTGAGAATGATGATTTCCGTGGAACAAGACAAAGTAACATCGGCGCAGCAAATCTCGAGGAGGGAACCTACTACATCGCGGTTGGGCAATATGACACAATCTTCGGGGAAGCGTTTTACGCTCGGGCGCCCTCAGCAGCAGCAGCCAATTTCCTTTTGAATTGGGGGGAGCTCCGGGTAGGAGCTCCTCCTGCACCAGAGTCGATCCAAGGCGCGCTTCCGGCAGATGGCGTGCAGTGGTTCAGCTTTGAGATCGCCTCCTTGGATACGGTTGACACCGATTCAGATGGAATCACCGATTCCGTGGAGTTGGAGCTTGGAACCGATCCCAACAATGCGGGTGATCGCCCCATCGAGACTGGCGGAAGCATCGGAATTAATTTTGCCAGCAACCGTGATCCTGCTGCTACCATTCTCCCGGCGGAGCGGGCGGGATTTCCGGAAGTCGCTCAAACGAACTGGAACAACACCAGAGGAGCCCCTAGCGGGAATAATTTTAACCTCCTCGGAGACGAAATTACACTGGTTGACAGCGAAGGGCAGGACAGTCGTATCATCGCCACCTGGGATGCAAACAGCACCTACAACACGGATAACGGGAGCGAACCCGCTGATAACAAGCTGATGAACGCCTACTTGGATAATGTGGGGCCTGATGGCTTTGCAACGGTAGATCTCCTGAACATCACCTATGCGAATTACGACGTCTACGTGTATTTTGGAGCCGATCAGAATGGACGGCTAGGGGCGATTGAGAGCGCAACCGCCGGACAGACGTTCTCCTACTCGACATTCTCCCAGTTCTCTGACGTAGGAGTATTCCCTGGTGCTTATGCCAGGACCACGGATGAGGGATCAGGAAACCCCCCAGCGAATTTCTGTGTCTTCCGTAACCAATCCTCGGGTTCCTTTTCAGTGCAGCTCAACCGGGGTATCAACAATTCGGGAATATACGGGATTCAGATTGTTCCCAAGGATCCCACGAATCCGGATCTGATAGAGAATGCCGGTGCTACAGTGGAAGAAGCAATTCCGCTTGGCGTCCTGGGGAATCAAGAAACGGAGTTCGTTTTTGATACCCTGCAATCCTCGATCGATACCGAGATCGCTCTCTTTTACCCTGACGGAAGATTGGGGCTCGAGAATGATGACTTCAATGGGACGCTGCAAAGTGGACTTGGTTTTAGCAATGTAGTACCAGGGACGTGGTATATTGTAGTGGGTCAATATGACACCACCTTCGCTGACGGGTTTTCCGCCACCGGAGGGCCAGCCGGGAGTACTATCGTGCTGACGTTCAACTCAAATGAAAATACCAGAGCGCGCATTCAGGAGACAGGCGCGGTGTGGTTTTCATTCGAAACGCGTCCACAAGCGGTAAGCCTTGGATCCCTTGGAGATGGGAGTCTGCCTCTCCAGTTCACCACCCTTGGGTCCACGATTGATACGGAAATGGCACTTTACGGTCTGGAAGGTGAGCTTCTCGCCGAAAATGATGATTTCAATGGAGCGTTACAAAGTGGCATCACCGCGGCAAATCTCGAGGAGGGAACGTATTACATCGCGGTTAGTCAATATAACACAATCTTCAGGGAAGGGTTTTCCGTTGATGGTCCCCCAGCAGCAGCCAACTTCCTTTTGAATTATGGGGAGAACCAGTCGATCCAAGGTGCGCTACCTGCAGACGGCGTGCAGTGGTTCAGCTTTGAGATCACCCCAATAGTTGTGCCTGAGGTTGCTCTCTCCGAAGTCTGGCTCAGCGAGGACACGTTAAACATGAGCTGGCAGACGAATTCTGGAATAACCTATCGCGTTCAACGTTCTCCTGACCTCCAAACCTGGCAGAATGTGGGTAGTGTGAGAGCGGGAACCGGAAGTCTCATGCAACACTCTCAGCCTGTCACCGGTGGTAGAGCGTTTTTCAGGGTGGTGATTCCCTGAGAGTTCCT
>CAXEFH010000355.1:0-3213 GCA_963989605.1 uncultured Roseibacillus sp. | reverse complement strand
TTTTCAAGCAGAAGACGGCATACGAGATTTCTGCCTGTCTCGTGGGCTCGGAGATGTGTATAAGAGACAGGTGGGTTCCTGACCTTGGTGTTGGAGAGGAACCTCCGGGTAGAGGGCTCGGGGGAATCTTCTAAAAACGGGAGAAAAAAGAGGCCCCCTCGCTGTCCGAGAGGGCCTCTTCTGAAAAAGATGTGAGGTTCTTCTTACTTGGTAATACTGATCGAGCTCAGGTCGCTCATGTATTCCATATATTCCACCTCGGTCTCACCACCTTCTTGGTGGATAGCGTTCCATTCCTTGAGGAATTTCTTCCATGAGCCTTTGCCATGGTTTGCCTCAAAAATTTCGCCCATTCCACCCCACTCGCGTAGTTTTCCGAAGTCTGCCCAGGAATCGAACCCGATAAACTGGGTGAAGGTCATAAAGTCCCCACCAGACTCGGTGCGCATGAGATGTCCCCGGATTTTCAGTCCACTGGCTGCAAGAGCCTTGGTCCTCATTTTTGCTGCCGCAGTTTTTCTTTGATACATACCCGGCTTCATTTTCCACTTATAGAGAGCTCCGTAGCGCGTTGGGTTCTCTCCTTCAATATTACTGAAGGAGGTCCCGGGAACTATCGCCATCACTTTCGTGGCTGGCATTTTCGTCTCCTGAAGGGGGGAGATATTTTCTCTCCAGTATTCGCTCTCCTCGTTAGCTCGAGGGATATTGATGGTATGGGTGGATTCTACCCGATCGAGGTCGGCCCAGGAGCGTGCGGCGAAGAGACGGGCGTATTGACCACTCCGCGGGCCGGTCAGGACTTTCCACGTAAACCAAGGGTCGGACCCTTCCTCACGATTGTATTTCAGGGTCTTTTCGGCGACTGCCTTCTGGAAGGCTTCGACGTTGTCGAGGTCCACCTTGATATGTCGAACGACATAGAGGAGGGGGCTGTCACTACCCTGCTCTTTTGCGTGATGATCTGCGGAGCAGAGGGCCGTAAGCCCGGCTACGAGGATGCTGGATATGATAATTAATTTCATAGTGCGAAGGGAGAGGAGTATCCGTGTCATATAGAAATAGCTATTACAAAAAGCAGATCACGTTCCATCCAGGCTCTCGCTACAGATCTATAAATGTTTAGAGCAAGATGGCTTATTCCGCAAAGTAGGAAGGCGAAATAATCAAGAGGGAGAAAGTATCAATTTTAACCAAGTCAGGGCTGCATTGTGATTGTCAGCATCGTATTGATAACAGCGAAACCCATGACGCTCTCCGGTGGCGATATTGGGTGAGAGATCGTCGAAGTAGAGGGTGTCGTCCGGGGTTAGCGCAAACCGCTTGATGGCATCCTCGTAGAAGTGGTCATGGGGTTTTATTTCCCCTAACTCGCACGAGTATTGCGCCTCATGGAACTCGTGCAGGATACAATAGTGATCTAAAAGATAGGGAAGATGGATCCTGTTGATGTTCGAGAACAGGATCAGTCGATGGCCCGCCTTTTTGAGATCTGACACAACTTGGTGCATCGGGGTGATGGGACTCAACATTCCGTTCCACGCCTCGTGAATCTCTTCAGGAGACACGTCGAGAGGGCTGAGATCTCTGATTTGTGTGATGAAGGACGTTTGATCCAAATTGCCGCGATCGTGGAGATCACGGATCTCGATAAACTTGGCGATGATCTTAGGATCGGGCTCGGCTGTCCCAAAGACACGGTTGTAAAACGAGTCGACGTTCACATGTATCAGCACGTTACCGATATCAAAGAGGATGGTCATCGCTAGTGATACTACAGGCATTGACAATGCCATTGCCCATCTCTTCTCAAAGAACGTCAGTAATTCCGCGTGTTCTCGGGAAAGAGCTTAGGATCTTGGCAGACCGCCAGGTCGAGGCATACAGCCGGGTGGGACTTAACTTGTGGAGATGGTTCACGTTAAAGTGAGGAGCTCCACAAGTCAGGTCGATTTTTAGGACTCGACGAGGTGGTCACCCGAGTTCTGTCCAGGTCTTAGGGCCAGAATTTTCGCACCTTAGTTGATGATCCCTGTTCTGCTGCGGATTTTTTGTTGGGCGGTATTCAATCCAATTTGCAGGTAACTTCGCAAAATTAATGGGCTCCTCACCAGTTGTGTTCGCTTTTTATTTGATTCCAAGGCAGTTTCCCCAACCGATGTGTAAAAAGCTGATCATAGTGATGGGAATCGCAGCCTCCTTGAGTGCCTGCCAACATTCTTCGAATGATGCCGCAGTGATCGAGGTGGCGAAAGCTGGGTATGACGCCTTCTCAGTAGGAGATATGGAAGCGTGGGCAGCCACTCAGGCCGAGGACGTCAGATGGCGCATGCCAAAAGGATTTCCTTATGGTGGTGACTATGTGGGTCCCCAAGCGGTGATGGACGGAGTTTTCAGTCCGATTGGAAAATTATGGCCAGATTTCAAGGTTGAAGCATTGCGCTTTCACGCCGCAGGTAACGTTGTCTTCGTCGAAACAAGAATGACAGCTGGCGGTAAAACGAGTTCCGCGCTCCACAAGGGCGTGATCGTTGATGGTAAGTTTGTGGAGTTCCAAGCGTTCGATGACACCGGTTTCATGATGAAGCATGCAAAGTAATGCGAGGTCCGCTCCATAGCGAGTGAGGGCTAAGCTAGAGAACAGCAGGCGGGTATCCACTCGGTTGTCCCCTAGTGCGGGACTCACTGACGACGTTTCGACACCAGTTCATGGTTGAATCACTGACTGCTCACCCGTATCACGGACCAATTCCATTCGTCCCGATGCGCGCATTGGGGCATCGATCCAGTTGAGGCCCACTTCGTAGGACGCTTCCAGCACGACGTCAGCCGGGGGGCCATCCAGGGTGCGGATAAATTCGTTGGTCTTGGCCAGTTGTGGAAGATGGGCAGCAAAGTCCTCGTTACCTTCTTCGCGAGCGGCCGGTCATGAGGAGGCTCACTACAGGCCTTCTTGAGTCGCCTGCCCATCTCTTTTTTGAGGCACGTCAGCCATTCCGCCCTTCCTAGCGGAAGAGCTTAGGATTCTGGCAGGACGCCGGGTGGAAGTTGGCTAATGCAAAGTAGTTGCGTTAAAGAAGGGGCCTCTATACTTCTCCAAATCATGAACCTTTTCGGACTCAGCGCATGGTCAAGTGTCGCAGTTTGCCTCTTTCTCTTTACGAGCTCCTGCGACCAGGCAGGTGAGGAGCCCCAAGCGACGGTGGTGGAGTG
>CAXEFH010000354.1:0-3239 GCA_963989605.1 uncultured Roseibacillus sp. | reverse complement strand
GAGCAGCTAGAGCCGGTCTCGCAGCCGCGAATGATGCTGCTGCCGGAGAGTTTCTCTTCCCCACCGACCTCGCCTTCTCTGGCAATATCCTCTACGTTGCAGACCGGGGTAATCACAGCATCCGAGCCATCGAGGCGACCATCTCTGACATCGCCCAAAGGTCTATTGGGCGGCTCATTACTTTTGCCGGCAATGGGAACAGCGGCTTTGCTGATGAAGCGGCCCTTAGCGCGGAATTCAACAACCCCTCGGCTCTCGCAATATCCTCTGCCGGGATTGTGCTGGTCGCTGATCGCGGCAACCACCGGGTTCGTGCGATTAATCCCACCACCGGATTTGTCTCCACGAGAGCAGGCACCGGCGATGCCGGGTATCTCGATGGGGATGGATCCATCGCCCAGTTCAGTTCTCCCTGCGGACTAGCCATTGACGCCAACGATAATCTCTTCGTGGCTGACGAGGATAACCACAGGATCCGACTTGTGAATCCCGCAGGAGCAACCTCTACTCACGCCGGCTCAGGAACGCCCGGACGTATTAACAACGGCCCACTACAGCTTTTCCCTGCAACTGCGTCTGCATTCAATCGGCCCCGGTCTCTGCTACTCAGCACCGCATCGGCCACTTCCACTCTCTACGTAGCCGAATCAGACACCTCCGTCCTAAGGCGCATTACGAGAGGACCGTTACCTACCGGACATGTGAATCTCCCCGAGGAGGGCGATCTCGAACCCGGGGAGATCGGCTACTCTTCCCTCTCCACCGAAACTTATTCAATTCAGCAGGAGCTATTGCCCTCGGCGACCTACTATTTCCGCGTCCGGGCACAAAATGGACGCACTGAAACCGTTAGTGACATCAGCAGCTTCACGATGCCTGGTGCCCAGAACCTCGTTCTCTTGGCAGATATTTTCCCTACCACTCCACTTCCTGACGACCAGACTACGGTTATTGACTTCGGAACAACGCCCCTCGGAGTTGTCGTTTCTCAAGGGTTCACTCTGACCAATGACGGCGAATGGCCCCTGCTTGTCAGTAGTTTAAGCGTCTCTACCGGATATGTGATCTCCTCTCCACCAAACCTCCCCACTGAGATCGGAGAAGGTGAATCACTGGACTTCGCCGTGACCCTCCTTAGCACCTCCGGAGCGGTCTATGAGGGAAGCCTCAAGGTTGATAGCGATGATCCCGACATCCCGCGTCTGGAGATTCCACTGTCCGGAACAGTTCTGGATCCGCCCTCGGTCACTACCCTTTCCGCCGCAGAACCTACTGAGACAACAGCCCTGCTCCGAGCCCAGATCAATCCTAGCGGCACTCCCACCGATACATGGTTCGCCTACTCACTCGACGAACAACTTGACGGCGTTGATGTCTCCACCCTTCCGCTCGTCACCGAAAACTCGTCCCCATTACCGCAAGAGCCCCGCGGGCTCGTGATAGACTCCTCGGGAGACCTCTATGTCGCGGATCCTTCACTACACCAGATCCTCCGCCTGTCTCCTGACCTCCAGACGAACGACTGGATTGTCACCAGCATCGCAGGTGACGGCATTGCAGGCTTCGCCGATGGACCTGCAGCGACGGCACGATTCAATCAACCGACCGACCTAGCAATTGGCGCCGACGGCAGCATCTACGTCGCGGATAGTGAAAACAACAGGATTCGGGTGATTGCTCCTGATCGAACAGTCAGAACTTTGGCCGGCACTGGAGTGGCATCCTTTACCGACGGCGATCCAAGGGCAGCTCGCTTTAACAGACCCACCGGAATTGCCATCGACGCTTCAGGCCTTCTCTATGTAGCAGACTATCACAACCACCGTATTCGCACTGTCGCCTCGGACGGCACAACCGCAACTCTTGCCGGAGGAGCCATCGGTGACAACACAACTAACGGCGACGCTTCGACCGCCATCCTCATCTCTCCGCACTCACTAGCGGTCGCCCCCGACAGCACAGTCTACTTCACCGAGTATAATCGGAATCATATCAGAAAGGTGAGCGGCGGAGCCGTCTCAACTCTCGCGGGAGATGAAGTTGATGCAGGCTCCACGGACGGCAATGGTAGTGCGGCTCGGTTCAGCCACCCAAGAAGATTGGCTATCGATGCCTCTGGAAATATTCTTGTCGCAGAGGAACGTAACAGCCTGATCCGACTGGTTCAGCCCGATGGACTGGTCACTATTATTGCAGGGTCTGGCCAAGGACTTGCGAGTGCCGATGGCGTGGGGAACACCGTAGGTATGTCTGCCTCCTCACTTGCCTTTGTGAACCAAGCAGACTTCAGAAGTCCCTTCGCGATCGCTGGAAGCCCAGACGGAACTATCCTCGTGGGTGAGAGCGCTTCAGGACTTATTCGTCGAAGCACTTCAAACACCAGCATCGTGGGAGCTGCCACTGCAGATGGAACCACTGAACTCACTGGAGCCAACACTGTCAACGTGACCGGGCTGGCAACAGGCCTGATCCCGAGAGCGACCTATTTCACCCGGGCCTACGCCAGAAATAGCGGCGGAGCCACAACCGGGAACAGCCAGTCCTTCACCAGCCGGAACCTGACCCGATTTGAGGCATGGCAGGTCCACCATTTTGGATCAACAGAGGCGGCAGACGCCGCCAGTGATGCGGACCCGGATGGCGACGGTGAGGTGAATTTGTGTGAGTACGCACTCTTGAGTGACCCTGCGAACATTATGTCAACTCCGGAACTGGACGGGACACTGGACTATTTTTCAATTACCGGCCGGATCTACGTGAAATTCATCAGGGACATCAATTCCGTCTATGGAGATGTCCAGAACAGCCCCGAGGATGGAGATCTGATTTTCACCATTATGGGCTCTGATGACGGAGTCACATGGTCCCCCGTTAGCAACGTGACCCTCCAGACCGGACCGCTCCCAAAGAACATCATCCTGCCAGACTCCCTCCAACCCAACATCAGGGCAGAGCAAGTCTATGCGTCAATACCTCTCTCCACCGAAGCCTCCCCGGATGCGAATATGGGTGCCTCCCCTAGCTGCCTGCGGGTCAGGGTAACACTTGTTCCTCTTCCTTAACTTTTTCAGGCCATCCGCCTAATTTTTCTAAACCTTCTAAAAGGTCATTTGAAAATTTTGTTATTGGAGATAGCAACAAACTTGCCTTTGAGGCATCAAAAAAAGTTTCCAAGGATATAGCTCACTACAATCCTTTATACCTGTCTCTTATACACATCTGACGCTGCCGACGAATAG
>CAXEFH010000353.1:0-3288 GCA_963989605.1 uncultured Roseibacillus sp. | reverse complement strand
TACACGGTCGGGAAGAGAAAAGTGGAGGAAATTCCCCGGTGGAATGCGGGAACTGGGTCGTTTGTGAGAATCATGAGGGTGGGCGCTGGCAAGGAGCCTCTCCGCATGAAGCTTGAGACCGCTGCAGAACATATCTTTCCGCCGGAGGAGAATCCGCGGGTCTACAGGATCATCATAAATGAGACGGTCAGGGTGGAAGCTGGCGAACCGGGGGACGAGAAGCGGTTTGATCCTGAGCCGGGGCGGAGGTTTCCTGGGCGGCTGGTGACCACAATCGTTCCCGGGGCGGAGGAAGGACCTTTCGCGATCGATGTTCTGCCAACGCCTCCACCCTCTGAGAATCCATGGCAGTCCTGGATGAGAACCTCGGGCTTTGATTTTTTCGAGGGTGGAAAAAGTGCCGCCATTTGCACTTGGAATGGAGACGTCTGGATCGTTGATGGCGTTGACCGTAGCGAGGGAGTGCTGCAGTGGCAGCGCATCTGCTCGGGCCTCTTCCAGCCGCTGGGGTTGCGGATTGTGGAAGGGAAAATCTACGTTGGATGCAGGGATATGATCGCTCTTCTCCATGATGAAAATGGAGACCGTGAGACGGACTACGTAGAGGTGTTCAACAATGACCATCAGGTCACAGAGCATTTCCACGAGTTCGCCATGGGTTTGCAGACGGATGATGAGGGAAATTTCTACTACGCGAAATCGGCTCGTCATGCGCTTACGGCGGTGGTTCCGCATCATGGAACCCTACTCCGTGTGAAAAAAGACGGCAGCCGAACGGATATTCTCGCAACCGGGTTCAGGGCGGCGAACGGGGTGTGTTTGAACCCGGATGGGAGCTTTATCGTCACTGATCAGGAAGGACACTGGAATCCCAAGAATCGGATCAACTGGGTCGAGGGAAAGGGAGAGGAGGATTTTTATGGCAACATGTTCGGTTACCATGGAATCACGGATTCCTCCGATTCGGCCATGAATCCTCCTCTGTGCTGGATTACAAATCAGTTTGATCGCTCGCCTGCCGAACTGCTCTGGGTGCCGGAAAGCTCCGCGTGGAAATCCCTGCGCGGGTCTCTTCTCAATCTCTCCTACGGCTATGGCAAGATTTACGTTGTTCCTCATGAGAAGGTTGACGGCCTCGTGCAGGGCGGCATGTGCCAGTTGCCGTTCGACCAGCTGCCGACGGGGGTGATGCGAGGTCGTTTTCATCCTGGAGATGGTCAGCTCTACGCCTGCGGAATGTTTGCCTGGGCCGGGAGCCAAAGACAGCCGGGAGGATTTTACCGGGTTCGGGCTACCGGAAAGCCTGCTCACGCGCCTGTCGGCCTGCATACCTCTCCGCGCCAGTTACGGATATCCTTCAGCGATCCTCTCGATCGGGATTCTGCCGAAAGGGCCGCGAACTGGGAGATAGAGGCATGGGATCTCAAGCGGACGAGGAACTACGGGTCCCGGCATTACAACCAGCGGCGTTGGCAGGTCGCTGGGGTGACCTTGAGTAATGATGGCCTCGTCGCAACTCTTGAGATCCCGGATCTGATTCCGACCTGGGGTATGTCGATTCGGTTAAAAATAAGAGGCGTCGGGGGCGAGCAGGTTGTCAGAGAAATCCACAATTCTATTCACAAAATCGTGAAATAGAGAGGTCTTCTGAAAGTAGTATCAAATATCATAAGGTCATCAAAATAAACTACTCCGAATCAAAGTCTCCTTGCAGGAAAGCTACACTGGGGACAGATTGGCGTTAATATTGCTACAGCCAAGTATTGATTATGAATGTTTCCCCCAGAGCCTCGGCCATTCTACTTACTGCCCTGATTGCTCCAACCCTGCCCACCTCTGCGGATTACGAGGTTGATCTTGATCTCGGTTCGCTCTCGGAGGGAATTACCAGCATTTCTGGCACAACAGCCGAATTCATCACGGATGACCCCCAGAATCCTGAGTTGAAAATTACAATTGGAGGCAGAAATAATGCCGATAACGTCAGGGGATCGGAAAATGCGTTTCTTACGTTCAATATCAACGAAGCCCTGAGCTGGGGCGACGAACTGGTTCATCAATTCACCATCGATGCTCCCGCAGACGTCAATTTTATTCCCAATCAGGACGTTGCCTGGGAGGGAGATCCGGATTTCTTTCTGTTGGAGGGTCTTACGACTGATCCCGATGCCATCCCGGGCAAGACTGTGGCAATCGAGGGCCTCTGGTATGCTTTCATGGATGAGGCGAGCCCTCCAACCGGAACCGTCACGCTTCGCCCGGGGACTTACTATTTCGTGGTTGAGTCATACAGTGGGCCTGATACCAGCCCAAACGTTCAGGACTCCACCTTCGCGATCGACATCGAGGTTCTCCCTGCCCTTTTCCCTGACGAAGTCAGCATTGATCTGGGCAACCTTGGCACTCCTTTAGATCCCCTGAGTTTCGATACCTTCGGCTCCGACTTCGACACTCAGATTGCCATCTTTTCAAGCGATACGGGAGAACTGGTAGAGCAGAATGACGATGATCCTGATGACGGAGGGGCCGGAGACGGCACCCAGAGCAGGGTCACCTTCGCGGAAGGTCTTCAGCGAGGCCAACAGGTCAGAGTCGGCTGGGTCAGGATCGACATGTCCCAGTCGAAGGGAAAAGGCAACCCACAGAGCGGCACGTCAGTGCCTGCCGTGGGCTGGCTAAGGGCTAAAGCATCGTCGCAGCACAGTGAGTTGTTGGTCGCGACACTGCACGTGGCAGCCACGCACTTCGGCTTGGCAGGCTGCGTCGGCGCGCGCATCGGACATGGAGTGTCCGTCTTGGAAGGAATCGTCGAGTGCGACCACACCTTCATCTGGTGGTGGCACGTCGGCAGACCCAAGGAATGCTGGTATTATCAGCCGAGTGGGGCGGGACGAATTAAGCTCACAGAGCTGTTCGGCCCGGATCACTGGTCGACCAGTGCGTTCGTTCAGTTCATCATGACGTCGGACGACGAGGTCGATAAGATCCGGAAGGCCGAGCCAGGCGTTCCCAACCTCGGCGGCGCGGACGGACCAGACCGACCGCCGCCTCAGGCGCCAGCAGCGGACACGGAAATGCCTGTCCCTGACACTCCGATGCAGACTCCTAGAGAGTCATGGACTGACAAGGACGAGGTCCTCACGGGCCCCGAGAGTGATGGGCCAAAGACTCCCAGCTCTCAACGCTCTCGATCAACGAGGCGCGGGAGTCCTAAATCAGTCCCTGCACCGAAGCAGCAGCCAAAACGGCGAAGACCTTCCTCATTGATATCGAGGGGAGCGGTCAATC
>CAXEFH010000352.1:0-3291 GCA_963989605.1 uncultured Roseibacillus sp. | reverse complement strand
AATGATACGGCGACCACCGAGATCTACACCTCTCTATTCGTCGGCAGCGTCAGATGTGTATAAGAGACAGGTCCCGGCTCGCGCGCGCAATATGGTAATTTTTTCAGTGTGCATTACTGTGAAAAGTGGTTTCGAGCCTTTGTTAATAACTTTAAAGAGTCATTTAGCCCTAATATTCAGGTCTTTATGAAAAACATGAAAAAAATACTGTCTTTTTGAAACCTAATAGGTGTTTAATGGTTTCATTACTACGGAGGCCGCGGTGTAAGTCGCAGCTTTCATGTAAGGGTGAACAGCAGTTGTCAGCCCCACGTTGCCGAAAGGTGTGCAGAGGTTGATGGACTCCGTAGAGGGGGGCGAATGCCCCCCTCTACTTATGTCCAGGGATCGGCCCCAGCGATCGCCGAGCTAGGGTCCCCGATGGATTTCCAGAGGCTCGCAGGCTCTCCTTCGTGCGCAATCCCCCTTGATCCTTGTCTCCTCCCTGCTTTACTACGCGTCCTCCCGGGAAACCGGCAAAGCAAAGAAACACCATCCCCATGCTTGAGACCTTTCGTAAACACGCCTACCTGATGATCGCCGTTCTGGTCCTCGTTTTTTTGGGCCTCGTCTTCTTCGGCACTGGATCCGGAAGTGGACTCGGCCTCTTTGGCGGCCCCGTCGCCCTGGAGGCCCACGGCCAGAAATTCGATTTGAAACAACTACAGAGGTTTGAAGAGAGGCATAGTCGCCTGATCACTCGCCTTTCGTTAAATGCACCCGGAGACACCGAGGCTCTGGGTCGCTATGCAAGTATGCTTGCCCAAGGCGACGTCGACAACAAACGACGCACCTCCTTCGTGGTAAACCGCCTCAGCCTGCAAAAGGCCATGAAAGATTTTGGTCTCCACGCCTCTACAGCCGAGGTGAACAGTTTTATCAAGGATACCTTGTTCTGGGAAGAAAGCGGATTCAATTCCGAGGCCTATCAAGACTTTGTCAAAAATGAAATGGGCCCACTCGGTGCAACCGTCAAGACCCTCAACGACCTCATCCGGGAAGTCATCTGCCTCACCAAACTGGAAGAAGTCCTTGGGGCAGGTATCGAAGTTTCGCGCGAAGAGACCGAGAAGAATATCCTCAGCTCCCAGCAGCGGATCACCTACCAGCTCCTGAGTTATCCGATCACTGGCTTCCGGGATAAGCCCATGCCCTCCGAGGAGGAAGTCGAGGCCAAATGGGAAGCCACCAAATCAAGCTACCTTTCCAACCCCAAAAGGAAGGTTGTCTATATTCTCGCTGCTCCTGATTACGAGGCCATCCTCGACTCCAAACCAGCGGCGAATGATTCCACGGAAGCCGGACAGCCGGGCGAGTTAAAGGAGCAGTCCCCTCCCTCTCCGGCTGAAAATGATGGTTGTCAAGAACCCGCTGAGCAACCCGCCAAGGACCAGCTTTCAGAGAAAGAGAGGAAGGAAGCTCTTTTTAATCTCGCCCTTAAGTTTGGTGAACTCGACGAGAAAATGCTCGAAGGCCAGACCCTTTCCGAGGCCGCTACCGACCTGGGGCTGACCGTTGAAACCACCGAGCTGGTTGAACAAAGCATGCTGCCCTCGGACTTCAGCAGCAACTTCAGGAATTCCCCCGGAACCGCAGGAGACGCTATCTTTAAAGCGCCCGTTGGAACCAAGAAATTCGAGCCTCTAGGAGAAGATCAATGGCTCTATTTTGAGATTGTGGAAGAATTAGAACCAGCTGAGTTGAGCTTTGAAGATGCAAAGGACAAGGTTCGGGCAGCTCTTATTTCCGAGCAGGCCATCGAAATCATGAAGGAGAAGGCCCAAGGACATCACACCGCCCTGTCCACCGCCATGAAGGAAGGAAAACCATTCACTGATGCCGCCACGGAACTCGACCTGAGTCCCGTTCTGCGTAAAGACGTGACCAGGAGCGGAACCATGGGAGGCGTGATGCGGGAGTATACCACCGCGGCCCGTGTCAACCCCGGTGAACTGTCTGATCTGATTACCGATACCGACAAAGATGAACGCTTCGGGCTCGCACGCTCCTTCTTCCTCTATGTTGTGAAGAGGGAAGCCTACGAGGACACCGGCATTGAGGCCACCGTGGATATGATGACGGAGAACCTTCTGAGGAGACGCCAGATCGCCGCGGTCCAGAACTGGTTTCTCCAGGCCAGGGCCTCTGCGAATGTTGTCGAGGCCCCTACCGAGTAAGAATCGTTCCTGCAGAATGCCGGAGGCACATTCTCAATCCCCGGAAGCGACTGGAGCTTACGACGAAGGAAGCGCATGTTTTGCGACAGGCGATATTGAGGGCGCCATCGAGGCTTACCGCCGGAGTGTTGACCTCGATCCCGAATTCTTTGATGGATGGCATGCGCTCGGCATGGCCCTGCTCAAGGCCGGCGAAGTCAAGGAGGCGATTGGATGCGGCCTGCAGGCGACAACGCTCTGCCCCAACGACCTCCTGGCCTGGACCGCTCTCTCGCAAATGTATGTCCAGGATGGACAGATCCCCCAGGCCGAGGATGCCAAGGGCCGCGCCCGTATTCTCTCCCTCGGCGGAAAGGTAGTAAGAGACCACGATTAATACCGCCGGGCTGGTAATTTTTCCCGGGCAAGATTATCACGCTTCACTCCGCACAAGTGCATGAGTAAATTCTTCATTACCACCGCGATCGACTACCCTAACGGCAGTCCGCACATTGGCCATGCCTACGAAAAGGTTCTCGCCGATATCATAGCGCGTTATCGCCGGCTTTGCGGTGACGAGGTTTTTTTTCTCACTGGAGTTGACCAGCACGGCCAGAAGATGCAGCAGACCGCCGACATTGAGGGGGTCAACGTGGCCACTCTGGCGAACCGCAATACCCGTAAATTTATCGCACTTTGGGAAAAGCTTGGGGTGCACTATAACGGCTGGGCCGCCACGACCGACGACCTCCATAAGAACTGCGTCCAGAAAATCCTCTCGGCCCTGCACGATCAGGGTCAACTCTACAAGAAGGCTTACAAGGGGTTCTACTCCGTCAGACAGGAGCAATACCTGACCGAGAAGGATCGCGGTGAGGATGGACAATTCGGTGAAGAGTGGGGTGAGGTGGTCGAACTGGAGGAAGAGAACTGGTATTTCAGGCTCTCAGAGCATGCTGACTGGTTGAAAACCGCCGTTTCTGAAGGCTCGCTGGGGATCATTCCGGAGTTTCGGCGTGCCGAAGCTGTCTCTTATACACATCTCCGAGCCCACGAGACAGGCAGAAATCTCGTATGCCGTCTTCTGCTTGAAAAA
>CAXEFH010000351.1:0-3319 GCA_963989605.1 uncultured Roseibacillus sp. | reverse complement strand
ATACGAGATTTCTGCCTGTCTCGTGGGCTCGGAGATGTGTATAAGAGACAGGTGTGAGCACGGATCACGGACCCGTAACTCACCAACCCGGCCACCTGATCGATTTCATGGCTACCTTCCTTGAGCTGGGGGAGGCTACCTATCCCGAGAAGGTTGGGTCCCGTATCATTGACCCGCTGCAGGGCAAATCGCTCGTTCCCATCTTCCAGGGCAGACAGCGGAATGGCCACCAGACTCTTTACCAGCATTTCGGCACGGACCGGGCTCTGCGGCAGGGCGACTGGAAGGTGGTTGCAGCCAAGGGAGGTCGATGGGAACTCTATAACCTCGCGGAGGATCGCACCGAACTCAATGACCTGCGCCAGAAGCATCCTGAGCGGACCTCCCGCATGATCAGGGAGTGGTTCCGGATTGCCCGGGATGTCGATCGGCTCAAGCCCGGTCAGCTCAAGCCCGGTAGCGGCAAGCTAAGCCCCCTCAGGTTCGGAAAACGTAACGATCCGGGAGAAGGGGGAGCTCCCGGGAAAAAAAGCTCCAGGAAGAAGGAGTAGATCGAGTCCTCCTTTTTCCTCCGAGACTTCCTTCCCCAATCTTACTCATGAACTCCACTATCTTATCCCTCCTGTTCCTTCTTCTGGGACTCTCCGCAACCATGGGAGCAAAGCCCAATCTCCTCCTGATCACCGTGGATGACATGTCCTGTGACTCGATCGGCGCTTTTGGCTGTAAGCTCCCGGGAACGACCCCTCACATCGATCAGTTGGCCAGCGAAAGCCTCCGCTTCCACTACGCCCATGTCCAAGTCGGCAACTGCTACCCTTCCCGTAACGTGATGTTCTCCGGGCGCTATCCCCACAACACCGGGGTGGAAGGTTTCTACCAGATCAAACCGATCAAGTTTCCAGTTCTCTGCGACCTGATGAAAAATGGAGGCTACTATACCGCCATTCGCGGCAAGGTCAGCCACTCCACCCCCTATCAGCCTTATGCATGGGATGCGGATCTCACCACCGGGCCCACCGGGCGCAAGCTGCATATCAAGGATGTCCAATCCTACGGAGAGTGTACTCTCCGCGGGATTAACGCAGCAAAGGCGGCCGGGAAACCCTTCTGCCTGAACATCAACATCTCCGACCCCCACAAACCCTTCTGGAAACCCAATGATCCCCACAAGGTCTCCCGCGTGTTCCAGCCTGCGGAGGTTCCGATCCCAGGGTTCCTCTTTGATCATCCCGATGTCCGCAAGGAACTCGCCCTCTACTACAGCTCCGTCCGACGGGCGGATGACGCGGTCGGGTCCATCCTGCAGGCCCTCACCAAGTCAGGCCACGCCGATGAGACGATCGTGATGTTCCTGAGTGATCACGGCATGCCCCTGCCGTTTGCCAAGACCCAGCTCTATCACCACAGTACCTGGACTCCATGGATCATCCGCTGGCCGGGCGTCACCAAGGCAGGTTCCGTCAATGATTCCCACATGATCTCCGCGGTCGACATGCTTCCCACTATGCTGGAAATGGCGGGCCTGAGGATCCCGGCCGGACTCGATGGCTCCTCCTTCGTATCGGTCATCAAGGGGCAGGAGCAGAAGGGGCGCGAGGCGGTCTTCAAGGTCTACAACGAGAATGCCGGGGGCAACCGGCATCCCATCCGGGGGCTTCAGACCAAAACCCATCTCTATCTTTTCAATCCCTGGTCGGACGGCACGAATATCTTCAGGACCGCAACCAACGGAACCGCAACCTACCGGCTGATGAAGAAGCTGGCACCCTCCGACAACAAGATCGCAGCCCGTCTTGCAACCATGGATCACAGGACCGTGGAGGAACTCTATGACATCGAGAAGGACCCTGACTGCCTCAATAACCTCGCCGGGGACGTCGCCTCCCAGACTATCAAGAGCCGTCTGCAAGCCCGCCTTCAGAAGTTTATGGAGGAGAGCAACGACCACGCGCTCCCTGCGTTCCAGACGAGTGACAATCCTGATGCCCTGGCGGCTTACATGAAGAAAGTGCAGGACGAATCGGCAAAGCGCCGCGCAAAGCGCCGCAAGGGGAAACAGCAAAACAAGACCCCGGGCGAAAAGTCCCCAAAAAAGGTATCCTGACCCCCCTCCTTTCGATCAAGTTGGCAGTTTCCGCCCCTTGGCCTCACGGCCACAATATGGATGGAATCCGTAGATTCTTCTTTTGAAAGAGAAGGCCTTTCGCTGAGGTGGAGGTTTGAACCATGAAATCGTTAGCGCTCCTCGCCCTCATTCTCGCACTTTGTCCCGCCGCAGCTGCCGACAAACCAAATATCGTGGTCATCCTCGCCGATGACATGGGATACGGGGACGTGGGTGTTCTCAACCCAAAATCGAAAATCCCTACTCCTCACCTTGATGGCCTCGCTCGTTCCGGCGCCAGTTTCCTCGACGCTCATAGCGGCTCCGCCGTCTGCACCCCTACCCGCTATGGCCTGCTCACCGGTCGCTACTGCTGGCGTTCGCGCCTTAAGAGCGGGGTGCTTTTCCCGCCCCGCGACAAACCGCTCATTGAAGACAACCGGCCTACAATCGCCAGCTATCTCAAGTCCAGAGGATACCAGACTGCCATGGTCGGGAAATGGCATCTCGGCATCGAGTGGGCCCGCGATGAAAGGGGCAAGGCGGTCTTTGACGAGCCCTTCACCAATGGCCCGATCGAAAAGGGCTTTGACCAGTGGTTCGGAATCGCCGCCTCCCTGGACATGGTTCCCTACGTCTACCTGCGCGACCATCAGGCAGTAGCCAAGTGTACTACAACCCAGAAGGCGATCGGCTTTCCCAAGTATGTTCGCGCAGGGCCCCGGGATCCCAACTTCGACCCCGGTGACGTCCTTGACGACCTCGCCACGGAAGCCGCCACCTTCATCAAAAAGGCCACCAGCCCCGGGAAGCAGGACCCAGCCGCCCACCGGCCCTACTTCCTCTACATGCCCCTCACCGGTCCCCACAAACCGGTCTGGCCCCACGAGCGCTTCGTCGGGAAGACGCGCCTCGGCCTCTATGGCGACTTCATCCACCAAGTCGACTACACCGTTGGTGTCGTCCTCAAAGCCATTGCAGACTCCGGGCAAGGCGACAATACCCTCGTGATCTACACCAGCGACAACGGGTCCTTCATGTATCGGCGCAAGGAAGGGCAGAATCATCACCTTGCCGACGAGAAGGACCAGGGCTACCGGCCCTCAGACCACTCTGCCAACCACCACTGGCGAGGAACCAAGGCCGACGTCTGGGAGCTGTCTCTTATACACATCTCCGAGCCCACGAGACAGGCAGAAATCTCGTATGCCG
>CAXEFH010000350.1:0-3326 GCA_963989605.1 uncultured Roseibacillus sp. | reverse complement strand
TCTATTCGTCGGCAGCGTCAGATGTGTATAAGAGACAGAGCGGATAGAGTTCCGGCTTGTAGTCGAAGGTGTCCATGTGACTCGGACCCCCATACATGAAAAGGAAAATTACCGCCTTGGCTCGCTGGGGCAGCATCGAATCCTTGGGAGCCAGAGGATTGCCATAGAGACCTGCGGCTCCAGCCTTATTGAAGAATCCATCCTGGGCCAACATGCCCGTCAGGGCCAATGAGGTAAAGCCGCCGCCCAGATGACGGATCGCCTCCCGGCGATTGATCTGACCACAAAAACTGTTCACTGGTTTGTTCATGGAATTAGGTAAGAAAGATGTAACGGGGAGATGATCGGCATTCAGTCGACAAAGAAAAACTCATTGAGATTCAAGACGAGGAGTGCGAACCGGTTAAAGGCCTCCTCCGAGGAAAGTTTGTGCTCCCGCATCATGACCTCCACAAACTCCATCCCGTAGTCCAGCTCGCTCGCTGTCGCAGCCCTCGCCAGGGCAATCTCAAGTGCAAGGCCAACCTGCCTGCGAGGGTCATCCGGCGCATCGGATCGAAGTCGTTCCGCAAAATTGACCGCTTCTTCATTCACAAAGGCACTGTTCATCATTGCCAAGGCTTGCGTCGGAAGAATACTGCGGAAACGCACCGGACAGGTGCCGTCCGTATCAGCAAGGTCGAAGTCCTGCAGGATAGGAGGAACAAGTGAGCGCTTCACCTTGATGTAGACACTTCGCCGGGTCTGCTCTTCTGGAGGCGAGTTACCCCACTTCCCTCCCTTGGTTGAGGAGGTTGCCAGCACTTCGGGCGCGAGCTTTATATAAATGCTCGGACCTCCCATCTTCCGGTTCAACCGGCCGGTGGTGGCGAGGACTGAGTCACGCAATTCCTCCGCCGTCAGGCGACGCATGTTGAAACGCCAGAACAACTTGTTATCCGGATCCTTCGACAATCCTGCCTCCTGGCCGCGGGACGACATCTGGTACGCCTGGGAAAGCATGATCACCTTATGCATTTGCTTGAGACTCCACTCTCTGTTCACCAGTTCAGTCGCGAGCCAGTCCAGAAGGACGGGATGAGTCGGACGCTCCCCCAGATAACCAAAATCGTTGGGAGTGGCGCAGATTCCACGGCCAAAGTGATGTTGCCAGAGGCGATTCATGATTACCCGTGAGGTTCGTGGATTGTCAGGCTTGATAATCCACCGCGCGAGCGCCATGCGGCGCCCACTGGTATTCCGCCCGTGAGCCGGGGGGGTGTACTCGAGTTCATCTCCTCCGAAGATACTCGGGATACGCGTTGTCATAACCTTCTCACCTTTGACATGCGGGTTTCCCCGGTAATGCACATACAAAGGCGGTGGTGTCTTCGAATGCTCCTGAACGACCTGAGCGCTCACGCTGGTCGGCTTGGGCCGGTTCTGGGCGTGTTGCGTGACCCGCTTCTTGAGGTCTTTTCTTTTGTTGAGAAGAGCGGCCTCAACACCCTTGGCCTTGGACATTGCGAGGGCCACATCAATGGTGAACTTCTCCCCTTGGTAAGCCCTGACCCCAAAATCAAATGATTGCCCCCCTTTTGTCTGCCGCACCCGGGCCGTTACAACATTCCGACCCGTTTGAAGGGCAGAGAGAAATTTATTGTCGGCATCAAAGTCCTTGTAGGCTCCCAGAACCCCACTCCGCTTGAGAACGAGCTGCCCGTTCAGGAACAGTTCCATGTCCTCGTCATGGATCAGCGAAAGTCTGAGTTTGTCGGGGATACTTTCCAAAAGAAAGGTCGCCTGTGCCCAGAGCTCCTTGGAAGTCCACTCCGTGTTAACGCTGACCCCGGGAGTCCCGGTTTTGCCAAAGCCAGCCACGCCTTTTTTCCACTTCTGATTCTCGGCACGGAAATTAACTGCCGACCAGTTTGGCGATGGCTTTCTGGTGGTGTAGAACCACTGCCCAGGACTTGTTTCCCGGCCATCTCCGAGCAGCACCCGGAATTCACTTCCCGAGCTGCTGAGTCTCCCCTTGAGGCTCGGAAATGCCTTGATCAACTGCTGCCCGATCTTCTTCTCGGCACTTTCCAGTTCTCCTTTGATCCTCTCTCCTTCGCTATCATGCTTTTGAAGAGCAGTCTGATAGCTGGCATCCCCTTCGCCCCCACCAACATTCTCTATGTTCGCCCCACCTTTACCCGGCTGCTTCATCCCACGGAAAAAAGCCATGAAGCTGTAGTAGTCCTCCTGCGAGATTGGATCACCCTTGTGGTCATGGCATCGAGCACAACCAACCGTCATGCCGAGCATGCCCTCGGTGGTAATCCGAAGATCGTCATCCAGGTTGTCAAAGAGGTGCAGAAGCCGATCCGCAGGCTCATCATCCCATTGCATGAGTCGATGGTATCCCGTCGCAATCATCGACTGCGAAGTTGGCTTTTCAAGCTCATCGCCGGCCAGTTGCTGGACGAGAAATTGATCGTAGGGAACATCTGCGTTGAACGCATCAATCACATAGTCGCGATAACGCCAGATGTGTGGTTTGTCGGAATCGCGCTCAAAACCGTTCGACTCAGCGTAGCGGACAATATCGAGCCAGTGCCGTGCCCACTTTTCGCCGTAGTGCGGAGAAGCCAGCAGACGGTCGATGACCTTTTCCCAGGCCTCGGGCGAGGAATCCTCCTCGAAGGCCTCCACTTCCGCGAGGGTAGGAGGTAAGCCCGTAATATCGAACGTCGCTCGCCGGATCAGCTCCCGTTTCGACGCCGGTTCATTGGGCTTGAGCCCATTCGCCTGCAAACGCGAAAGGAGAAACGCATCGATCGGGCTGCGGCTCCATGCTGGTTCCGTGACCTTGGGCACAGTCGGGCGGCGCAGCGGCTTGTAAGACCAGAACGCCTTGGTGGTGGCGTTTACCTTGGTGATATCCTCCTCAGCGGTCAAAAAGGCCGGGAAAAAGCTGAGTCCCAACAGGATTGGCAGAGCGGTCTTCATGCGATAATCAAACAATAGCACCTTCGGCTGGTTAGATTTTGACAGCGCGTCCAAGCGACGAGCAAGTCTCTCTTTCAAGAAACTCGCCCATTATCTGAAACACACCACCGAAATTAGGCCAAAATTCGGCCTGCCCATACAGAAAAAAACGTGCCACAACGATGTGACCGGCAGTTCTTGTTTCGAGCAAGGGGAAATCCGCTCCCGAATCCTTGGCTCTCTCCCCGGCATATCGCACCTTCTGCCCATGCGATTAAGGGCATATATCATTAATATTTAGCTGTCTCTTATACACATCTGACGCTGCCGACGAATAGAGAGGTGTAGATCTCGGTGGTCGCCGTATCATT
>CAXEFH010000349.1:0-3331 GCA_963989605.1 uncultured Roseibacillus sp. | reverse complement strand
TTAATTATACGGCGCCCCCCGAGATCTACCCCTCTCTATTCGTCGGCAGCGTCAGATGTGTATAAGAGACCGGCAGGGAGCATCATGTGTATTTCTGGATGAAGGAGGGGCGGGATAATCCGTCGGATCGCTCAAGATTTGAGGCAGGGATGAGCAAACTCATGGAATCAAAAACGCTCGACAGTGGCTGCTGGGGACAACCGGCAGCAACGGAAGAGAGACCGGTGACTGATCACTCATGGGATTACGCTCTCTCCTTCAAGTTCGCAACGATGGAAGATCACGATTCCTATCAGAGCAATGACCCTCACCACCGGGAGTTCGTGGAGGATTTCAAGGATTGGTGGGAACGGGTCCTGGTCATGGATGTGGGGTAGTTACGGGGTTGACCGGGAGGGCCCTTGCCAATCCTTCAGGGTCTCCAAGGTCTCGGCCCACCGGGTTTCTGGCGGAGGAATTTCGCATCAACCCTGCGATACCATGCATGAAGGTCCTTTCTCATGGTGTGGACCTTGTCCGGCTGCCGCTCTGCCAGATCCTCCTTCTCTCCCAGGTCGGTCGCGAGGTTGAAGAGATGGACTCGACCATCTTCGAATCGTTCGATCAGCTTGTAGTCACCCTGTCGGATTGCACCCCCGGGGAATCCTCCCTGATTTGAGTAGTGCGGATAGTGCCAGTGGAGTGACTTGCGGGAAAGTGAGGACTCTGGATCCTTGAGGAGCGATACAAGTGACTGCCCATCGAGATGCTGCTTCGGTCGGGAGGGAATGCCTGCGAGGGCAAGAAGAGTGGGGTAGAAGTCCATCGAGGTGACTGGTTGATGACAAACTTCTCCCCCTTTTGTGAGGCCCGGAGCAGAGATCATGTAGGGTTCCCGGATGCCTCCTTCATAGAGCCATCCCTTGCCGCCTCGAAGCGGAACATTAGAGGTTGGGCTTCCCTCCGAGGTGGATAGCCCGCCATTGTCGGACATGAAAACCACAATGGTCTCCTCTGTAAGCCCGTTGCTCGCAATGGAGTCGAGGACATGTCCCACTGCGTTGTCGAGAGACTCCATCATCGCAGCGTAGACCGGATGCCGCTGTCGGATACGGACCTTCCGGGTGGCACTACTGTCGCCTCGATGCTCTGAAACCTGCTCTTCCGATCCAAAGGCCGATTCGCCCTCAGCAAGGGGCATCCTGGCTGCTTTTGCCCTGTACTTCGCAACGAGCCCGGGCTTTCCCTGTAACGGGGTATGCACGGAGTAGAAGGACAGGTAGAGGAAGAAGGGTGAATTCCTGTGCTTGGTGATGAATCTTGCGCAATCTTTGGCGAGGCGCTCCGGAAGGTGCTCTCCTTTCGGTCCATCGAGAAGCCGCGGGTTATGATATGGAGCGAAAAAACTACGGGGCATGCCGCGGCTATGTCCACCGAAGTTGACATCGAACCCCTGTCTCGTGGGCCAGAACTCGGGAGTTGGACCGAGGTGCCATTTTCCTGCAAAGCAGGTTTTATATCCTGCTCCTTTGAATGCTTCCGCGAGGGTCTCCTCGGCAAGGTCCATCCGGTCGTGAAGAAGCGCAGGCAGGAAGGTCCCGCTTCGTCGCCCCGAGAAAAAGTTCGTGGCGTCGGGGCGAGAGGGATGACGGCCTGTCATTATGGAATATCGGGTAGGCGAGCAGACCGGATTGGCGGCATATCCATTGGTAAAACGGCATCCCGCCTCAGCAATGCGGTTGCAATTTGGCGTCTCGTAGAAGGAGTCTGGGTTGTAGGCTCCAATGTCCATATACCCCAAATCGTCTACGAGGAAAAAGACGACATTTGGGCGCTCTGGAGCGGCCGGGAGCGCCACAAATCCCTGCAGGACAAGGAAAAGGCTGAACATGTGTGCGACGAGAGTCCTTGGCATGCGATGGATTCCTTCATGAGAGGATGGGGATGGCAAGGCAGAACGGGGATCTCATGCCCACCATTTCTCAAAAGTTTCGCTTTCGTCATCTAGGCGTGATGCGACCTTTATTTCATGCCGTCGAGAGGACGATCAGCTATCTGTTCGGGAGCGGTGCTCCTAGCATCCCTTGCCACATGGGTGATTCTCACCAGGGACGCAGGCAATTCTTATTTTTTCAGTTATAAGGCTGTCCCCGGTGAGCGGGGGCACATCTACGCAGGTGGAGCAAAGATAACGAGGATTCAGAAGAGGGTGGTGAAGCAAAGCCGCCAAGAAACCATGTTGCGTTTTGTGCCTCTTGATGTGGATCGCCTCCTCAAGGAGCATCCGCCCCGGAAAGGGCAGCCACTCCGTTTTGCGCAGCGATCCCAGGTGGATATAAACCACCGGGAACATGGCAACTGGAGTTCCACGGAAGGAAAGGCAGAATGGAATTTCCGGATCGAAGCTCCGGGTGCAGTTAATTTGAACCTCGGGTTTTCCCGGTTCTTCCTGCCGGCAAGTGCGCGTCTAGAGCTCAGGGTTGACGGGGAACTGCTGGTAAGGCCGTTTACTTCCGGAGACAATGAGCATCATGGAGAATTATGGACTCCGGTTGTAGCGGGGTCGGCGTTGGATCTGCGACTGGAGGTAGCGGATACTGAGCGAGACCGGGTTGAGTTGGAGCTTTCCTCGGTGAACAGGGGATTTCGTGCTCTTAGTTTCGCGGCCGGCGCATTGAAAATCGGCAACGAGGCTCCCGAAGGTGACTGTCACATCGATGTCGTATGTTCCGCTTCGCAGTCGGGTGTGGGCTCCGCGATCGACCAGTACCGTGAGCAAATCAGGTCGGCGGGGGTCTACACTCTTAATGGGGAAGACACCTGCTCCGGTTGCGCGATCAATAATGTGCGCGCGGACAGGCGACCCTATTTTATCACCGCAGAACATTGCGGGGTGAATTCCTCGAATGCTTCCAGCATGGTGGTCTACTGGAACCATGAGAACAGTTCCTGCCGGACACCGGGGACCAGCCAGAATGGAAGAGATGGGGACGGTCCCATCAATAGCTTCAACACCGGAGCAGTGCTGCGGGCCAGTTTTGAGGAGTCTGACATGGCCCTCGTTGAGCTCGATGACCCAATTGACCCGGCTCATGATGTCTATCTTGCCGGCTGGTCAAGGACAGGGGAGATACCGGAGATGGCGATAGGAATTCATTTTCCCAACACCTCGGAAAAGCGTATCAGCTTCGATTTTGATGATCTTCGCTCGACTCAGTATTACAATACTGCCAGCGATTCCAACGCGACGTATTGGATGGTAGTCGACTGGGACCATGGGTCTGTCTCTTATACACATCTCCGAGCCCACGAGACAGGCAGAAATCTCGTATGCCGTCTTCTGCTTGAAAAA
>CAXEFH010000348.1:0-3338 GCA_963989605.1 uncultured Roseibacillus sp. | reverse complement strand
TTTTTTTTTCAAGCAGAAGACGGCATCCGAGATTTCTGCCTGTCTCGTGGGCTCGGAGATGTGTATAAGAGACAGCCCTATGACGGCTACGCGTTCCTACTTGATCAGGCCGTTCACACTCTCCGAGACCATTTCAAGGTTCAGTCCCTCGACGGTTTTGGATGCAGCGGCATGCACCCTGCTCTTTGTTCTGCAGGCGCTATCCTGCACTACCTGTCGTATCAGTTGCGCAGGTCATGCGACCACCTTCGAGCTCTTTCGGTTCGACAGGTTGGAGAGCAGGTTGCTATCGACTCTGCATCCCAGCACAATCTCGATCTCGTTAATTCACGTTCCGGACGGCAACACACCCTGCTCGGGGTCCTGGACCGCACTTCAACCCCGATGGGCGCACGAAAACTGAGGGACTGGATTCTTCACCCCATCTCGGACCGGACTTCCCTGGAGGCGAGACATGAGCTCATCAGTCGCTTTCTCTCTCAGGCCTTTCTCCTTGCAACCTGCCGGGAGACACTGAAAGACGTCCGGGATATTGAACGCTGCAGCGGTCGGCTCGCCCAGGGGTCGGGAAACCCCAGGGACATGCTGGCCCTGCAAACCTCCCTGACACACATACCATCGCTTCGTAGCAGTCTGGACAGTCTCTCCTCGGCTGGCCCCGGAGAGCCCGGGCTCGCCGGGGAAATCCTGCGAGACCTGCATGAATTTCCTCAGCTCGTGGATTTACTGGAGAGGGCTCTCGTTGAGGAGCCCCCAGCCTCGCCAAGGGACGGGGGCCTTCTCAGGGAGGGCTTCTCACCCGAGCTCGATGAGCTACGTTCCGCTTCGCGAGACGGAAAGGAATGGATTGCTCAGATGCAGCAGAGGGAGCGCGAGCGCACAGGAATCGATTCACTGAAGATCAAATTTAACAACGTCTTTGGGTATTTCATCGAGGTTACCAAAGCTAACCTTTCAAAGGTTCCGGAGGATTATCAGAGGAAGCAAACCATGGCGAATGCCGAGCGTTACATCACGCCCGGGTTGAAGGAGGTTGAGGGAAAGGTTCTTGGCGCCGACGAAAAAGCCAAACAGCTGGAATACGAGGAATTCTTCAAAATCCGAGACGAAATCACGAAATATCTGGATCAACTGCAGGAATGCGCCTCCAGCCTGGCCACTCTGGATGTTCTTCTGGGGCTGGCCGAGACGGCACAGCTTTACCAGCACACCCGGCCAGTCCTCGATAATTCACGTGATCTTGAAATCGTCAATGGACGTCATCCCGTTCTGGAGCAAACCCTAATCGAGGAAAAGTTCGTGCCCAATGACTCCACCCTCCATCACGACGACTCTCGTCTTCTCATTATCACAGGCCCCAACATGGCAGGAAAATCCACCTATATCCGGCAGGTTGCTCTCATCGTCCTGATGGCACAGATCGGCGCTTATGTCCCTGCCGAATCAGCACGCATCGGGGTTGTTGATCGCATCTTCTGCCGGGTGGGAGCGAGTGATGACCTCGCTCGCGGTCAATCGACTTTCATGGTCGAAATGAATGAGACCTCTCTTATCGTCAATAATGCGACTGACCGCAGCTTGGTAATCCTCGACGAAATCGGACGGGGTACTGCAACTTTTGATGGGCTATCAATTGCCTGGTCGGTGGCAGAACATCTCCATGACCAAATCAAATGCCGGGCCCTTTTTGCCACTCACTATCACGAGCTCTGTGACCTCGCCAACACAAGACATGCCGTCGAGAACCACAACGTCGCGGTCAGGGAATGGAAAGAGGAAATTATTTTCCTCCGCAAGATCCTGCCCGGACCAGCCGACAAGAGTTACGGCATCCAAGTAGCCCGGCTAGCGGGCCTCCCCGCACCAATCATTGATCGCGCCAAGGAAATCCTGACCCACCTGGAAATGAGCGCGGCACGGCCACAGGGTCAGCAACCAAAGGCATCGCAGTATCAGCAGGAGAGCCCTTTTCCCCGGACGGATTCGCCCCAGATGGATCTCTTTAACAGCTGATCGAAGTACAACTTTATCCCCGTAGGGGGGCCTGGACCCGTCCCTTGCCTGCGGAAAAAGGATCATTCAGGTCAGAAAACCCGCTCATCACCCGGTCTCTGCTACGCCAATACCAGCTCAGGAGCACATCCGGAAATAATCGTTCGGGTCGCCCAACTTGGGGACTTGTCACTTGGTCATCACAGAGTGATTCTGAGTGATGCCCATCGTGAGACTCGTCCTTGTACTCATCTGTCTGACCGATGCGTCTCTGGCAGTCGAGCAGGAGCACGCGGCAAAGATGACCGCGAGCCAGAACCTGTTCAGAGAAACCGTGGGCACTATCCTTAAGGAACACTGCGTCGAATGTCATGGTGGAGAAAAGACCAAGTCTGGTCTGGATCTCGTCACCCGCGACGCTCTCCTCAAGGGTGGCGACCAGGGAGTGGCAGTCGTTCCGGGAAAACCAATGGAGAGCCTCCTCTACCTCGCGGTTTCTCATCTTGAAAAAGAGATCGCCATGCCTCCGAAGGAGCCAAGGATATCACCCAAAGCGATCGAAGCAATCAAGGACTGGATTACTCTTGGAGCCGCTTACGATCAGCCTCTGCTGGAAAGGAGCCGTTCCGGGGAAGAGCCCATGCAGGTGACGCCGGAGGATCGACGCTACTGGGCTTATGCGCCACTGAATGCCCATGCTCCACCCGGAGACGGAAATTCCGGCAAATCCATGATCGACCGCTACCTTTCTGCCCGGCATCAGGAACAAGGTCTCAAGGCGGCGGAATTGATTGCGCCCGCCAAGCTCATCCGTCGAGCTTACTTCGATCTCATCGGACTACCCCCATCTCCAAAGGAAATTGAGGCCTTTGTCCGCAGCCCGGACCCCGGGGCATACGGAAAAATCCTCGAGGACCTGCTGAATCGCCCAGGCTATGGCGAACGCTGGGGTCGGCATTGGCTGGATGTTGCGAGGTTCGCAGAGAGTCACGGATTCGAGCACGATTACGACCGCAAGTTCGCCTTTCATTTTCGCGACTTTGTCATTCGAGCCCTTAACGCGGACATGGCCTACGACACTTTTGTCAAGTGGCAGATCGCTGGTGACGAACTCGCACCCGATAATCCCGAGGCTCTGGCCGCAACCGGTTTCCTCGGAGCTGGGGTCTACCCCACCCAGATTACCCTGAGCGAGGCCGAGCGTATTCGATTCGATGCAACGGATGACATGGTCGCGACGATGGGATCCGCCATGCTTGCCACGACCGTCGGATGCTGTCTCTTATACACATCTGACGCTGCCGACGAATAGAGAGGTGTAGATCTCGGTGGTCGCCGTATCATTA
>CAXEFH010000347.1:0-3343 GCA_963989605.1 uncultured Roseibacillus sp. | reverse complement strand
TCAGCACTCCCTCCGGTATCTTGATTCGTACATCGTCAAGCAGAGCTTCGTTCAGAGGCAAGTCATCTCCAACCAGCGCCCTGAGCACGTAGAGAACCGCACTCCGAACGATCGCCTCGGTTGCATTGAGGTTCCCGTCGTGGGCAGGTCCGGAACCGGAAAAATCAACCAGTAATCCCCTCTTAGAGCATCGGAGGTGAGCACGAACCGGAGTCCCGTCATCGAGTAAATCTTCTCCCTGCCACTGGTGCCCGGCCAGCGGCAGGAGCTTCGACCTAAGCACCTCTGCAGCATGATAGCCTAATGCCGCCATGTTACGCAGGACGACCTCGCGTGATGAACCCTGCGCCAGCTCCTGCAGAGCCCGAACTCCATGATGGTTCGCTGCAGCCTGAGCCGCAAGGTCAGCCAGATTATCACCGAGCATACGGCTCGGATAGCGAGATGTCTTGAAAAGATCTTCTACCGCTTGGAGACAACTCTTGCCCGCATCAAAAAGAAGGGTCGGAGCAATGACCACACCCTCTTCCTCAAGACAATGAGCTTCTGCAGGCATGGAACCTGGCGCAAGCCCGCCAATTTCAGCGTGATGAGCTCGATTTGCAACGAAACCCATCAGCTGTCCCCCGGCGTAGACAGGACTGATCACTGTCACATCAGGAAGGTGAGATCCTCCAAAGGCTGGATGATTCACTACCACCATGTCTCCCGCTTTCCATTGACGCCCCTCGCTGACTTTCCTCACACACAAGCCGATCGCCCCGAGATGAACAGGAATATGAGGGGCATTCACAACCAGCCTCCCCTCTGCGTCCAGGAGGGCACAGGAAAAATCAAGCCTCTCCTTGATGTTAGGAGACATCGCCGTTCTCCGCAGGAGTTCTCCCATCTCCTCGACCAGGCCTTCAAAGCGACACCGGAACAGCTCCGACTCTATCTCCGCAGACCAGCTCCCTGAGTCCTTCACACGATTGCCATCCACGCAAGAAGCTCTGGTCAGACATAGTCCCCCTCGCGAGCCCTCGGACGAGTCCCAACCGATCTCAATCACACAGGTCCTGAAGGCATCCTGACTGATTCTTACTTCATCAGCGCTCAAAGCAGGGCCGAACTCCTCGAGCGGGAGATCCTTATCGGGGGCCTTTGCCACCACCCTGAGAGCTGCCAGTTCAACCTCCCTGCCTGCAGGAGGAGCGTAGCCATAGAGCATCCGGTATCGATCGATAAAACGCTGACGCAATTCTTCAATTCCCGGAACAGCATCCATCTCAATTTCCAGAGTGGAATCCTGCCCCCACAATCGCATTTCGCAAAGTACCCGCGAGAGGGATGCCTCCGCATCTGCTGAATCCAATGCCTTTTTCACCAGCCACTCGGTTCTCTCATCCCAGCCTGCACGCAGGCTGTCCAACCGACCCAGTATCTGTTCCTCAACAATGTTTTCCCTCATGCAATGGTGCAATCCTCTTGCGCTTAACAAGCCTGCATCGCCGGGAATCAATATCTCCCTGATCCCAAGCTTGTCTGCTACTCCGCATGCATGCTGCGGCCCGGCTCCACCGAACGCCACCATGCTGTAGTGCGAAGGATCACATCCCTCTCTGATGGAGACCTTTCGAATTGCCTCCGCCATCCGCTCGAGCGCTATCTCGCGCAGGCCCTCAAGCAGGTGTTTTTCGGACCGGGGTGGCACCCCATCTTTCTCCATCTGATCCTGCAATTCACGCAATCGGACCCGTGCCATATCAAGATCGAGAGGCATTCCTTCCCGGGTTGTATCCATGAACCCGAGTAACAAATTTACATCCGTCAAGGTCAGCGGCCCTCCGCTACCATAGCAAGCTGGACCGGGATCTGCACCTGCACTTTCCGGACCGACTGAGAGCGCCCCTGCTGACCAGCGGCAGATAGACCCGCCTCCTGCGGCTACGGTTTCAATCTTGATGGCAGGAGTTGCCACCGTGACAGGGCCGATTGTCTGCTCGTAGCACAGGAAAGGATCACCATCAATACGGGAGACATCAGTGCTGGTTCCTCCCATATCGAATGCAATTACCTTACGGCAACCTGCGGACCGCGCCACGGACTGGGCGCCCCTCACCCCGCCGGCAGGACCACTCAGCAAACTGTCAATCGGACGATAATCCCCCGCATCCTTAAGCCCACCTCCGCTCGTAAGCAGTTGAAGTGCTCCTCCCTCCATCCCCTCACTGACTTTCGCAATAAAGCGATCCATGATTGGTTCAAGATATGCGTTAGCAGATACAGTCTCCGCACGAGGGAGGAGACGTATCGTCCTGGTGAGATCACTGGAGAGAGACACATATGAAAAACCCGCATCCCGCAACCAATGCCCCACCTCCTGCTCATGTGCGGGGTTGGCATAACTATTAAGAAGAGCAACTGCTACAACCTCTACAGAATCTCTTCCCAGCCTCTCAATCAGGTCTAGCCGCTCACTCTGATTCAAGGGATCAATGATCTCTCCGGAAGGATCGATCCGTCCGCTTATCCCAAAACACGATTCAAACACCGGGAGGGGGAGCTCCTGCCTGAGATCGAACAGGTGGGGACGACGTTGGTCGCGGATACGCAAGATATCCTCGAATCCTATATTGGTGATCAAGACCCCCTTGCTCCCCTTGCGCTCCAACAATGCGTTCGTACCTCTGGTCGTCGCCAATCTGAAATCAATTTGCGGGAAAGAAACCCCGGGCGGCGTCGAGGTAAGAATCCTGAGCGCAAGCACTGGGGCATCCTCGCCTGTGAACACCTCTAATCGATTCCCTTCTGAAAAATCAACTCCTCCACCGATGGTGATATGCCGACTCCGACAGATCCAGTTAAGCACGGTTCCACCACCCGCCACCTTGAAGCCCCTGAGAAAGTTATCTGCAAACTCATGGCCTCCAGCCAGTCGATAACATCCCCCACCAAGCACCTCATCAACCTGCAAGCGAATAACGCTGCTGGAGAGCACCTTGCAGCGATATTCCCGCCCGTCCGGATCCAGGGCCCAGCCGTCCGTGAAGGTCCCCCCGGTATCAACGCGCACTGCCCACGAGGCGCTTGAACTGTGATCACTCGTCACGGACGAAACGCAGCAGTCACGCGAGCAGAAAAAATGAGATCCTCCGCCTCAGACTGAGAGTATCGGCTGAATGGAATCCTCTTAATCTTCCCGCGTCGCCCGGCAAACACCATTGAGCCTACTTGAGTCTCTCCAGCTCTCTAGTGCAGATGTAGAGGGTCTCCCGAACCCCCGGTCCATATGCTGTCTCTTATACACATCTGACGCTGCCGACGAATAGAGAGGTGTAGATCTCGGTGGTCGCCGTATCAT
>CAXEFH010000346.1:0-3348 GCA_963989605.1 uncultured Roseibacillus sp. | reverse complement strand
TTTCAAGCAGAAGACGGCATACGAGATTTCTGCCTGTCTCGTGGGCTCGGAGATGTGTATAAGAGACAGGATCAGGGTGATCTCTTTCATCATCGCAGCCGCGTCATTCTCGTATATTCATGTGGTAGTCGGGGAGCAGGTCCCAAAGGTTCTTGCCATCCGCAAGGCTCTGCCCACCACTCTCTGGCTGATTCGTCCCCTTCACTGGTTTTATTGGAGCTTCGGCTGGGCGATCTGGATCATTAACGGATCGGCTGGCTGGATTTTACGTCGATTTTTCAAGGTGGATCCTACCGGCCATGATGAGGTCCACAGTGCCGAGGAGCTTGCCCGGCTTGTCGAGGAGAGTGAGAAACATGCGGAGGTGACCAGTACGGAGCGCGAAATCCTCATCAACGCCCTGGAATTAAATGAGCTCAAGGTGCTCGACGTAATGACCCCGCGCAGTGAGGTGGTAGTCTTTGACCTGGAGGAGACTTTTGAGAATAATCTCTCCCGCGCGATCGAAACCCAGCATACGCGCTTCCCTCTCGTTGAGGGCCATCTCGATCGTACGCTCGGGATGATCCATATGAAGGATCTTCTTGTGGTGTCGGGTGATGGCGAGCCGGATTTTCGTGAGTTCCGGCGCGATTTGCCTGCAGTTCCGGGGACAATGCGTCTGGATGCTCTTCTGACGCTCTTTCTCAGGGAGCGGTCTCATCTCGCGTTGGTCGTGAACGAATTTGGTGACCCTATGGGAGTTGTGTTCCTTGATAATGTGCTCGAAAAACTGGTGGGAGATATCCGCGATGAATTTGATACTGAGCCCCAGCAGGTTATAGCGTCTGATAGGGATCGGGTTCAGGTCGCTGGTTCTCTTCCGCTGAGTGAGCTGGGAGCTCATGTTGCCTCTCTCAGCCTCGAGACAGCTGAGGCCACAACCATAGGCGGTTACCTCTCTTCCAGGCTTGGCCGTCTTCCGGTCGTGGGAGACAGGGTTGAAGCGGGAGGCTATCAGATTGAAGTCACCGCGGCAGACGAGCGCCGGGTCAAGGAGGTGGCTTTCGTCCGGGAGGTGGAGTCCGGGGATCAGGATTCAGCCTGAGGCCTGGACATCGCTCAGGAAAAAGCTGCGCTTCAAGCGTGCTCCAGAAGGATCGAGTCAACCGCCTCCTCAACCTGAAAGGTGTCAGAAAAGATGACCAAAGGAGTTCCCGCAGGGACATCGCGGCGGCTGCGCAGGGTGGCGATTGCTCCTGCGATGGTTTCCCGAGGTTTCTCATGAAACGGTATCACGAACGGGCGTACCCCGCGAGAGAGGGAGAGTCCTCGACAAACTTGCGCGTCCGGGGTGAAAGCATAAATTGGAGCCCGGGGCCGAAGAAGAGCAGTTTGGTGCGCAGTGGCGCCGCTCCGGGTAAAGACGACTAGAGCTGCATCCGGGATCGAGTCAGCAAGGCCGACAGCAGCCTTTACGGCTCTCTGCCGCTTGGTGGGGAGGTCAGCATCCCGGGCGTATCCGAGTCCTCCGGAGCGTTCGATCCTGCGGGCAACGCGGTCAAGAACGTCGAGGCAACGGCGGGGATGTCGTCCAACCGAGGTTTCGCCGGACACCATCAGGGCGTCCGCCTCTTCATAGACGGCATTCGCGCAGTCGGTAACCTCAGCCCTCGTGGGAGTAGGGTTTTCGATCATGGACTCGAGAAGGTGGGTGGCGACAATGACCCGGCGCCCAAGTTCGTGACACCGCTTGACGATCCTACGCTGGATGATGGGCAGTTCCTCAATGTGCACCTCAATTCCGAGGTCCCCGCGCGCTACCATCACCAGATCAGAGGCCTGAACGATATCATCAAGGTGTTTGATGGCCTCCTGGTCTTCCAGTTTAGAGATAATCTGGGCATGACCCCCAGATTGTTCGATTTCGGCCCGTAACTCGCGGACGTGCTCTCCGTCCCGCACAAAGGAGCCCGCGATAAAGTCCGCGTCGCACTCCGTGGCGACCTTGATATCGGCTCGATCCTTTTCGGTCAGCGCGGGCAGGTTCAGTCTGACCCCGGGCAGGTTGATATGCCGCCTAGAACCAAGTGGGCCATCGGTCCTGACCGTGCACGTAATGCGATCCTCGCAGATTGCTTTCACCCTCATGATCATACTCCCATTATCGACCAGCAGGGAATCACCCTCGGAAACATCCTCGATCATCCCGCTGTAGTTGACGGTGGTGGAGAGGGGCAGACGAGGTTCACTGTCCCGGCATCGGAACTCAAATTCGTCCCCCTCCTTCAGCGAGAAGGGCTCAGGCAGGGTGCCGGTTCGAATGGAGGGGCCCTGAAGATCGAAAAGCAACCCGACAGTGCGGCCCCGAGGTGCGTCATTCGCAGCTTCCCGGACATGGCCTGAAACCATCCTTGCCCACTCGTGAGAGGCGTGGCTCATGTTGAGTCGGAAGGTGTCCGCGCCCGCCACGACGAGTTCCCGGATAGCCGCGAGGGTTTCCGTTGCCGGTCCCAGGGTGGCAAGTAATCGTGTTCTCCGCACTGAACCCATACTGGCGACCTGCAGCCCTGGGGACAAGAGCAATGGATGAAAAGAAGAGGGGTGGCGGGGCGAGGGGGGTCTGGTTCAAAGCTCGGAACAAAGATCACAACCCGGAAAGGGACGGCCTCTCCTCGGTCCGATGATCGGATTTGTGGGTCGCGGTTCCAGTCTTGGTAGAGGGTTAGAGATCATTGTGTGTCTGGCTGGAGGGAGTTCGTAATGACTACCGAGCGACGAGATGAGTAGGAGTAGAAAATTACCCGCTTGGCTCAATCGCTCTGATGATGCCAAGGTGCCTTTAAGTTTCTGAGTGATGATCTCCTGTCGTATCCTTCTCATCGGTAGTGCCATGACGCTGTCATCCGTTGCCTTGGGTGATCCCCGGTGGAGGCAAAGCTATGACGCGGGTTACATCGACCAGTCGGGCGCCTACGCCGGGGGATCCGAGATCATGCACCTCGTAGCGCACGCGGGTAAGATGTATGCCGCCAACGGATACTGGGTGGATGCGCGCTGGGTCATTCCTCCGGAGGGGCAGAAGCAGAGTGCCCAGGTTCTTCGCCTCGATCAGGCAGGAGGAGAATGGCAGGTCGACCTCGACACGGGAAAGAGTAATGGAATGGGACTGGAGTACATGAAGGGAAACGTCCTGAAGTCCGTGACCTTTACTCGAGACAGGAGCGGTGGTTTGCTTGCCCAGCCACACGAGCTTCTCGTCATGGCCGCGGGAGCCAATTTTGAGAAGGGACTGTCTCTTATACACATCTCCGAGCCCACGAGACAGGCAGAAATCGCGTATGCCGTCGTCGGCTTGAAAAAAAAAAG
>CAXEFH010000345.1:0-3356 GCA_963989605.1 uncultured Roseibacillus sp. | reverse complement strand
AATGATACGGCGACCACCGAGATCTACACCTCTCTATTCGTCGGCAGCGTCAGATGTGTATAAGAGACAGGGTTAGGGCCAAGGGGAAGATCCGGAACCCGCCATTTCGTCAAGTCGGAGGGATTGTCGGTGAGATGCCATCCCGCCAGATTGCGTGGTTCCGCGGTCGAGTTGAACAGTTCGATCCAGTCCGACGTCCTGCAGTCCTCGTCCTCGATTGTCTCTTCGTTGTCGGCCATAAATTCGGAGATAACGGGCTCCGGCAGTAGAATCAGGGTGGCCTCCGAGGTGGTAATCCTCAGGTTGTCGACGGAGAAGCTCTGGTGCGCCCCTCCTGTCCTTGCGCTGAAGGCGAACCCGTAGCTGTCATTCCCTGAGAACTGGGGAGTATCCACATTCGTAAAGATTGGTAGCAAGCCGGCCCCGAGATCTATTTTCATGCTCGCTCCGGTCGCTGGACTCCAGGATATCTCCATCGATCCCGAGATGGACTGGCCGTTGCTGAGAACGGTCTGGTTCTCGAAAGCGATATCTTCCCCGCTGATGGCGATATTCAGTCCGTCCTCACCACCTCCGTTGTCCCAGCTGTCGACCTCAAAGGAGATGTGCGCGACCGATGGGTGCCAACCCTCCTCTCCACCGCCATGAGCATCCGGAGCGCTCTCCTCAGATTGTGATGGGTTGTATGTGGGGATGGATCCGTAATTGAAGGAGAAGCCGTCGGCGGGATTTGAGCCACCGGGATTGTCAGCGAGGAGGAACTCAAAGGTGGCCGTCCACCCCTGCGAGGAATTGCCGAGGGGGGATATCCTGAAGGAGGATGAAGTGTCGCCGGTTCCGGCTCGTGTCAGCTGTAGAGCCCCGTTCTGAATCGAGGCGACCCCGTCATTTCCGGCGATGGTGGTTCCGTCACCGAGATTGGTTGTCCCATCGGGGACGGCGAAAGTCTGGGGGCCATACTCGTCAGCCAGAGTAGGAGCGCATAGCAACAGGCCGCAGATGCTGTTCCTTAGAATGATGCGGGGATCAAGGCTCATGAAGGGGTTTTAATTTGGGATAATCCGCCGCACATTATTGTAATAAAGCGCGTTCTGGTCAACCCCTCCGAAGTGTAGGAAGTCTGCGGCGCATGTCTCCGAAGTAGACAGGGAATACCCATTTTGGGTAGCGTGCCGGCTCCGGGGTGAGTCGGCTCAGGGTCAACAGGATTCGCGTCAGTAGCAGTGGCCGACTTCGGCGTAATGGTCAGCCGCCAACGAGGTGGCGGATTCAAGTTTATTGTTGTAAAATGGTTTGGGAAATCTTTCGGGGGAGATGGGGTCACTTGAATGTGAAGGACGCGCATCTGGAATCGCATTGGCGCGGGGGACGATCTCGGGTAAGGGGCAGGGAACAATTTCCCATCAATTGTGAATCGTTTGCCGAAATACCCTGTTGCTCTCCTCCTTGTGGCGCTGTTACAGACAGGCTCCCTGTCCGGGCAGGCTCCCAGTCCTCCTACCTCGTTCCCTCTTGAGAACACCCTCGAGAACCTGTTTCCGGTTACTGAAGGGCCATGTGATCTTGAGAGTGCCCGGTCCTTCTCCAACTTCAGGGCCCTTCTCGATTATGATGCTGACGAGTCTGCCGAGGCGAAGGTGGTTGTCTTTGGGAATCACGTGGTGGATCTTCCGGGGGGCGAGGGTCGTCAGGTAGAGCTCGCCTATGAGCACGCCATCGGGCGAGCGGCTCGCGTCAGGGTCTGGCACGAGGGCAAGCTGGTCGTGGAAGAAGAGGAGTTGGCGGGTTCGCTGCCGGAGGATGAGGGGGGGAGTGGTGCCATTATGGCCAGCGCGAAGGATTCCTCCGAGACGTTCCGGTTTGATCGCGATTTCACGGTGATGGTAAAGTTCAGGACGAAGGGTGAAGGGCCCCTCGTGGCGAGGGCTCCCGCCGCGGGGGAGTGGGTTAAGGACGGCAAGATGCTTTTTATCCGAGAGGGAAGGGTGGTCTACGATATAGGTTGGCTTGGAGCAATTGAAGGCGACCGGAGGGTCAACGATGGCAGGGAGCACGTGGTGGTCCTGCAAATGGACGGAAAGACTGCCCGGATGTTTGTTGACGGACGGATGGAAGCAGCCAAGCGGGAATTCATGAGACCTGATGTCCGGAAACACATTTTCAAGATCGGAGCAGGCTCCTCCGATTTTGGAGGGAGCTGGGATGGGGAGATCTCCAATGTTCGCTGGTGGAAGCGGGCCCTCAGCCTCGCCGAGGTGAAAGCTCTGTCCGGAGGAAGGGCGGATACCGTCAACACACCGGACTACAACTGGAAGCCCGGAGCAGAGCCTGCCCCCGACGCTGAGAAGCATCAGCTGGTAGAGGTCAAATATGGTGCCATTGCCGGCTATGGAACAAAGGTTCAACTGAAGGCAGGACCAGGGTTTCGCCTCAGACGCGCGCGGGTGCAGCCCCTGGAAAAGGCAGATCATGCGGCTCTCGTCCGAGGTTGGGATGCAGAGAGCCTTGCCCGTGGACGCCAGATCTACAGCCAGCTATGCGTGACCTGCCATGGAACCTTGGAAAAGGAGGGATCTCTGCCTACCGCAATGCGATTCCACGAGGGGCAGTTTCGCAACGGGAAGGATCCTTACCGCATGTTTCAGACCCTCGAGCGGGGCTACGGTCTCATGGTTCCCCAACCGCAGTACGATACCGCCCAGAAATATGACATTATCCACTATTTGAGAGAAACCTTTCTGAGGGGATCGAACGAAAGTCAGCTCTCGAAATTGGATGAAGAATACCTTGCCCTCCTGCCTCGCGGGATGACCACGGTGGAGGAACGGCGGGGTCCCAAGAAGGCTCCGCAATATGCGCTGCAGGATTACAGTAATGTCCTGTTCTGGACCATGCAGGTTGAGGGAGGCAATATAGCTCAGAAGGGAATTACGATCAGGGTAGATGAAGGTCCTGGTGGGGTTGTGGCTGGAAAGGCATGGATGCTTTATGATCACGATACGATGCGGCTCGCAGCTGCATGGACGGGGGATCGGTTCGTCGATTGGCGGGGGATCGCCTTTGATGGGTCTCACGGGACTCACACGAGTATTTCCGGAGAGAGAAAGTTCGTATTTCCCAACCTTCCGATGTGGGCAAACCCCGAAACGGGAGATTACGAGGATTTACGTATCAGCGGCAGGGACAACAAACCCTATGGTCCCCTCCCGGGTGCCTGGGTGAGGTTCCGGGGATTAAGGTATGCAGGAGATGATCTGTCTCTTATACACATCTCCGAGCCCACGAGACAGGCAGAAATCGCGTTTGCCGTCTTGTGGGTGAAAAAAAAACGGGGGGGGGGGGGGGGGGGGGGGGGG
>CAXEFH010000344.1:0-3367 GCA_963989605.1 uncultured Roseibacillus sp. | reverse complement strand
GAGATTTCTGCCTGTCTCGTGGGCTCGGAGATGTGTATAAGAGACAGGTGTGGGGAGCACTTTTAATCTGCTAACGAACGAGTCAGATGTAGATTCTTCCAACGTCCTCTCGATTACCAGGGCAACGCAGGAGATTTTTGGTGGGGGTGGAGAAGTCAACGATGATGTCTTTGACTTTGATCTCGTGCCCCTCGTCTTCACTTCCCAGTTTGGCGCAACGGTTACTGTCTCCTCGGATGGAACCTTTGACTATGACCCCGGGACCTCGGAAATCCTTCTCAGCCTGTCACCGGGCGTTATTCTTTCGGAGACGTTCACGTATGAGATTTTTGATGGCACCAGCACGGTCGAAGGGCTGGTAACGGTGATTTCTGGTGGGGCGAGCCTGCCCACTGCGGACTACGCTTCGATCAGCGCTGGGACTACGGTCAATCTCAACGTCCTTGCGAATGATTCGGTGGGTGGTGCTGCTGGAACTCCGACGGGAGGAGCGGCCCTCGATTTAAATGCAGCTGGTGCCGCCAATACCAACATAAACTGGGCCAACACCGGTTCTGGTGGGGGAGCGCTCACCATGGAGGGTGCAGGCACGGCTTCTGTTCTGATTACCCCACAGAGTGCTCCGGTGGGCATCACGGCAGCGTATGATCTTTCCGGAAGTGGAAGTGGTGACCTGATTCTGGCACCGGATGATGCCAATAATCTCTACGGAGGGAATATCAGCGGGAATTCGTTCACCGTTGAAGTGGTGTTTCGTCCTGATGATCAGGTGGGTCCTGAGCCGATCTGGGGAGCGGGAGGCAATGGAACCGGGTCGTCTCTGGTGCTGATTGATGACCAGTTGATCTTCACGATTGGAAATAATGCTCTGGTCGCTCAGACAGTCGCCACCATTCCTCCGAATGCGGTCGCCGGAGGAGACTACGTTCAAGTGATTGGAACATTTGATATCGTATCCGATGTCGCCTCTCTCTACGTCAACGGAATCCTCGCTTCGCAGGGGGACGCAATTAATATTACGACCGGAGCTTCCGGTAACATTCTTGACTGGTCCGGGACTGACGACGAAGGAATAGGGCGCTCGGCCGGGACCACGGGAGGGGATATCAATATTGCTCCGTTCCTGGGGTCCAACGGGACTGTAGACCTACCGGACTTCAACGATGTCAATGATCGATACGATGGGGAATTGGCAATTGTGCGGGTTTACCCAAGTGTTCTATCTCCTGCCGAAATCAACGCTAATTTTGAGGCAGTGTTCGGAACTGGTATTCCAGCTACCGCTACCGATCTGATAGGTCTGGCGGGCGTTGCCGTTCCTCCAGTGGGAAGCCCTGTGGCTCTTCCCTCGGGTGCGACAGTGACCCTCGAGGCCGATGGTAGCGTGACTTACGACACGAACGGGGCCTTTGGCTCTGTCGGGCTTGGACTCTCAGCCCGGGACTCCTTTACCTACACCCTCGACACTGCAACCAATGCGGTCGTTACCGTGAATATAGATGTGGACGGAACAAATCCGGATCCTCAAATCTCAATCTCCGGGGGCCCTGAGAGTGTCGGAGAGGGCGAAGTCGCGACGTTTTTCCTCGATTCGAGTGCTGCAGTTTCAGGACCCGTCAGTGTGGAGCTTCGCTTCGCAGGCAGTTCTAGCTTGAATGATGACTTCTCCGCCACCACCACAGTAGAAATTCCAGCTGGAGCTACTACTGCAGATCTGGAGGTGACGACTCTGGTGGATGATCTCTTTGAAGGCATCGAAAATATTATTATTTCGATTGAGAGTGTCAGCGGAAGCGCGGTCGTCGGAGCTTCATCAGCCGCTGAGGTCATTCTCAATGATAATGACTTTGAGCCGTTGTTTGCGATCACGGGTAACCAGACAACCGGAGCAGAGGGAACCAGTTTCGAATTCACGATTTCGCCTGATATCGTTTCGCAGGCCGAACGTGCCGTCACGGTGAGTTTTTCTGGGACCGCAATTCTAGGCGAAGACTTCTTCGGAGAAGCGGCGCTCGTGATACCGGGAGGCGCGCAATCTGCCAGTATCGCCTTTGTCCCCTTTGATGACGGATTACCCGAAGGCTCCGAGACCGTCACGGTGAACCTAGAAGCTGTCGATATCGGATCGATCAGTAAGAACTCCTCAGCTTCCAGTGATGTTACGGATGGGGATGGCACCCTTCTCTTCTTTGCCGATTTTGAAAACGTTGATCCTTTTGGCGATCCTGGAACTCCGAACCTGACAAAAGTGGGATCCGATGCCCCATTTGCCGCGAACCTTGGAACCTCTGTTGGATCATGGGAGGATATTCCGCAGGCCAACGTTTCCGGCGATTTTCCGGGAATCTACCTTGAGATCGATGACTCCAAGGGAGATGGCCTAGACGAGGCACTTGTTTTGGACCGGCGGCTGCCGGGCGAAGGTGACATCACCGCCCGACTTTCGGCTCCGGCGGACATCTCGGGGGACAATGCAGCTTTCATCTCGATGGACCTCGGAAATCGCCGGACTCAGAATGTCAGTGAGGCCAAGAGTTGGAGAATCATCGGGCTCGATGATGCAGGGGAAAAGTCCTTTGAGCTCTACGTAAGCGGGAATAATAGTGGGCCTAATAATGAGCAGCTGCATCACGTCAGTGCGAACGGAGGGTTGACTCCTCTCGGCCGACCTGCGGACTTTGATAACACTGGTTCGATTGAGGAAGAGTCCGAGCAGAGCCGATTAATTCTCTCCCTGAATTCGGAGGGTTACCAGGTAGCTATTGATCGCTGGCCGATAGAGGGAGTCATCGACTCCGTCAGTGAGGTTCTGCCCTATGCCGGAAATGCCACCCAGATCAGTGCGATCAGGTTCAGCCTCAGTGCGAGTTTGAACGATGTCGAGAGTAGTGGGATCATCGTCGACGACCTTACGGTCGGTGGCATACCCGGGAACGGTGCGCCCAGTATTACTCTCGATGGAGCCGTCTTGGCGGATGGGGGGACAAGCTCGCTTCCCGCGACCTTCATTGCCACCGACACCAGCATCGTTGGACTTCAGGTTGCGGATGACGATGCTGGTCAGGGACAGCTCACCGCCACCCTGCAGAGCGGAGGAAACGCCCCGGTGACCTTCTCTGCTGTTGGTCCTGCGGCTATCACGGGCAACGGAACTTCTTCGCTGACTCTCGTTGGAACTCTGGACCAGATTAACGCTAGCCTGTCTAGCGGGATCACCGCGACGACGGATGGTGTTGTAGGAGGAGATGCCGCCATTTCCTTCACCATTGACGATGGAGGAAATACTGGTCCAGGAGCTGTCTCTTATACACATCTCCGAGCCCACGAGACAGGCAGAAATCTCGTATGCCGTCTTCTGCTTGAAAAA
>CAXEFH010000343.1:0-3388 GCA_963989605.1 uncultured Roseibacillus sp. | reverse complement strand
TAATGATACGGCGACCACCGAGATCTACACCTCTCTATTCGTCGGCAGCGTCAGATGTGTATAAGAGACAGCACTGTGGCATGGGATGCAACCATTTCTGGTCCTTTCCTCATCGAAATGGGCACGGCGGCCGATCTCGCGGCAATCACCTCGGATGTGAACATTCTGCCTGAGGTGCTGGCTGCGGGGATTACCGAATCGCCCATCACGGTCAGGGTCCCGCCAGGCTTGCTCAACGAGCCACAACTCTTCCTGAGGGTTTACGAGGACGTGCAGTAGTCAATCCGAGGGCGGCACAACGGGAATGGACGCCCCGAGTTGCTTCTGCCAATTCTTCAGGTCGTCGAGGAGTGACTCCGTGATTCTGGGGTGGACTCTCGAAAGGTCGGTCGATTCTCCGAGGTCCTCGCGGAGGTTATATAGCTCTACCTTATTAAAGTGGTAGAACTGGATGAGTTTCCAGTTGTCCTTGCGGATCGCGGCCCCCGGAGTCCACATGGAACCGTGGTAGTGGGGATAATGCCAGTAAAGCGTGCGAGAACCGCTAGCTTGGATCTTTCCGTTCAGGAGATCGACAAAACTGCGGCCGTCGAGGTGCTGTTCAGGACGCAGTGGAAGACCAGAAAGTGACAGAAGGGTGGGATAAATGTCAGTGCTGAGAACAGGTGCAGTGGGTTGTAGTCCCGCACTTTTCATGGTGGGCATTCTTACGATCAGGGGGACGCGGATCCCTCCCTCGTAGAGCCACCCCTTGCTGGCCCGCAGTGGAAGGTTGCAGCCGGGGCCCACCCCGCGTTTGGTGCACAGGCCGCCATTATCGGAAAAGAAAAAGATATAGGTGTTCTCTAGAATTCCGAGTGATCCGAGGTGTTGGACAAGATCTCCCACCGAGTCATCAACGGCCTGAACCATGCTGGCGAGGGCTGCATTGTCCTGGCGGGGGCGACTCCGTCCATCGTGCTCCGTGATTGGACGGGGGGAGGGGCCGAGCATGGCAGCTTTCCGGTTGTAATGGGCCTCGTATTTCCGCTCCGCGATGATGGGAGTATGAATATCGTAGTAGGCGAGACAGGCAAAGAAGGGGCGGTCCCTGTGCCTGCGAATGAACTGCTTGGTCTCCCGGGTGAGGTCGGTCGTGGCGTGTTTGCGGCCGGTGGTTTTCCCTCTCCCGGGAGAGCCCTTGGAGGGATCCTGATGCGGATCGTAATACTCATCGAACCCCTGCTTATCCGGGCCGAACGGTTCTCCGCCGAGATGCCATTTTCCGGTGTAGAAGGTGGAGTAGCCGCCTTCCTTCAGGGCCTCTGCGATGGTGACTTCCTCCAGTGGGAGGTGATGATCATCAAGGGGTGTTTTCATCTTCCGCCCCTTGCCGCTACTGCCCGGGATCCAGTCGGTGATATTGACCCGGACCGGGTGCCGGCCCGTCATAATGGAGGCTCTGGTGGGCGAGCAGATCGAAGCGGCCGTGTAGGCATTCGTGAAACGAATGCCCGCTCCTGCCAGTTTGTCCAGATGCGGAGTTTCGTGAAACGTAGATCCGTAACACGCGAGGTCTGCCCATCCGAGGTCGTCTACAAGCAGGAAGAGAAAATTGGGCTTGCTGTGGGCGGTTTCTCCACCGGAAGCCCATAAGGGCAGGAAGGCAGTATGGACAAGGGCGATGAGGAAAGAGCGCATGATCATTTTTTCCCGAGGTACAGATCCCGCCCCATGGCGAGGGCCTCGATCTTGCGATCCGCTACGGAGCGTTTCAGCATCCAGAAACCGCAATCTGGATGGACATACTTTACACGGCCCGAACCTATAATGGCCTCTGCCTGCTCAATGGATCTGGCGATGTCCTCTGCGGTTTCCACCTCGTTGATCTTGATGTCCACCACTCCGAGTCCGATCCCGATTCTTTCGTCCAGATCCTTCAAGGCCTCCAGATCGTCCTTGGGGCGATGTGCAAGCTCAAGGACGAGGTGGTCGGCATGGAGTGAATTCAGGAACTCCAGTAGAAGCTGCCATCTCCCTCCCTGGATCGTCTGTCCTCCATAATTTCCAAAGCAGAAGTGCACAGCGGTTGGTCCCTCGAAGGCATCAAGGACCTTGTTGATGGCAGTAGCAGCCAGGGGGCCATCCGATGGGTTTCCGGGGATGTTGGCCTCATCCACCTGCAGGCAGGAGCATGGACATCCTGCGATCTGGGAGGCGACAACATCGGCGAGTGCAAGGGTCAGCTCACCGAAATCCCCGTAGTGGTGGTCCAGCAGAGTACGGGCAAGCATGTAGGGGCTGGTTACGGTGAACTTGAAGGGGCCTCCGGCAAGACCGGCGGCACGCTGGCAATCCTCGATCAGGTTCAATCCGCCGCCGTGGAGCGCGTCTCTGACCACGGCGGCAGGCTTGGCGCGGAAGCCGATGCTACGCATTCCGCGGAATGCTTCTGCCTCGGAGCGGCCGTTAGTAGCGTCACTTCCGACCATGGGGCTGACAAAATAGTCAATCATACCGTTGGTATCCGGATGGTTGATATCAAAGCGGTAGAGTTCCCCGTCAGTTGGAAGGTCGATTCCGGCCTGCCGCTGAGTGTCAAAGATGACTCTTGTGGCATCCTTCACAGCCTGCTCGGAGGGGAGCGCGCTCAACCAATCCGGAACAGGATAAGACCCCACCGTGGTCGTCAGGATCTCCGGCTTCTCGGGAAGGGGGGTGATTGTGTTCATGCGAGGCTGCAGGCTGCTGTCTGGGGGATGAGTTTTGGGTGGCGGGTATCAACATGCAAGTTACGATCCGCCCTTCAGATCCCGTGCGAATTCTTCGCGATCTTGCATTTCCGGACGAGAAGTGAAGAAACTGACCAGAATGAAGACTGCGACATTCACAATGATGCCGCACATCCCCACATCAAGCAGGCCTTTGAGACGGGTCGTCCCTGTAAAAATCCAGCATTCTGCCCCGAGCAGAAGCTTTCCGAGCGGAGGGAAGAGACAGACGGTCAGAAGTCCTGCGGCCAGACCCGCGATAGCGCCTTGGCGGGACCCACGGCGTAGGAAAAGCATGTCGAACGTGATGGGAACCAGCTGGGCGGAGAAGGCCATGGCCAGGAAGAAGAAGGCCGTGATGGTATCAAGGAGCCCCTGCAGATCGTTGCCAGCAAATGTGATGGTAGCAGCGGCAACCGTGACCAAGATGATGACGATGCGCCCGAACCAGGTTCTCTCCCGGCTGGAAGACTGTTTTTTCGCCGGGTGGTAGAGGTCCCGGGTTGCGATGGCGCTTACGGCATGGAGATTCGAATCCGCGGTGGACATGGATGCTGCCATAACAGCTACGAGGATAAGCGAAACGAGGACGAGGCCGATTGCTCCAAACATTTCGGGGAAGTAATCCTGAATGACCT
>CAXEFH010000342.1:0-3390 GCA_963989605.1 uncultured Roseibacillus sp. | reverse complement strand
AGCAGAAGACGGCATACGAGATTTCTGCCTGTCTCGTGGGCTCGGAGATGTGTATAAGAGACAGGGCGGGAAGGCGGACCCGAATTCGGCAATGTCAACGTCATGGGTGTCGTTCATGGATCTGAAAAAGACACGGTCCTCTCCCATAAAGCCGCAATCGACAAGCATCTCGAGCAGTCTGGAATACCCGTATCCTACACGAATGTGTTCTGGGGCGGACGGAGCGAAATCAAACCCTCTGAAATCTCTCCCGACGTCTACCGGGAGTGGCACCGGACACATTCTGGAACCTGATGAGGAGGGTCTCCATGACCCCTGTGACAAATCCGCCACGGATTTAGAGAGGCCGAAGCCGTTGAAAGAAGTTAGTTCAGAGCTGCTGATGCAGAAGATCCTGATTGTTGAGGACGAACCTGATATCGTCGATCTGGTATCATTCAACCTTGAACGTGCCGGGTTTATCACTGTGACTGCAACCGATGGGATCCGTGCCCTTGAGCTGGCGTGGTCCGAGCAACCCGACCTTGTCATTCTTGATCTGATGCTTCCTGGAAAGGATGGCTTCGCCGTTTTCAAAGAACTCCGCAGGGACGCGAGGACAAGCAAGACTCCCGTGATCATGCTGACCGCCCGAGCCCAAACTGAAGACCGGATTAAAGGGCTGGAGGCAGGCGCAGACGATTACCTCACAAAACCATTCAGCCCCAAAGAGTTACTCCTCAGGACACAGTCGGTCCTGCGCCGTTCGGCCGACGTTCCAGGCCCCTCTCTTTACAAGTGCGGACCTCTCACCTTTGATAAGAGCAGCCTGAAGTTTTTTCTCTCCAAGAATCCCGTCGACCTCACCTCGACCGAATTTAAGTTACTCCTCTACCTCTCCGAGCGCTCTGGAACTCCACAACGCCGTGAAGACCTTCTCCGCCACGTCTGGGGATACAGTGAAGATGTCCATAGTCGTACTCTGGACACTCACATGAAGAGGGTGCGTAAGAAGCTCGGCGATTATGCAGAATTGGTGGAAACAGTTCGCGGAGTCGGATACTGTCTTCGCGTCTCCTGATGCTCACTCTCCTCCTACTGGTTCTCTCTCTTGTTCTGTCAACCCTGCTCGTCATCACTTCGAGACAACTTAGAAGAGAGAAAGACCGGACTATGTTGGAAAAGGCGAACACCAAAAAAGAACTATCACAAGCTCCCGTCCAAGACGCAGTCACCCAGAACGCGATCCTTGATACTCTTAGCGACGCGTGCTTTTTGCTCAATTCGGAAGGGGTGATCACCTATGCCAACTCCGCCACTGAACGGTTCCTTTCGGACCAGGGTGGTATCGGACAAAAACTCGAGGCATGCGGAATGGCGCCCCGAATGACCAAACCTGTTCTTGAAGCTTTGGCAAAAAATGAGGCCATCATAACGCAGGTAATTCTCAGCGACCGGGAAACCTCTGCAACAGCGCTGGAACAGAGTGGAGAAAGCGCATGGCTCGTCGACGCAGGTCCTCTGCCATCTGGTTATTCCCAGAGCTCCATGCGTGTGCTTCTGAGGGACATAACAACCGAGTACCATACCGAACAGGTTCGTAAGGATTTTGTGGCCAATGCATCCCATGAGTTACGGACGCCCCTCGCCATCATCAATGGGTATTTGGAAAACCTGACCGAGGGCGACCTTCTGGAGGACCGAGAGACAGCCTTGAGATTCCTGAAAATCATGGGTAAGCACGGGCGCAGGATTGCTCGAATCGTTGAGGATATGCTCATCATCTCTCGTCTTGAGTCTGGCGAAGCCAACACCCTCAAGATCGAACCATTCAGGCTCCAGAGCTGCGCTCTGGACGTGGTGGAACGTCTTGAATCTGTCATAGCCAGGCAGGGCGCCTCGGTTAATCTGCAAATGGAGGTTCCAGAAGTTCGTCTGGCTGGAGACCGGTTCTACTGGACCCAGATCCTGTTTAATCTCGTGGAGAATGCCCTGAAGCAAAACCCTCAAATTCCTCTCGCGGTCACAGTCGGATGGAGAGAAGAGGATTCCATCCTTATGATATGGGTTGAAGATAACGGAGTCGGCATTCCTTCGTCGGACCTGCCGTTCATCTTCCGACGATTTTATCGCGTCGAGAAACACCACTCTCAGAAAGAAATTAAGGGGACAGGACTTGGCCTTTCGATCGTCCGACGTGCCGTCGAGGCACACGGTGGCAACATAGAGGTAGGGTCTATCCCCGGGGAAACCACGAGGTTTGAAATCACTCTTCCCCTGGAAATGGTATCAATGGATGTTGAGGACCTGCCTGGGGAGGCTACCAAGACGACTGAGTCACGGTAGCTGGAGCATCATCGACGTTCCCCAACGATAATTTTCGTTACCCTGTTACCTCGGCCTCATCCGGGGCAGCTTGGGACGAGGGGCGCACCTCAAAGGACAATTCCTTAGCACCCTCCTCGTGGCTCACGTCGACCATGTCTCCTGCCTTGAACTCGGACCTAAGGAGCGCCTCAGCGAGAGGATCTTCTAAATGTCGCTCGACCGCCCTCCTCATGGGCCTCGCCCCGAAATTCGGGTCATAACCCTCCACTATGAGGAAATCACGTGCTGAGGTATTCAACTCGAGATCTATCTCCTTCTCGCGCAGGCGAACCAGCAGCTTACCAATCTCCAAGTCGACGATGGCGGAAAGACTTTCCTTCTCCAGCATCTTAAACACCACGAGATCGTCGAGTCGGTTCAGGAATTCAGGCTTATACTCTTTCTTGGCCTCCTCCATGATTTTTTCCTTCATGCCCTCGAAGTCCGCATTGTCTTCGCTCATGGCCCCAAATCCCAGCGAGGTCTGGCGCTTGATTGTCTGCGCCCCCACGTTGGAGGTCATGATGATGATGGTATTACGGAAATCGACCTTTCTTCCAAAGCTGTCTGTAATCATCCCCTCCTCAAGAATCTGCAGAAGGAGGTTCATCACATCAGGATGGGCCTTTTCGATTTCATCTAAAAGTAGGACACAGTGGGGGTGTTGGTCTATAGAATCAGTCAGCAGACCTCCCTGGTCAAAACCAACATAGCCTGGTGGAGCACCAATCAATCGCGCAACAGAGTGTTTCTCCATGAACTCCGACATATCGATGCGTACTAATGCGTCTTCAGTGTCAAAAAGAAACCGTGCCAACGTCTTGCACAACTCGGTCTTGCCGACACCGGTTGGTCCCAAGAACAGGAATGAACCGTTGGGCCTGTCAGGGTCACTAATCCCCGCTCGTGAGCGCCTCACCGCATTCGCAACTGCGGAGACGGCCTCGTTCTGACCAATCACCTGTTTATGCACTGTCTCTTATACACATCTCCGAGCCCACGAGACAGGCAGAAATCTCGTATGCCGTCTTCTGCTTGAAAAAA
>CAXEFH010000341.1:0-3407 GCA_963989605.1 uncultured Roseibacillus sp. | reverse complement strand
TCGGCAGCGTCAGATGTGTATAAGAGACAGAAATTTTCCGTCTCGAGGACAGGTATTCCCCGGGTATCGCCTTGGATTCATAGCCCCGATTGTTCGCTGAGTTTCTGCTCTGGCAGCGCGAAGAAGCCCTGAAGCACATCCGAGCAGGAGGATTTGAAAACCTCCATCTGTCTTGCTACCGGGAAGTAAATCTAGGTGGTGATAATGTCTGGGATGTCTGGCAACCGGAGAGCCCCAGCATGGTCTCGTATTTCCGGGGCTTACCTCATGTTCCCACGGGCCTCAATATCCGCGAAACCGCCTGAAGAGCCGACTCCCCTGAAATCATCTAAAGACCCGAACTCCTCCACTCTTTCCATCCCCCCCGGTAGACAGATGTGGAGTATCCCATTCGCGCAAGCTTCCTCGCCGTAGTGAGGCTGTCTGGACAGTTCTCATCCGCGCAGTAAATTACAATTGTCTTCCCTGCCCTCCTGGCGTCATCGAGATTCCGCCGGAACACACCAATTCCTGATTCAAAGCTTTTCAGAGGCAGGCTGAATGCTCCTGGGATATGCCCCAGCCGGAAAAAAAATCCTGGGCGAACATCAACGAGCAGAATGCGGTTCTCTCCCAGCAACTGAAAAAGATCCCCGACTTGAATTCCACTGATACGAACTACTTCCCGGGGCCGTCCGCCTACCGAAGCTCCAGCGCGCGGGACCACCTCTGACTGCTTCACCGGGACCCGGGCCTCAGGCTTTTCCGAATCCGGCGCTTTCGCGCAGGAAGCAAGAAGTAGCGCGAGGGGGACCATCACCCATTGAATGCCTCTTCCAATCCTCATCGTCATACCGTGCACAAAACCGCCCTCACGAAAGGATCTGTGAAAAACCTGCTATGGAGCGGGAGCGAAATAGAGCATGCGGTCGAAGTCTACTCCCCGAAGCAATATAAGTTGCGGCGACCCCGGATAAAAAGACGCTTACCGACCGCAACAGGAGAGGCGTAAAGATTATCATCCAGCTTATTTTCAGTGAGACCCGTCAATCCCTTGCCCTCGACATTTCCGGAAAAGACCACCCCGTCAACACGTGCCATGTAAAGTTTGTTCCCGGCAAGCAGGGGCGAAGCATAGAATTTCTGGGCGGCCTTCGGAAGTTGCTCCTCCCAGAGCGTCTTGCCGCTACGAGCATCAAGACAGGAAACGAGACCTCGAGGCTTTTCCGAGTCATTCAACAAGATGAACGTTCCACTGTCCTCATCAGCGACGGGAGAAACCGAGTCCGCACCAATGCCCTCCCGCTTCCACGCCCAAGCGGATTTCGTAATATCTCCCGTGCCTCCAACCCGGATTCCTCCGGTCATTTTACCCCGGGCGTAGGAAACGGCCACAATTCCCTTCGCGGCTGCCGGCGAGGCGATCACACGCCAGAACTTGGTTTTCTTGGGATTGAATCCCGCACAAGTCCAGAGCAGTTTCCCGCTCCCTGGATCATGACCCGTGAGGTGATCTGCCCCCCACGTCACCAAGGTCTCCTGCCCTTCGATTTCCATCACGAGAGGAGTAGTATAGGAATCCCCGGACTCCGCTCCGACATCGAAATTGCGATCCACCTTCCAGGCGACCTTACCAGTCGTCTTGCGAAGTCCGATCATGTATGAGCCCCCCTCCGTCTGCATCACTGCGAGCACGAGAAATCCGCCGGCAAGGACGGGTGAGGTTCCCTCATCCCACCAGAGAGTATCCTTTCCGTATTGATCCTGCAGGTTGAGCTCCCAGACCTTCTTTCCCTTCATGGTCAGGGCGGCCACTCGTCCCGATTTGAAGTAGGCAAAGATGCCTCTGCCATCCGTCACAAGCGAGGAATTCGCTCCAGTTCCTTTCTGCTTATTGTCTCCCTTCCCGGGGGTCTCACTGCCGAAACTGGTTCGCCACAGCTCCTTTCCCTGAAGGTCGTAAGCAACCACGGCGTCATTACCCTCAATACCGCAAGTCACCAGCAACTGGTCGTTCGTAATGATCGGGGTTGAGTTCCCCGGACCAGGAAGATGGACCTTCCACAGCAGGTTTTGCTCTTCCGAGAACGAAAGAACTGTTTCTGCCTCGGACGCAACGCCACTGCCGTGGGTATCTCCCCGCCAACTCTTCCACTCCCCGGCCTGCAAGCAAAGGCTTCCGGCCATCATCATGATACCAACGAGGTTACGATACTTCATAAGTGGCCTGTAGATATGTCAGACTAGATGGCACGGCCAGCAATAAAAGCCCTACAAATGAATCGCACCCATCAAGCCTGACGCTTCAGGCTCTGTGCCCGACTCCATTACTCGAGTTCCGTCTTTCCACCCGCACAACAAAAACAGCAGACCGAGTATTTGGCAATTGGCTTGTTCGCTGTGGACCGCAGACTCTGGTCCCCAGATCAAACTCAGCCGCCTTCCTCCATGTTTCGCTCTCTCCTTTTTCTTGGTTTCGCATGGGCCCATGCCCTTGCAGACGCTCCCAACATCGTTTTCATTCTTGCGGATGACCTCGGGGTAAGGGACCTCTCCATTGAAGGCAGCGCATACCACGAAACGCCCCATATAGACCGTATCGCCAAAGAGGGTGTGCGCTTCACTCATGGCTACGCTACCTGTCAGGTCTGCTCTCCCTCCCGCGCCAGCATCATGACCGGGAAATACCCCGCCCGTCACGGTATCACCGACTGGATCGGAGCGGCCACCGGACTGGAATGGAAGCGTAACAACAAGATCCTGCCATCGGAATACGTCCGGCATCTTCCTCATGAAGATACCAGCCTTGCCGAGGCGCTCAAAAAGGGTGGCTACCGGACCTTCTTCGCAGGGAAGTGGCATCTTGGCGGCGAGGGTTCGTTACCGGAAGACCACGGTTTCGACCACAACATCGGCGGACACCATCGGGGGAGCCCCCCCGGAGGATTCTTTTCTCCCTTCCGAAACCCAAAGATGACGGATGGACCGAAGGGCCAGTCCCTCCCGCTGCGCCTCGCTAATGACACCGCTACCTTCATCAAGGGAAAGGCCGACACCCCGTTCTTTGCCTTTCTCTCCTTCTACTCGGTCCATGGCCCGATCCAGACCACGCCGGACCTCTGGAAAAAATACCGGGATAAGGCCGGAAAATCTCCCCACCAGGATGACCGCTTTCTCATCGACCGCACGTTGCCGGTACGTCAGGTACAGGACTGTCCCATCTATGCCGGCATGATGGAGACCATGGACGACGCGGTCGGCATCGTCCTCAAGGCCCTCGATGAAGCAGGTGTTGCAGACCAGACCATCGTGATCTTCACCTCTGACAACGGAGGCGTCTCCTCCGGTGATGCCTTCGCTACCTGCAACCTCCCCTACCGTGGCGGCAAGGGACGCCAGTGGGAGGGCGGGATCCGCGAACCCTACTA
>CAXEFH010000340.1:0-3444 GCA_963989605.1 uncultured Roseibacillus sp. | reverse complement strand
GACCTCGCAGCTCTCCTCGCGTACAGGGATGCGCTCTCGAACGTCCTCACATACCACGTCATTCCAGAGCGAATCTCGTTCCGGAATTTTGAGACGAGAACCCTCGATACTCTTCTTCCCGACAATGGTGTAGATGTCGAGGTCCGGAGTTTTTTCTGGGGCTGGTATCGTACTGTCAAAATTGATGAAGCCGTCATCACACGAGCAAACCTCCGGGTAGACAATGGGATCATCCACGCGCTCAATGAAGTTCTGGACCCGGGGTATCAACGAGTTCCCAGTATTCTTGAGATCGCGACCGGAAACCCGGACTTTTCAATTCTCACCTCGCTCGTCGAGCAGGCTGGCCTCAGCCGTGCTCTCGACAGCGAACACTATGACCTGACTGTTTTTGCTCCCACCAATGCAGCCTTCGAAGCCTTGGGAGAAGAAACGCTGGAATCCGTTCAGAGTGATCCCAGACTTCTTCGCAAGATCCTGAAGAACCATATTCTTAGAGGCTCTCAGGACAGTAGTTTCCTGGTTCAGGAAGGATCCGCGAGGAGTGCGCTGGGCCTGACTCTTCCCGTCCAGGAGGATGCAAGCGCCCCAGCCGGCTACAGTATCGCAGGTGAACCGCTTCAGGCGGTCGACGTTCCGGCAAGCAATGGAATCGTTCACATTGTTGGAGGAGTCCTTCTACCTCCTGCACCCCAGTCTCTGGTCGATGTCGCAGAATCCCGGGAGAATCTCTCGACGTTGGTTGCTGCCCTGACCGCAGCAGAGCTCGTCCCGACCTTTGACAGCACCAGCAGGTGGCCATCCTTCACGATCTTCGCACCGGATAACGAGGCCTTCTCTGCACTTCCGGAGGGAGCCCTCGATGCACTTCTTGCTGACCCCTCTGGCGCTCTGGCGGACGTCCTGAGCCTCCATGTTGTCTCCGGTCGCCTCGAAGCTGATCGACTCAGCGATGGACAGGTGCTCGAGAGTCTCTCCGGCGACCGGCTTACGGTGCGTATTTCCGACGGAGAAGTCACAATAAACGGTTCTCCTGTGGTCGAAACTGATCTCAGGGCCCGCAATGGGGTTCTCCATATTGTCGGGAGCGTAATTACACGGGAATCGTTCACCTTGGCCGATTTGGTGGCCAGCAAGCCCTACCTCAGCACCCTTCTTGCCGCTCTCGAGGCTGCAGGTCTGGCATCAGCACTTGCCGACCCCGAGGGCGAACTGACGGTCTTCGCCCCTGTCGATCAGGCTTTCGACGCCCTGCCGGAAGGCACCCTTGAGACCCTGCTAGAGACACCCGAGGGAACCCTTCGAAACATCCTGTTGAACCACGCCGTACCTGGGAACCTTACCGCGGGCGACCTCCTTGCGGAGGGCACGGCAACAACATTGCTCGGAACCGAACTGGAGTTCACGTCCCGCAGGATACGGTTCTGGTGGTGGCGCAGTCCTTACCGGATTATCCGGGTGAACGGCATCCGCGTCCTTGCAACCAATATCGAGGCCGATAATGGACTGATCCATCTCATCCACGGGGTGCTCCTCCCCGAGGAATCTGATGATGAATCCCCCGGCGAGGATGAAGGTGAAGCCGCCACCGGAGAAGATATCGATACGCCCTCCGATGACGGAGCCCCAAAGGGGGCCGGGGAAGACTCCGCAGTCGACGAAGTCCCCGATGAGGAGACCACGGGGGAAGAGGCTGCCAAAGTGTAATGCCCGGTCAATGAATTCAAACTGCCCCGGGCATCCGGGGCAGTTCATTACAAGATGAATCACCGTTGGTCATTGCTCCTCCTGATAGGTCTCCTGATCTCAGCATGTGGTCGGGACGAACCGGACCCTGAGTCTTCTGGAACCCAGAAAAAGGCTGAACGCAGGATGGGCTCCGGGAAGCCTCCCGTCCCAGTCCCTACTTCTGCCCCGGCATCGCGGGAAGCCCTCTTCAGAAAAACCGTGGAGAACCTTCATGAGCTTCCTGATGAAGAACTGGCCCTTGGGGTTGAAGCACTCCTCGAAAAACGGGACCAGCATGACCCCGATATTCTCCTGACTGCAATCTATGATACGGTTGAACTCCGACCGTCCTTTATCCGACTACCCATCCTGATTGAGCTGGCGCACAGGGATACCGGAACAACAGGACTCCGCACGACGGCCCTCTCTGAGCTCCGGGTCTGCCTCGGGGAGGACCACGGGGAATCCTGGCCAGACTGGGCCCTCGCCCTCACGGAGCATCTCTCCACCCGGGAGGGATTTCTCCCTACCAACGCTTCACCGGAAGACTAGAAGAATGTTTCCTCCCGGGGTCGCCAGACGACTTTCTCACTCAACGATGAGCACTCCTTTCATCACTCTCCAGTGCCCCGGGAAGGTGCAGATGAACGGGTAGCGACCCGATTCCTCCGGAACCATGAATTCCTGCTCGACCTGACCCTTCCCATTCACGAGGGGAGTCGCCCAGATGACCTTGTCGGAGTCCGGGACATAGGCCCTCTGCGCTGCGTCCGGATCCTGAGCCATCTGATCCGCAAGCAGACCGACCTCTTCTTCCGAATCTGGCCTGATGATCACCAGGTTATGGATCTGCAGATCCGGGTTCTGGAAAGAGATCCGTACCGAAGCCCCCGCGCTGAGACGAATCTCCCTCGGGAAAAAGGCCAGCTGATTCGGTACCGCACTGACCCTGATTACTGAACCCTTCACTCCGTGATTCAGGTCATACCGGGTAGCCAGTCTCCGGAGTCCGGCTTCTGTTCCTGGCATGGAAAGCCCCTGCAGTCCCGTTCCAATAGGATCGTAGAGATAGACCGGTGCGTATCCCCGCGCCCCCCTGCCCCTGACATATCGCACCTCAATCTGGTTGAGTCCCTTTCGCAATTCAACCTGCACGTTCCAGTCCGAGCTCCACCAATTGGCAGAGGAAATCACCGGACTCCCGTTCAGAAGGACCTTCACGTAGCTGTGCCTGATCGACAGGACCGCTCTGCACTTTTCCCGGGCTTCCACATAGCTGCGCATTGTTCCGAACGAGCCCCCCTTTCCACCATGGGAAAAATAGCGTTCCTCCTGCCCCTCTTCCTTGAGAAGCCAGTGCATTAATTTTCCCTCCTCAGGTTTTTTCAGTACGGGAATTTCTGGTCCCATGCCGGAGCTGACACCATGGCTGGCGTCCGCCAGAATGGTCTGGAGCTCCTTGCTCCCCGAAATATCGACCTGCCCGAGGAGAGCCGCATAAGACTGGTCTTTCTGTTGCAGATGGGAAACGACGTGAACTACCTCGGTCCGAACTCTCGGGTGCGAGTCTCCAGCCATTCTCCGCAACAGATCGCGGGTATTTCGCAGCTGATCCTCCTGAAAGCGGACCAGATGAGTAGCTGCCGCCCGGATCCGGTAATCTCTGTCTCTTATACACATCTGACGCTGCCGACGAATAGAGAGGTGTAGATCTCG
>CAXEFH010000339.1:0-3470 GCA_963989605.1 uncultured Roseibacillus sp. | reverse complement strand
TTTTCAAGCAGAAGACGGCATACGAGATTTCTGCCTGTCTCGTGGGCTCGGAGATGTGTATAAGAGACAGATCTACGGTGAAGCTGTGTTGGGAAGAGTCGAATTCTCCGGTGAGCGGATCAACGATCCCGGGAGGGTCGGGTGTGGCGAGGGTGGAGTCGAGTGCCGAGCTTTCCAAGTCATAGCTTCCGAGGATAAAAGTACTGCCTGACATTTCGACTGCGGTTCCTTGGATGTTTCCATCGATAATCGACAGCTCAGAGACCCTGTCGGTGACAGGATCAATCTCAAGAAGGACTTCGATAGATCCGGACAGCCTCGAGATATCGCGACCTGTCGGAAGTGCTGGGGGTTCGAACTCAAGGGTGATCGTATTGAAATCTGGCTCGTTAACCGCCGTGAGGGTGGCGACTGCGGGTGTGGCCAAAACTGTCGGAGTGAAGCAAAGTAGCGGAATACAGAACAGGGTAGAGATGGTGGCGGAGCTCATAATTGGAAACTCTACCATATCAGCAGGAGGGCTCCAATATGGAACCCGGGGATGTTAATCGGGAACACGTTCGACGTTCCCCCCTAGTTGCAGGATTTTTTCGTCGATGTTCTCGTATCCACGATCGATATGGTAGAGTCGGTTGATCTCGGTAGTGCCATGGGCGCGGAGGGCGGCAAGAACCAGCGCCGCTGAGGCACGCAGGTCTGAGGCCATGACCGGGGCGGCGCTGAGGGAGCTGACTCCCCGAATGAGTGCGCGGCCGTTATCCACCTTGATATCAGCTCCCATTCGCTTCATCTCTGAGCAGTGCATGAAGCGCTGCGGGAAGATGGTGTCCTCTACGACGGATAGCCCGGGCGTTGTTGCAAACATGGCAGTGAATTGTGCCTGCATGTCCGTCGGAAAGCCCGGAAAAGGGCCGGTGGAGATGTCGCACCCTCGCGGGGTTTCGCCGGGAGATATGTGCACCTCATTGCCATCGGAATTGAATTGAACGATGTGACCAGCTTCCTGAAGAGTGCTTGTCGCGGCGGCGAGATGGTCGGCCCTTACCCTTTTCAGAGTAACGCCCTGACCTGCCATCGCACCGGCCACCATGAATGTCCCGGCTTCAATACGGTCGGGGATGATGGTATGCTCTACGCCATTCAGCGAGTCCACACCCTCGATCACGACGCGACGTGTTCCTGCGCCAGAGATACGAGCTCCCATCTTGACCAGAAAATTAGCAAGGTCCACTACCTCTGGTTCGCTGGCGGCTGAGTCGATAACGGTCGTGCCCCGGGCCAGTACAGCTGCCATCATGAGATTGTCAGTCCCGAGGACGGTAGGTCCGTGCTTTCCTCTCATGTCGATCTCACCGCCTACAAGTCCTTCCGGGGCGCTTAAGACAATGTCCCCGGCCTCCATGTCGACTTTAGCGCCGAGTCCTTGCATGGCCTTTATATGGAGATCAACCGGGCGGTCACCGATCACGCATCCTCCGGGTAGAGAAATTTTGGCGCGTCCCACCCGCGTGAGCAAGGGTCCCATTACACATATCGAGGCCCGCATTTTCCTTACAAGGTCATAAGGAGCCTCTGGGGATATTTCCGAGGGAGCCGATCGAACTGTTCCACTCGAGCGCTCCACTTCCGCGCCGAGCGCGCGTAGGATTTGAAGCATGTAGTTCGTATCCGATACATCAGGGACCCTCCGGATAATTGACGGCTGGTCCGATAGGAGGGTCGCCGCAAGAATCGGGAGAGAGGCGTTCTTTGATCCCGAAATGTTGATTGAGCCCTTCAAGGGGCCGTTGCCGTGGACGAGAAGTTTATCCATTGGAAGAGAAGGGATCTTTGGCCCGTCAGGGAGCCTGAGCAAAGACAAACCGCGGATTTCCGGAAAGGTCCTGCTCCACACGAACCGAGGCCAGGCCTGCCGACAGAAGCATGGCAGTGACCTCAGGACCCTGCAGGGGTCCAATTTCAAGAGCGAGGCAGGCTTTTGGAGTCATGTAGTTCGCGACTTGAGGAGTGAACCTTCTCAGGATATCGAGCCCCTTGGAGCCGGCGAAGAGTGCTGTTTCGGGGTCGTGGGCGACCTCTCGTGAAAGGGTGTTTCTGTCGGTTTCAGGCACATAGGGAAGATTGGCAAGAATGAGGTCGTAGGAGCCCTTGACCTGCTCAAACAGATCACTTTCCAGGCAGGTAGCTTCCAAACCGTGTTTTTCTGCATTTTCGTTTGCAAGGTCGAGCGCGTCCGCAGAGATATCAGTCAGAAGAGTGCCAGCACAGCGTTCTCCGAGAGAGAGAGAGACACTGATCCCGAGGGCTCCGCTCCCAGTGCCGACATCAATCAGATGGACACGATCATTTAATTCTAGCATCAGTACGGCCTCAACCATTTCCTCAGTTTCCGGCCTCGGAATGAGAGCGCGTTTGTCACACAGGAATTCCCGTCCTGAGAACTCCACGGTTCCAAGGAGATGCTGGAGAGGTTCACCATTGCCGCGCCGTTTCAGTAGTTGTCGGAGAGGAACGAGCTCATGCTCGCTCATGGGGCGGTCGAAGGAGGCGTAAAGATCAATCCGGCCACACTCCAGCTGGTGGGCTAGGAGCCATTCCATATTACGTCTCGAGTTTTCTACTCCCTTCTCCCTCAAGTATGAGGATCCACGTTCGAGGCATTCGAGGACAGTCTTCATCGAGCAGGGCCTGGAGCCACCTTCAATCCGATTTCAAGCCAGATTCCGCCAGGCGCTGAGCCATTTCAGTTTTCTGCAATTCCTCGGTGAATTCCTGAACCTCACCGGTGAGAATACCCTCTAGATTATGAGAGGTGTGATTAATGCGGTGGTCTGTTACTCGTGATTGCGGAAAGTTATAAGTCCGGATTTTCTCTGAACGGTCACCGGAGCCGATGAGGGCACGTCGCTGGGCGGAGTATTTCTCCTGCTCCTCGTGTTGCTTGGCTTCAAAAAGCTTTGAGCGCAGAATCTCGAGGGCCTTTTCCTTATTCTGTCCCTGGCTTCTGCCGTCCTGGCATTTGACTTGGATTCCCGATGGGAGGTGGGTGACCTGGACTGCAGAGTCAGTGGTGTTGACATGCTGGCCGCCGGGCCCTCCGGACCGGGTGGCCTGAATGTGGAGTTCGTCGGGTTTCAGTTCAATGTCGACTTCCTGAGCCTCCGGCATGACGGCAACTGTAACGGTGGAGGTATGAATGCGGCCTTGGGTCTCTGTCGCAGGCACGCGTTGAACACGGTGAACTCCGCTCTCGTACTTCATTCTACGGAATACTTCTTCGCCGCTCAATTTCAGGACGACCTCCTTGAAGCCTCCAACCTCTGACGGGCTGCTTTCCAAGTGCTCACACTTCCAGTTGCAGCTATCGGCGTAACGTTCATACATTCGCATGACCTCCCCTGCGAAAAGCGAGGCCTCATCGCCGCCAGCACCCGCTCGGATTTCGACGAGCGCGTTGCGTTCCTCGGTGG
>CAXEFH010000338.1:0-3487 GCA_963989605.1 uncultured Roseibacillus sp. | reverse complement strand
TATCATGTTTTGTCAGCTTCTCTCAAGCTGAAGCGCTGGGACGCCAAGGTTGAGCGCTGGCTGGCACGGGTGGCCTTTGTTGCTCGTTCAGTGCCGGAAATGGGAATCAGCGCCATAGGTGAGGACGAGAAAAAGTTGATTGTTACGCAGGTGTGCAGAAAGGCTCGTTCCTATCGAGACATCAAGGACCGCGATGTCTGGCCGGTCCTGATGGACTGGCTTTCTGCCCCGCAGTCCTCCGCTCTTGAGAGTCATGCTCCCGAACGTGTTGAGTTGAGTAATGGAGTTGTCGCAAAAGTTGCATATGAGGGGGAGAAGGCTCCCTCGATTGCCCTCAAGGTTCAGCAGCTTTACGGCGTGAGGGAGACGCCGGAGATCTCCGGCCAACAGATTCAGGTGCAGATCCTTGCGCCAAACCAGCGCCCATGGCAGGTTACTCAGGACTTGGAAAGTTTCTGGGTGAGCGGCTACCCCCAGATGAAAAAGGACCTCGCTGGGCGCTACCCGAGGCATGAGTGGAGGTAGTTGCGAGAGGTCAGGGGTATCTATTTGGTGTCGGATCGACTGCCAATGAGGTAGGGTAAAGCCGTGTCGAAGTTGATTCTGCTCGTCTCCCTTGTTCCGATCATTCTATCGGTGGTGATCAGAAAGCTATTCTGTGACCGTGGGGTGCGCTCTGCAGGAGATGCGGAGACATCCCGGACTGGTCGAGAGTTGGCCGAAATACTTCTCTCCAAGGCTGGGATCAGCGACAAGGTTCAGATCGAGGAAAAACGTCGGGCAGAGGTCAAGATCGGCAAGCCGGTAAGGATGGTGATCACCAAGCGCCTCGCTGAGTCCTCCAACGTTGTGGCTCTGGGAGAGGTGGCTCTCCTCTGTGGGCATGCGCTGATCGCGACCAGCAATCCCGACCTTCTCAAGTGGCGCCAATGGGCTGTGAAGTTCAGCTTTGCTTTCCCGGTCTTCAGTCTGGTGGTTCTGGTATTCGCTGTCGTGGTGGCGAAGATTCCGCCGGGCCTTGGCTTGGTGTTCGCTGCTGCCGCACTGGGAGCTGGAAGTCTGTTCTCATTGCTTTCCCTGCAAGTTGAAGTTCAGGGAGCAAGAATGATGGCAACCATCATTGATGAATCCCGGGTTTTCCCACGACTCAGGGAAAGTGAAGCAGTAGCCCTGGCGTGTAAGTCTCTTGCCTACAGGCAGGCTGTTCCGGGAGCGATCGAGATCCTGATGGGAAGAGACATGGAGCGCAAGATCGCCAAGGAAGTAGGCCGCCGGGTTGCGGGTAAGGTTTTGCGCCGCTGACCTCGTCCGGGCAATTATTGCTGGGAGCGAAGAAAGAGGGAAAGTTCTTGTAGTTTGTCGGTGTTGATGAGGTCGACGCCACTTTCATGGAGAACCTTCCATGCTTCGATCCGGTCGGGAACAGCCCAGAAACGAAGGATTCGGCCATCGTGCTTACTACGTTTCACAAAGTCAGAAAGACGTCGCCTCTCATCCGGTGGAAACGATCCGCGGCCCCTCCATTTAAAGTGATTGGACCATTTATCGCTGATCAGGGGAATAAGATCAGGAGCAGCCTTACCACCGAGGTCAGCGGGTCTTCCGTCGAGGGAACAATAGCGGGTGGGATCTTTTTCAACAAGGGTCCGCGGTCGGGCTCCACTCAGAATGGCGGTGACAGGGCCCGGGCGATGTTTTCCATGCAGGACGGCGGTAAACATGGAGCCGTAACGGGTGAGAAGACGGTCCAGAATGGGATACGCCTCATCCCCATCGGCCTTGATATCAATAAGAAGAATAAATCGTTCCTGACCCGAGACGACAACGCCCTTGTTTCTTTCTACTTGAGCGGCAAGGGGCTTCAAGTACATCTCCTCCAAGGTGCGACCCTTCCGAATTCCGAAGCGCGTGTGGGCGACATGAAACTTCTGGCCACGAAGAAAAATATCTACCTCGACACTACAGAATCCCCGGTCGAGAGCATCAAGAAGTGGGCGTTTATGAAGGTAATCGTTGTGGGCGTGGGCACGAAGCAAAGGAAGCGGATCCTCCTTCGGAGGTCTTGTCTGCTCCCCCCATGAAACAAGAGAGATCGCGTAGAGAATGGTCGCGATGCTGCCGAGAGGTGTTCTCCAATACTCCCGAAGGGCGCTCTTAGATTTCATAATCCGAGAGGTAGCTTTTTTCAGGAGAGCGACTCGAGGTTAAAATCATATAATCGATTCTGGTTGGCTTCCTAAGGAGAAATCTCCAGCGAGAACCACAGGTGACCGTTCGTGCCAATAAGGCCCCCGGTAGAGTTGCCACCGTTATAATTCAGCAGGATGACCCCTCCAGATGGCCCTCCGGAGACCGAAAACCCATCAGCGAAGGTGGTGTTATACTGCGCGGCTGCAAGGTAATAGGTTCCGGCGACTGGAAGGGGGAGTTGAATCTGGCTTTGCGTGTTTGATCCTGTCAGTGGATTGGCCGTATCATCATTTGAATCGAGGAGATCCCCATCTGAGTTGAAGAGGCCCAGCTCTGTATCGAAGGTTGTCAAAAAGGTATCCACAGAGATTGTCTTTCTCTCTGATCCGATCACTCCCAGATTAATCGGATTCTCTAACGAGCCGGGAGCGCCTTCCATGCTGACCCTCAGGAAAAGCTTCTGGGAGCTTGCCGGAGTAAGAGCATAACTCCGTAGAATCGCTTCTCCCTCGGAGCGAATTCCGCGTTCAATTGGAGTCCAATCCACGAGATCGGTGGAACTCTCAACCCTGTAAGAATAGCCTTTATGGCCCGTAAACGAAATTTCTACAACGGTTTGCTCCTCCGCGTCATTATAGGATCGCAGGGAGATTTCTGGAACGGGTAACTGTGTGCTGATCAGGGTATATGGTCCGGTTCCGGCCCTCGTGTTGTGTCTTACTTGCAAATAGTAGATGCCGGGTTTGAGCGTGTAGGATATTGCGAAGTTTGAATTTGTTCCTCCGTCGCTATTATTGTTCTGAGCTAGGACTGATCCGGTTGAATCCCGGAGGATCCCGACGGTATCCAACGATCCGGCAGAGCGTAAAGCGACTAAGCTTTCATCTTCTATTGCCAGTCTGAAGAAATCCGTGTCGCCGGGGTAGCCGATGCCAGTCATCACGGGTAAGCCAATTTCAAGCAGGGAGGCCGTTTCAGCGCTGTCTCCCTCCGTGTCCTCAACTCCCTCCTGAATGACCGTGTATACCGCGGATGTGTCCCCGTCGTCAAAAATGAGATTAAGTCTCCGGGGTAGCTGGGAGGTGTTGATCCCGACTGAATATGAGAAGGTCTGCGATCCGGTCTGGTTTACCGCCTCTCCGGATGTGAGCCAATTTTGCTCCTCTGATTCTCTGCGCCAATTCCAGGATCCTCTCGATTCAATATCGAGGTTAAAGAATCCCCCGGAGGATGGAATAGCCTGGATCGACGGGTTTAGAGCGAGATTCGACAAGGCGAGGGAAGAGCCCACGAGGAC
>CAXEFH010000337.1:0-3487 GCA_963989605.1 uncultured Roseibacillus sp. | reverse complement strand
TTTTTTCAAGCAGAAGACGGCATACGAGATTTCTGCCTGTCTCGTGGGCTCGGAGATGTGTATAAGAGACAGTACCGCCCCGTCACTCTCTCGTGCTAATCCGGACATCAGCAGGTCATCAACCACGTTCGCCAGACGCTCGTTGTAGGAGCTCTCTCCCAGCCAATAATCAAAAGATACCCCCAGTCGATTGTAGATCACCTCAAGCCCCCGGCGGGAAAGATCCACACACTCCTGCCAGATCGTGAGGTTTTCCTCGTCACCTCTCTGGAGAGAAACCAGCTCCTGTCGACATTCCTCCCTTACCCTACTATCCTCCGCACATGATTCGCTCGCAGCACGATAAAGTCTGAGAAGCTCTTCAAGCGGCTTATTTTCCAGCGCACTCCGGTCAAGCGAACGCTTCCATGCCCATATCACCATCCCGAACTGCGTGCCCCAGTCTCCGATGTGGTTATCACTGATCACATCGTGCCCTACAAAACGACCAATACGCGCCAGACTGTCCCCTATGAAAGTGGAGCGGAGATGCCCGACATGCATTGGCTTGGCCACATTAGGCGCACTAAAGTCAATGACGATCCGACGCGGACTCTCTGCCAGCTCGACACCCAGACGCGGATCTTCCAGAAGTCCACTGAGACATTTCGCATAGGTCGAGGCATTTACACGAAAATTAAGAAACCCCGGCCCTGCAATCTCCACCTCTCCAATATCACCAACCTCGATTGAATCCTTGAGCGCTACGGCAAGATCCCGGGGACTGCGTTTCGCTCTCTTGGCGAGCACCATTGCAGCATTCGACTGATAGTCCCCAAAACGCAAATCTGCAGCCTGACTCAGCCCAGCCCTTTCAGCATCCCCCTCATCAAGATCGCATGCCATACATGCAGCTCGCAGCCGCTCTTGAAGAACCCTTAGAAGTGTCATCTGAATTTCGCTATGTTCACCGCCGCTCTGAATCGAACTTTGCTGTAACACCGGAAGAATACCATTTTACTCATCTGGACGGCCATCAGAATTCAATCAAGTTCCAGCTCACATTCCTTCAGCACTTCGAGCAAAACGCTCTCACTGGTCGCTGCTGTCATTTTCTCCCGAACCGCGTGCTGAGAGAACAAACGTGCAATTAAGGCAAGAGTCTGCAGATGTGAATTAGGCTGATTTTCTGGAACGATAAGCAGAATGACAAAGTGTACCGGTGCATCATCACAAGCGTCGAAATCAATTCCCCTCCGGGACCTCCCGAGCAGAGCCACTGGATCACGCAAACTTCCCGAATAACAATGGGGAATTGCCACCCCATGACCAATTCCAGTGCTCACTCGTTCCTCCCTTGCGGCAAGAGCCTCCACGATCGGCCGATGTGATTCCTCGGCAAGATCACCCGCCCCAACGAGGTGGGCAACCATCTCTTCCAAGGCATCAGCAAGGGTAGCCGCGGTCATATCGGGGAGGACACGGCTCTCCGAAAGAAGCGATACAAGATTCATGACGACGAGGTGATAAGCTCTCCCGAGTAGGGCGGCGCGTAACTCCGAACTGCAGGGCACGCAAGGATTTTCCCAGTTGATGACCGGATCCCTCTTGACCTGCGAGATAACCAACGGGACATTCTGCCGCATGCGCTTGCGCCGTTCCATAAGCATTGGCATCGTAGGGTTCTGTCTGAATTCCTGCGGAACCTTTCGCCCGGAATACGGGCCGCCAAACATGGATGGCCCCTCAAGCGAGCAACGCAGGGAGGCTATCAATTCGGAGACAAAAGGGGATTTCTACATTGGGCGGCGGTATCACGTTAACAGGACCTGGTGGTGGGGTTATATCCGGAAGCCCGGCGAGCCATGGGCCCGAGCCAAGCTTGTCGTCTTCAATCAGGGGCTCATGAGAGCTCCCGATAATCTGCCCCATGATGGCCCGCGCGACGCCCGCCATGCGTATGATCACAATTATGAGTATCGCATCTGGGGAGTGTATACCGGAGAAACCGTCTACGAACCAAACAGCAATCAGTTTCTTCCAGAATTCCAGCTGAAGAACTATGAGCTCCTCTCAACAGATCCGGGTTGGTTATTTGACCCGAGGGATCACTACGACCCACACAGACTCACTCTCCATCCATGAGGAAATCCCGCTCACGGACAGGAGCCTTGGCATCCGGGAGCGACCTGACCGCCTAGTACTTTTTCCAGACAGCCGGAACAAAGAACACGAGGATCGCGTACAGTTCCAGTCGACCCATGATCATCAGGAGGGAGAGAAACAACTGCGTGGATGGCTGGAATTGCCCGTAGTTATCGGTGGGACCAACATCACCGTAGCCCGGCCCAATATTCCCGAAAGTTGCAAGCACTGCTGACACCGTGGTCCCGAAGTCAATCCCCTGAGATGTCTCAATCACCGCTACCACCACCATTGACACCAGAGACATCAGGCTGAAGATTGCGATAAAAAGAACAGTCTGGGCCCGTGCCACATCGTCGATCTGGTTTCCATTTACCTTCATCCCCATGATCTGATTGGGGCGAAACGCCCTTACCACTTCCTGCCAGGCAGCGCGGATAAGAAGAATCAGACGGCTGACCTTCAGCCCTCCCGAAGTGGACCCGGCACATCCACCAACCAGCATGAGGGCGAGAATAATAAAATAGGTTGCAACCGGCCATTGTTCATAGTTCGCCGTTACGTATCCCGTTGTGGAAGCAATTGATATGATAGTAAAGGAGGCTCCTCGCAGAGCCTCACCGGCCCCCATTTCTCCCCCTATGGCACCCACAGCCCAGACCGCCAGAATCCCGATCAGCACGAGCAGGAAATACCACCGAACCTCTTCAAGGTAACGCAACTCCCTCCACCTTCTGGACTTAATCACCACATAAATCAAAAAGCTCGTACTCCCGAGCAGCATGAAGATCTCAATCCAGATCTCAATCAGCAGTCCGTTCGCGAAACTGGAAAAGTAGGCGATGCTCTCGTTGTGAGGACTGAATCCTCCTGTTGCCACAGTGGTAAAGGAGTGGGTTACAGCATCGAACCAACTGAGTCCAAGCCCTTTCAGGCCCAGCAGGCAAACTCCGGTAAGGAATACGTAGACGATCAAAAAATTGAGCGCGGTGTCATGGATCTTTTCGTTAGTCGCCTGCTCCGGTTGGAACGACGACTCATTCCGAAACAGAAACTTGGCGCCGCCACTTCCGGAAAGAAGGGCCACGAAAAGAACGAGGATCCCCAACCCGCCCAACCACTGCATGACGGAACGCCAGAGAAGGATCGCCCGGGGCCACTCAGTAAGATCCGGTATCACCGTCGCTCCTGTTGTCGTAAACCCGGATACTGACTCAAAGAGCGCAGCTGTAGGCGTTAGTTTGGGATCTCCCAGCAGAAAGGGAATTGCCCCGAGGATGGCACTGAAAACCCTGTCTCTTATACACATCTCCGAGCCCACGAGACAGGCAGAAATCTCGTATGCCGTCGTCTGCTTGAAAAA
>CAXEFH010000336.1:0-3495 GCA_963989605.1 uncultured Roseibacillus sp. | reverse complement strand
CCCCCCCCCCCCCCCCCCCCCATTTTTTTTCCCCGCCCAACCGGCCACACGACATTTCTGCCTGTCTCGTGGGCTCGGAGATGTGTATAAGAGACAGGGTTAGGACCCAGCTCGTGGAACATGACCTGATGTCCACCGACCTTGGTGGAAAGACCGAGACTGTTGAAGTGTCGGCAATAACTGGACAGGGGATGGATGAGTTGGCCGAGCTGATGGCGCTGCAGGCGGAGGTGCTTGAACTCAAGGCCAACCCGGAGGCGAATGCTCGGGCTGCGGTTATTGAAGCCAAGATCCAGCCGGGCAAAGGACCAACTGCCACCGTGGTGGTAGAAGCTGGCACCCTGAAAGTTGGGACGCCTTTCATTTGTGGTCCCTATGCCGGCAAGGTAAAATCCCTTCTGGACGATCGGGGCGAGCAGGTGCGGGAGGCGGGCCCGGCGACACCGGTTGAGGTCCTTGGGTTTGCGGAACTGCCTAATGTGGGCGACGAGCTCGTTGCGATGGAGAATGAGAGGGCCTCGAAAAAGCTTAGTGACGAACGCCAGCTGGAGCTCAGACAAAGTCGGCTTGAGCGACCCAAGAAGAGCCGCATGGAGGATATGCTGGCGCTTGTGGAAGGTGGGCAGAAAGCAGAGCTCAAGATTATCCTCAAGTGTGATGTCCAGGGATCAGTTGGAGCGATCAAGGGAGCCATCGGGGACGTGGAGTCCGCTAAGGTGGAGGTGAATTTCATCCATGCAGCAGCAGGATCGATCAGTGAGTCCGATATCCTTCTGGCGAGTAGTGCCGACGCTGTGGTTCTCGGATTCAACGTCAAGGTTGAGAGTAATGCCGTCAAAGCGGCGAAGAGGGAAGGAGTTCAGGTTAAGCTCTACTCAATCGTATATGAGCTCATCGATCAGGTTAAGGATGCCATGCTCGGCATGCTGGAGCCGGAGCTCCGAGAAAAGGTTCTGGGCCACGCCGAAGTAAAACAGGTCTTCAAGGTGAAGCGGGGACGAGCAGCAGGATGTCTCGTCTCAGATGGGAAAGTCACCCGGACAGCGCATGCCCGCGTGATGCGGGATGGCACTCCCGTCTTTGATGGTAAGATGTCCACGTTACGGCGTATTCATGACGACGTGGAGGAGGTGAAACAGGGAATCGAATGTGGAATCCGGCTGGGAGATTTTGACGAGTATGAGGAGGGTGATGTGATTGAGTGCTATGAACTCGAGAAGATTGACCAGACCCTGTAGCTGATCCTTCTGTCCGCTTTTAGTCAAACGAGTGCACCCATTTTCATGTCGAGACGTCTGGACAGGGTCAACGAGTTACTGAAGCGTGAGATCAGTAGCGTGCTGCAGCGGGATTTTGAATGGAAGGGATCGCTTGTTACAGTGAATGCGGTCGAGGTTTCGCAGGATCTGAAGGATGCGCGGGTCTACATCGGAGTTCTTGGAGGTCATGAGGAAAAGGTAATTCATCGTCTCAACGGCGAGAGAGGTTCTATCCAAGGCCGAGTCATGAAGAGAGTTGTGTTGAAAAATACGCCCGTGCTCAGGTTTGTGGGAGACGACTCGGTTGTCCGGGGGGTGGATATCGTTAATCTTCTCGATGAGGTAGCTGAGTTGCCGGTGGCGCCGCCCGAGGAGGAGGATGATGGTGAGACCTTAAAAGGATAAGTTCCTTTTGGCGAGTTCAGGTGCCGCGCGGGTCGGCCGTTGACGCGGCAGGCGGTGGGTTTGAGGTCTTACCTCAATCAGGGCATTATGAATCCACGGTAAATTGTCCATGGGATGGTGTGATGTCCCGGTTGACTGCTCTCAAGCAGCGGAAAAGGCCCGGGGTTGAAATAGGGTGGCGGGAATCCCAGTTTTGCTTGCGATCCTGCATGCGGCGTAGACAATCCGCCGCCTTCCCTTCGCACGTTCTAACCGTCCATGGGTCAACCGATCACAGCATCTCATCTCTCTGAGATTGTTCAAAGTTACGAATCATTCGTGCTGTTGAGTCACGCGCGTCCCGATGGAGATGCGATTGGTTCGGTGGTTGCCCTCAAGGCTGTTCTGGAGGAACTGGGCAAAAAAGCAGTAGGTTTGAATGAGGATCCTGTTCCCGATAACCTTCGTTTCATGAGAGGCAGTGAGGGAATTCAATGTCCCTCCGGCGCGGTTGATGCGGAGGTTGTCATCACACTTGATACTGCAAACAGGGAACGGCTTGGAGCCAAGTGCCTCAATGTAGTTGAAGGGGTGGAGGTCTGGGTGAACATAGATCACCACATTTCGAACGAAAAATACGGTGACTACTGGCTGTTAGATGAAAGAGCAGCAGCTACCGGAGAAATCCTCCATAGTATCATCGAGGAACTGCATTGGCCTCTTCCGGCCGTGGCCAGAGATGCCCTCTATGTCGCTCTTTCAACCGATACGGGATCCTTTCAGTATTCCAACACTTCCGGTCGCACTCACAGGATGGCAGCCGATCTGGTAGGGAGGGGCCTGGACGTGGCCGATTTAACTTCACGCCTTTATCATGATTATCCGCTCCGGAGGGTGGAGCTTTTACGGGCCCTCCTTGAGACGATGGAGTTAACTTCTGATGGGAGAATTGCATGGTGGACTCTGTCTCTTGATACCAAGATGAGGATCGGCATGCAGGCAGGCGATGGCGAAGGTTTGATTGATGTGTTGCGTGCAATCCAGGGCGTTCTCATCTGTGCATTCATTGAGGAAATGGATGACGGTAAGGTCAGGCTCTCATTGCGCTCCAAGAATTCTTCAGTCAATGTGTGTGACATTTGTGCTCACTTTGGTGGTGGCGGTCATGCCCTTGCGGCAGGTGCCAGAACGAAAGGACCTCTGCGAGAAGCAGTGGCGCGCTTTCTGGAGATTGCCGGCAAAGCTCTTCCCCCGCAAAACCAATGAATGAAACTAATATTGTTCCGAGCGGAGTTCTCCTCGTTGATAAGGATCCCGGGATGACGTCTCACGATGTGGTTGCCATCGCTCGGCGCTCAATGGGAATCAAGAAAATCGGGCATTGCGGAACCTTGGATCCCATGGCGACAGGTCTCCTCATGCTGGTGGTCGGGCGAGCAACCAAGATACAGGATCTCCTGATGAGCGAGGACAAGCAATACGTGGGGACAATCACGCTGGGAACGACCACGACAACTCAGGACGCGGAGGGAGATGTGGTCGAGGAGAGAGAGGTAGGGGTTTTGGGTGAGAACGTGATCCGTAGGGCCTTTGAAAAATACTCTGGGAATTTCGAGCAAATCCCACCCATGGTCTCCGCGATCAAGAAGGACGGAGTTCCGCTATATAAACTGGCCCGGAAGGGGAAGGAGGTTAAACGGGATCCCAGACCGGTGTATGTCACTGACTATGAGTTGAGAAAGATTTCATTGCCGCAAATTGATTTCACGGTCAGCTGCTCCAAGGGCTTCTATGTTCGAAGTTATGCGCATGATATCGGGGACACTCTGGGTTGTGGAGGCCATCTGGCGGC
>CAXEFH010000335.1:0-3500 GCA_963989605.1 uncultured Roseibacillus sp. | reverse complement strand
GCGGAGATGTGTATAAGAGACAGCCTTGGCGATCTCTCAAGCCACGGGCAGATGCTTTCGGGACTCGCCGGCGGACGCGTGGCAAAAGGGGCAGAGCGCGAGGCTGACCTCAAGCCGTGGCTGACTCTCGGCAGATCGAAGAAGGAAATGAATGACTCTTTCATCCCGGGCACGTGGGAGGGATTCGGAGAGGGAAGATCGATAGCGATACCCGGCACTGTGGACTTTACCGCCGCGCGGGCTCACCACTGGTCTCAACTCTATGGCCTCCGTCTGGAAGTCGTGGTCCCGAAAAATCGTACCTTCCACGGTGAGGCAATCGTTCACACGCCTCAGCGTGAAGCCAAGTCCAGCTATCGTACTACAGCTCCGGTCTCTAGCATCGCAAGGTTCAGCCTCATTGGGTCAGGGAGGGCGGCTATCGTCGATCTTCCATTCGCGGCTTTCGACAAATTCTACCCGTTTGGTGAAACATTCCAGCAGATCCAGAGAATCGAGATCGGTGGAAGGTTTGCGGATGGCAAGAACGGACAACTGGCACTGCCGCAGGTTCATGTAATCGCTGCCCCGCTGTTGAAACTCTTCTCCGGGGCCCGATCTCGGGCCGGAGAGAAAAATGCCGACCTCACCTATGACCTGAAGGTTATGAACTGCTCTACCCGTTCGCAGTCGGTCACTCTTGCCCATCATCCCTACAGCAAACACGTAATGAATGCCTCGGTCACTCCGGGGAGACTGATCTTGAAACCCGGAGAGACCAAAAGTGCGACGGTTACAGTTAATGTCACTGACCGTGTTCCTCCCGGTGGGCGCGAGCGCCAGAAAATCGTAGCCCTCGCTAATGGACAACTGGGCGGCGAGATTGAGTTTATCACCGCTCGCAGACTCCCTCACCCCTATCTCGTTCATACCCCGGAACGGTGGCAGGCGGTCCGCGATAAGATTCGTGATCATGAATGGGCGAAAAAAGCCGCTCAGCACTACCTCAACTACGAGACCAAGGACAACCGCCCGGGATCACGCTGGCCCCACGCGGTCGCATGGCAGATTTCCCGCGACCTAAAATATGCACACCTCGCCAAGCCTGGCGTGCGCTTTGATGTTGGTGGAAAGGATCTCATTCAGGCGTGTGAGATTTATGACATGATCGCGGACTCCGGTGTCTACTCCACGGGTGATCGTGTCCGGATTGAAAGTGAGATGCGTGAGCGCATGCATCACATAGGCCTTTCCGGGGTTGCCAACCTGGAACTCCAGGAAGCACGCTGCGGCTTCACCCTCGCTCTCGCTTCTCAGGATTTCGCGTGGTTCGAACATTTTCTCTACGCCACTGATGGAGTCTACGACAACATCGCCAACGGCATCATGCCAGACGGCTGGTGGTACGAGGGTTCCGTAAACTACAATGTCTGGGTTTCGCGTTATATCTGCAAGATGGCACTCGCCGCTGAGCCTTTTGGAGTCAATATGATCGATCAATACTTTACCCCCGGATACTCAAAGGAATTCCGCCGTCTCACTGATGACGTCGAGACCCGCAAGCGTGAATTCGGTGGCAAGCCATTCCAGAAGTTCGGCAAGCATCCAGTCCCGCGTCTCACTCTGGATCAGCTCTGGGACTCGTTCATCGATCACCTCTCACATGATGGACAAATCTATGCGGCCAACGATGGAGGCGAGTGGAGCCTAACCTCCGACGAAGGCTTTGAGATCGCTTACATGATGTGGCGCAAGCCGGAATTCGCCGCCCTCGTCAAACGACGGGGCGAGGGCGCACGAAGCCTCCTGTATGGGGTGCCTGAGTTACCCGAGGATACCCCCGAAATAGGCACCCGCTCCGCCTGGTCGGATGGCATCGGCTTTATTACCCTGCGCTCGCAGACCCCCGGTCGACACCCAAGCGAGCAGATCGAGATGAGCCTGAAATACGGAACTCATGGAGCCTACCACGGCCACTTTGACCGAACCAACTTCAACTCCATGCGTCGCTACGATCGCAGCTTCTACTCGAGCGGTCACGGCCTCTGGTATTCATACGCCAGCTTCATGTACGGCATGTTTGTGCAGTCATCGATCAACCATAACATGGTGATGGTTGACGGCCGCAACCAGGAGTCGGTTGAATCTCAAAGACTGATGTTCCATTCAGGCTCCAGGATACAGGCTGCCGCTGTGGAAACTGATGCCCGCTGGTCATGCCCTCCCTACCTCGGATTGCAGATGAAACGCCCAAACCGCCAGGAGGGTCAAAGCGCGATTCTTTCCGGCCGTGAACGCCTGGCAGCCGAGGATGTCTTCATGCCGGCAGCGATCGGACCCGATGGCAAAGAACCTGAGGTCGCCGACATCGGTGACTGGACTGAACGGGTCCTTCAGCGTCGAATGGCAGTCGTCACGGACCACTACATCGTACTCGCTGATTATCTGGAGGGCGAGGAGGAGCACACCTTCGACAACCTGCTTCAAATCCGGGGCTTTCAGGGTATCGAGGGAGACGGGGTGAGAAAAACCCGTCATACCGAACAGATGGGTACTAACCCACGTCTCGCCACCCAACTCATTACCAACTGCCAATGGTGGAGAAAAAATGGCACTTCCCGAACCCGGTTCCGCACGATCTATGACAACAAATCCCACCTCAATTGGCGTACTCTCAGAGGTGCTGAGGGCGATCTCTATGCTGACGTCTACGCGGCATGGCCGAGGCGGGCGGAAATCATGGTGGGTGCCGCTCCAGAGGTGCGGCATCGCGCCGGTTGGACCAGATTTACCATCGAAATCGATGGTGTGGTTATCGCCGAGGACGATTTTTCTCCATGGATTCTCGGTCGGAAGGACCTCTCCGTCCCAATCCCGGAAAACGCCCGCACACTGATCCTGAAAACACGTAACGAAGATCGGCGTAAAGATGGCGGATTCATCCTCACCAAAGGACCATGCCTCTTCTGGGGCGGCGGTAAACTGCAACTCACCAACGACCAGCAACTACCCTTTTCCGAGCTCCAGAAATTAGGCAAACTCACCCTGAACGGTATCCGCACCGATGTCCACGGTCGTCCCGCGACCTTGCCCATCGAACCCGGTGAGGACTACTGGGGCGGTCCTGTCGTGATTGCCGGGAAACCCTTCCAAGAAAGCCTTCCTGCCCAACCACAGGGAGATGGTGAGGTCCGTATCGACCTGAGATCATTGGACGCAAAGCATCTAACAGTCGCCCTCGGTGCAGATTACCCACAGGGGAAGGTCACTGCTTATCAGCGGCATACATACAGCACTCGCACCAGAGGGAAGTCTGCTCACTTTCTCACCGTCATCGAGCCCTTTGAGAAAAAAGAAGCCTCGATGATCCGAACCGTTGAGGCTCGTTCGGAAAGCGAACTTAAAGTCGTACTGAAAGACGGAACCGAGCACTCCATTTCCATCAGAGGTCTCGCTGACGACAAAGAACCCGCCGTCATCTTCCGTGAGTCAAGAGCTGTCTCTTATACACATCTCCGAGC
>CAXEFH010000334.1:0-3502 GCA_963989605.1 uncultured Roseibacillus sp. | reverse complement strand
TCTACACCTCTCTATTCGTCGGCAGCGTCAGATGTGTATAAGAGACAGCTCTTCCACCCCGATGCTCCTAAGAGCGCCCGGATGGAAGAGGCCGAACAAACTATCCGGAACGAACTTTTTTTCCTCCACTACGCACCTTTCATCTGTGTTTCAGCAAGGGAGAAACAGGAACTCGACCGAATTTTCGGATCGATCAGAAAAGTCAGAGAGGGCTCACAGGAGATTATCGGCACGGGGGAACTGAATCGCCTTCTGAGCGACGCACTAAGACGGAATCCTCCCCCGGCGAACAAACGCCACCGGAAGCGGCTGAAGATTCTCTACGCCACCGCTGCCATCAATGAAAGATACTCAGCGGTACCCGTTCCCCGTTATATATTGTTCGTCAACGACAAGCGTCTTCTCGGAGATACCTACCAGTCCTACCTTGAAAATGCTCTCCGGCAGGAGAAACCATCCTTGGGACTCCCTCTCAACTTCTCTGTCCGATCCCGTAGAAAGCCCGACCGTTAACGGTCTCAAGAGAACTTAACATTCCCCCTGCCTCTGGACCAACGCCATCTTTTATGATCCTGCGTTGATCCTTCTCCTCACAGCGTACACGATATCGACATGCCGATACTAGAGGTTAACAACCTGACTACCAGATTCCACACCCGCTCAGGTGTTGTCCACGCGGTCGAGGATGTGTCCTTTTCTCTTGAGGCCGGACAGACAGTAGGGATCGTCGGAGAGTCCGGATCGGGAAAGAGTGTTACTTGCTACTCCCTCATGGGACTTATCCCCCAGCCTCCTGGAAAAATACACGGGGGTCGCGCAATCTTCCGCGGGGATGGGGAAAGCGAAGGCCTTGATCTGCTTTCATGCTCCGAAAAGAGGTTGGCCAGTGTTCGTGGCAAGAGAATCTCAATGATTTTTCAGGATCCCATGACCTCCCTGAATCCCTACCTTAAAATCTCAAAACAGCTCACCGAACCGCTGGAGATCCACGAGGGCGCCAGTGCTACAGATGCTCTTGAGAGAGCGATCATCGCTCTTGAGGAGGTTGGGATACCTGATGCTTCGAAACGCATTCACTCTTATCCTCACGAATTTTCCGGGGGAATGCGGCAACGTGTCATGATCGCCATGGCTCTTATTACCAGACCTGAAATTCTGATCGCTGATGAACCTTCAACGGCCCTCGATGTAACAGTTCAAAAACAAGTCCTTGATCTTTTGAAAGAGCGACAGAAGGCACTCGGCCTATCCATCATCCTCATTACCCACGACCTAGCAGTGGTCTCGGAGAGCTGTGATGTTGTGAACGTCATGTATGCTGGCCGGATCGTGGAGCACGCTCATACGAGCGAGCTCTTCTGCAACCCCCTTCACTCCTATACCCGGTCTCTTCTGAAGAGTATCCCTGCCACCCACCGTAGCGGTGAGTCCCTCTACACGATTCCCGGCATCCCCCCCGATCTGTCAGAAGAGCCCAATCACTGCTCCTTCACTCCTCGCAACACAATTGGAGACCAGAGCCTCTGCCTGACGAAAGAGCGGCCAGAACTCACGGAGATCTCCAAGGGCCACCTGGTCCAGAACTGCCCGGGCTGCCTTGCGCCCTAGACCTCGATCTCTTCACCGCCAACGTGGAATCCGATCTTGCGCCTCTGCTCGGGCTCCACCTTCCGCGTGTAGCATAAAATCTGCAGGCTCGCCTGATGGGACACAAACATGCAGGACGCTCCATCTAAGACTCCTTCAACCACCACCCCAGAATGCCCGTCCTCTCCAACCGAGCGCACCTCTATGGTGCTTCCGTTCGCAACAATCGCGAGAATGACGGGCTGCTCATCCTCTGCTAGCCGCTCTCTCCACTTTTGAACCCGGTGCGCTAATCGTCTGACGAATTCACCCGCTGACTCAAAACGATGCTGCTCCTCTGCGGGCATATGAGCCAGAATTTCCGCGATATCCGGCATCCCAGTAATTCCCGGCAGACTGATGTAGGGCTGCCGCAGCGAATCGTTACTCGAGTCTTCGTCGCCCATTTAGCCTACCTCCTTCTCGATTTCAGCATAGGCGCTGTGATTGTGAATTGATTCAAAATTCTCAGCCTCCACCCTGTACCAGGAAATAACCCCATGTTTTTCGGAGCGACGCGCAACATTTCTTACCAAATCCTCTACAAAGACCGGATGGTCATATGCCCGCTCGGTCACCTCCTTCTCGTCTGGACGCTTCAGCAAACTGTAAAGCTCTGAGCTAGCCGACTGCTCCACTATTTCTATCGCCTCCTCAATCCATAAGGGTTCCGATGATCTGACCGAAAAGGTTACGATTCCTCTCTGATTGTGCGCACCACGTTCACTGATCGCTTTGGAACAGGGGCACAGTGTCGTCACCGGCACGATCACGGTGAGAACAAGGTCTTCTCCACGTGTCTCACAGTCCGCTATCTCCAGACAAACCTCATAATCCAACTTGCCCTCTTTTCCGGTCACCGGAGCTGCCTTCGATAGAAAAAAAGGAAACTTGTAGCTTACCCATGTCTGCTCTGCCTCGAGGCGCTCTCGAAGCTGGCGGGACACCTCACTCAGGTCTGTGACATCAAGCCGGTTTCCATGATCGTTCAAGACTTCGACGAAGCGACTCATGTGCGTTCCCCTTTTTTCACGCGGCAGATTTACCGCCAGAGAGACATCTGCGACGGTATGCTGAAATTCTCCATCTCTGCCCATGACTGCGACCGGATGCTTCAAGGACCTTATCCCAACCCGGTCGATGGGGAGATTGCGATCATCCCTCTCGTTCTGCGTGTCAGTCAGTTCGTGCATCGATCCCCTGTGGTCCCCGGAAAAAGACCCGACATTGAGCCAGACTTATCCACCAAGCGTTTCTGAGACGACTCAGGGCAATAGACTCACCGCCCGGGCACGCTTGATCTCACGGGTAATCTTGCGGTGCATTTTGGCCGAAACGCCGGTCACTTTCCGGGGAAGAATTTTCCCAGTTTCGGTAGTGAACTTCGCGAGAACCCCGGGATTCTGGTAGGTAATCTGGTCAATTTCGAGGTCGAGTCGCTTACGCGTCATCCTCTTGTTCGACTTCCGGAAGGCGATCCGGCGCTCCTTGGTCTTGGGCTCACTCATGATCAGTCGTTAACGAAGTTCGCGATGGAGCGTTCTCCGTTTCAGGTAATGATTGAACTTTACTTTCTCAAGCCTTCCCGGAGTCCGCAGACTTTTCTTGTTCCGGGTAGTCGAGTAGCGGGACGGCGGTTTGCCCTCCGCCTTCGCTTCGGTGCATTCGAGAATGATGATATCGCGTGGCATGGTCTGCGCAAAGGGCGGGAAACCTAGCCAATCAGGCGCTCCCGTCAAGAGAAACTGCCGATGAGCCGGCCGTGGCAGCTCCAAACCCTACTGCATCAGAGCTGCGGAACTTTCGATTAGGATTCTCCCGCTCCCACTGGGACTGGCATTCTACCGTGAGACGAGCAATCGGCATCGCTTCAAGG
>CAXEFH010000333.1:0-3516 GCA_963989605.1 uncultured Roseibacillus sp. | reverse complement strand
TTCCATTTGCAACCGGTCTGGCAAACGAGAAGATTCTCACGCTTCTTGAGCGGTTGCATGTTCGTCTCATGCCGATGGAGCTCGATCTGGTTATTCCCCTGAGCCTGCTGATTGACAGGGAAGGGCGTCTTGCGGTTCTCTACAAGGGGGCTCCGGGGGTAGATCGGATCCTGGGTGACCTCGGGCATTCAAGCCAGGAACGCTGGGCGCGCCTGGTGAATTCAGCGGGCCTGGGGGGAGAGTCGCTCGAAAAAGGTAATCCGACAGTTGGGGTGGCAGCTGATCAGCTGGAAGTCGCCCAGCGCTTCCAGTTTGCTCAGGATATGTGGCAGGGGCGTTGGCTTGCGGCTGCAGAGGTTCAGTATCGGGATACGCTCGCCGTCTCACCCGACTTTGCGGAGGCCGCAAACAATCTGGGTCTGGTGCGCGCTACCGCAGGCGATCACAAGAAAGCCATCGTTGCCTACAGGGAAGCTCTCTCGGCGCGGGAGAACTATGCTGCCGGTCATATGAATCTGGGCCTTTCTCTGGCGGCACTTGGTCAGGTGGCAGAGGCGCGGGGTAGTTATCTTAGGGCGCTGGAACTGAATCCCTTGCTTCCAGAGGCCAATGATGCTCTTGGGCTGCTGCATGCCAAAATCGGTGAATATTCCGTCGCGGAAGGGTATTTCAAGAAGGAAACCGAGGTAAATCCTGACTTCGCAGAAGGGTTTAACCACCTCGGTCTGATTTATCTCTCCCTTAACGATCCGGCGAGTGCGCTGGCTCCCCTCAGGACGGCGGTTTCCCTTGATGCTCGAAATGCTGATGCTTTCAATAACCTCGGGCTGGCCTGCAAACGGCTTGGTCTCACGCGCGAGGCAGGGCAGGCTTTTCAGAGTTGCGTGAAGGTGAATGCTCGCTACATCCCAGGCCTGATCAACCTGGGAGCATTTCATGTCGATGTGGGAAACCTGGAGGCCGCTGAGCAATGCCTCCTGCAGGCTCTCAAGGTAGAGCCTAACTCGCAACAGGCCCGCCGTTTCCTTTCTCGTGTCCGTAGTATGGACCGACAGAAGTAGAAAAGCTATGGCTTCCGGATGAGGAACTCTCTTTCTCCGGTGGGGAGACGTGACGTTGTCACTGCGCCATCAGGCCATCGAACCGTTAAGGTGGCTGGGGTTGTGCCGTCTGGAGCTGAAAAAGTGAAGGACGGTGGTGCCTGGGACAGGTAACCGGCTCCAGCGCGGATTTCTCCAGTCCGGAGGCTATCATCGGAAAGTCTGATGGAAATCCTGGCCCCGATTCCGCGGAGGTTGCCAGCAGGACCCTCTAGTGAAACACGGTAGGGAAGAGGTCCTCCGGGATGCACCGCCATTTTCGTGGCCTATAACCTGTGGCAGGATTGATCTTGCCAACCAGCGTGGACAACGGACTACTAAGGGCGTTGCCTTTCTATGGATGCCATCCATGCAGATTCAATCATCAAGGATTTCGGGGAAGTCCGGGCGCTTGACGGAGTGAGTCTCAGGGTGGAAGCAGGAGAGTTATTTTTCCTGCTCGGAGGCAGTGGGTGCGGGAAAACGACCCTTTTAAGGTGTATTGCTGGCCTCGAGGAACCTACCTCAGGGCAGATCTTTTTTGATGGCGAGGATGTCACGGTCCTGCCGACCCATAAGCGGGAGGCCGCGATGGTCTTTCAGAGCTATGCGCTCTGGCCTCACATGACGGTTGGGCAGAATATTGGGTTTGGACTGGAGGAGCGCAAGGTAGCTAGGAATGAAATAGCCGAGCGGGTGAAGGAGGTGCTTGAGATGGTGCGGATGCCCGGGTTTGAAGACCGGGGGATTGACCAGATGTCGGGTGGTCAGCAACAGCGGGTCTCACTGGCTCGGGCTCTCGTGGTTAAGCCCAAATGCCTTCTCCTCGACGAGCCATTGTCTAATCTTGATGCGCAGTTGAGACTGGAAATGCGCTCTGAAATTCGCCGAATCGTGAAAGAGAATGGGCTAACCGGGGTCTATGTGACGCATGATCAGGCCGAGGCGCTATCGATGGCGGATCGTCTGGCAGTAATGAATAGTGGAAAGATCCAGCAGGTTGGGACTCCTGAGCAGATTTACCGGAATCCGCGAACTTCCTATGTGGCGTCCTTCATTGGAGAGACTAATCTTCTCGCCGGTAAGGTCAATGAGGTGGTGGGAGGCGGGGCGGTCTCAGTGGTAACCGATGCAGGAGAGTTGCGTGGTCGGATTACGGATGATGAGTGGGTTCCGGTTGCTGGAGAGCAAGCGCATGCGTCTATTCGGCCCGAGGCAGTCAGGATTTCCGTTGGAAAGGGGGAGTTGCAAGGCACGGTAACTGAGACCATGTATCTTGGAGATACCATTCAATACAGGGTTCGCCTCGTTGAGGGCACGGAGATGCAGGTTTCCGAAGTGAATCCCCGTATGGTTCTGAAGGAGGGGACTCGTGCCGGTCTGGAGTTTGAGTCTGAGGACGTGGTGATTCTTCGCGATTAGAATACTGATTCGGGAGCTTGTTAGTAATGGGTAACTGGAAGAAGAAACTCTCAATTCTCGGGTTGCTTACGGCGGCAGTTGCTGCCCCCCTGGCACTGCGGGACAAGGGCGCGGAAGGAGCTGACAAGGCCGATCTTCGACTCGATGTCATCACACCTCATACGGAGACCCTGAGGAGAGAGTTCGGGGAGGCGTTTTCGGCATACTGGGAGGAGGAAACAGGGGACAGTGTTTATGTAAACTTCCTTGTTCCCGGGGGAACCTCTGAGTGCGTACGAGTCATTTCTAATGGCTTTGAGGCTGCAAAGGAGCGAGGTGAGACGGGCTGTGGTATTGACGTATTTTTTGGAGGCGGTGCTTACGATTTTGCGATTCAAGCAAAACAGAACCGCTTTGAGAAATTACGGATTTTTGAGACCCGGAGCGACCTGTTCGGTGAGGATGGCATTCCGCCAACTCTCAGCGGAGAAACCTTTTACGACCCTGACCATACGTGGATCGGGTCCGTGCTTTCGAGCTTTGGGATCTGCTATAATACGGATCTTCTCGCGGAGCGTGGAATTCCAGCGCCCGTCAGCTGGGACGACCTGGGGAATCCGGGTTACATCCGGGGAATAGCGCTTGCCGACACGACCAAGAGCTCGTCGGTGACGAAGTCCTTTGAGATGCTGGTCCAGCAGAAAATTCAGGAGGAGTTGTCTAGGGCTGGGCAAGGGGAGGTATGGGAGAAGGTGGTAGCGAGAGGTTGGGATTCCAGTATGAATCTTATCCAGAGAATTGGCGCCAATGCCCGTTATTTTACAGATAGCTCCGCAAAGATTCCCCGGGATGTGGCTCAGGGCAACGCAGTTGCGGGGATGTGCATTGACTTCTATGGGCGGACGACGAGCGAGACGCTGAAAAAACAGGACGGAAGTTCACGTCTGCAATATATCATGCCATCGCTGTCTCTTATACACATCTGACGCTGCCGACGAATAGAGAGGTGTAGATCTCGGTGGTCGCCGTATCATTA
>CAXEFH010000332.1:0-3555 GCA_963989605.1 uncultured Roseibacillus sp. | reverse complement strand
TTTTTTCAAGCAGAAGACGGCATACGAGATTTCTGCCTGTCTCGTGGGCTCGGAGATGTGTATAAGAGACAGCAACCCACAGTCACCCTAGTTTAGAGGGCTTCCGAATGCTTCTGTGCAGGCAGGAGAATTCGGATGGACAGTCGACAGGAGCTCCACCGTTCGTTGCAATCGATCTTTTTGGCGCGGGGCTCCATCAACGAGTCTTTGTCAGCACCGATGGCATCGGTGCCCGGGGAATTGTTGATGATGAGAGCTCGCCGGTTCGGAATTATATCCAAGGTCTCATAGACGAATAGTCATGCGTATCGGACAGGTAATAGGAAAGGTTACGATGGGAATCCAGGATTCCGCCCTGCACGCGACCCGATGGCTTCTTGTCAATCCACTCGAGGAGGACCAGTTAAATACTGCCTGTGACATAGAGCCCCGGATAACCTCTATTCCCTCCCTTGTAGTCTATGACAACCTGGGTGCTGGGGAGGCCGATATCGTGGGTTTTGTTGAGGGAGCGGAAGCAACTGCGCCCTTCGAAAAGCCAACCCCCGTCGATGCCATCACAGTGGCGATTTTCGACTGGATTGAACACCGGCCCTATCCTCCAGAGGAAGACGACGATTGAACATAGGAATCATGAAAAAGGTATTTACTGGACGTGACGTGGAAGGGCTTCTCCGGGAGGGCAAGAGTGTCGACTCGATTCCCGAGGGAGTAATACTCACTCCGACAGCGAAGGATGTCATTAAGGAGTCGCAATCCAGACGAAGAAGGCTTGAATCCAGCGCTCTTGAGGCGGTTGTACCCAGTGTTCCGGATTATGAGTTTCGTTGGGATCCTGGAAGCGACCCTGAATCTCCAGAGCAGATTGCAAGATTCTTCCGATCGCCCGAATTAAAGGATCTGAAGGAGAGAATGGTAGATGTTGGAGACCGGATGTGGAAAAAGAACTATACGGATGGGAATGGAGGAAATCTCACAATCAGGGTCGGAGATAATCTGGTCCTGTGCACCCCAACCCTGATCTCCAAAGGGTTTATGAGTCCCGAGGACATGGCCCTTATTGACCTTGAGGGAAACCAGCTGGCCGGTAGCCGGAGACGTACAAGTGAGTGCCTGACCCATATGGCAATCATGAAAAGGCAGCCAAAAGCCAAGGCCTGCTGTCATGCTCATCCGCCGCACGGAACCGCTTTTGCAGTCGCCGGGGTGCGACCCCCCACGTGCATGATTCCCGAGGCCGAGGTGTTCCTCGGAGAGATTGGGATGGCGGATTACCAGACCCCCGGTACCCCGGCGAATGCCAAGGCGGTAGGGGAAGCCGCGATCGATCACATGTCAGTCCTGATGATCAACCATGGGGTCATCACATGGGGAAAGGATATAGAGGACGCTTACTGGAAAATGGAGAATACGGATGCTTACTGCCAGACGGTGCTGCTGGCAGCCCAGCTGAAAGGGAGAGATCTCCTGACAATCACCGGCGGTCAGGCCAAGGAGTTGATTGAACTTCGATCAAGCCTTGGGATGGATGATAAGCGCGCCGGTTGGAAGGAATGTGAGCTATGCGACAATTCTGAATTCAGACCGGGAGCAGTCTGTAATCTGCCCGATGGAAAACCGGGCGTGCCGGCTGACGGCGAGGTGTTTGATCCGAAGGCGGAAGAGGTGGTGAAAGCCCTGACCGACCAGATTATGGCTCAGCTCTCTGACTGAGGGAGGCTCCTAGCTCTCGAAACCAACGTGCCAGAGCTGGTCATTGAGAATCCGCCCCTGGGTCGAATGCTTCAGGATCGAAACGCTTCATAGTCCGCGTTTGTTTCTGTTAAATTCGAGACGGAATCGTGTTGCTGAAAGTAACTGACGGGCGATTTTTTGTGGATTGATGGGATTGAGCGGCTGCGCGAATGAAGTAAGATTCTTTGCGATGCGTTCGATCCTGCACGTCGACATGGACTGCTTTTATGCCGCAATCGAAGTGCGGGATCATCCTGCCTTGCGCGGAAAGCCGGTAGCCGTGGGTGGGCGGGAGAGAGGCGTTCTCACTACCGCTAATTACGAAGCCCGGAAATTTGGATGCCGCTCTGCAATGCCCACATTTAAGGCGCTGCGGCTTTGTCCTGAACTTGTCGTGATGCCTACGCGTTTCGAGGTCTACAGGGAGGAGTCGCGAAAAATCAAAGCCATTTTCGATGAGTATACCCACTTGGTTGAACCACTTTCGCTTGATGAGGCCTACCTTGATGTGACGAACTACGGGCAAGAAGGAGCGTTGATAGCCTCTGAGATTCGGAAGAGGATCGAAGCAAGCACCGGTCTTACAGCCTCTGCAGGTGTGGCTCCGAACAAATTGCTCGCTAAAATAGCAAGCGACTGGAGAAAACCTGACGGCCAATTCGAAATAACGCCGCAGGAGGTAGAGGAATTCATGGAGCATCTACCGGTAAGAAGGCTGCATGGTGTCGGTCGCAAGACAGAGGCGAAGCTCGCTTCAGTCCAAGTCTTGACCTGTGGAGACCTGCAAAGGGTCAGCAAGTTTGAACTGGCAGATCTCTTTGGCAGCTGGGGGGCTGAACTTCATGCGCTCTGTCGAGGGATTGACGAGCGTCCAGTCCGAATCGACCGGATTCGTAAGTCAGTCAGTAGTGAGACGACTCTGAAAGAGGACATTGAAGATTTTCCACTTCTCATAGAAGTCATGGATAAGTTGAGGTTGAGAGTTGAGCGGGATCTCGCCACAAAGCATGGCGAGCGGACTGTGAGGTCCCTCGTCGTGAAACTGAAATTTTCTGATTTTACCCAGACGACTGCGGAGCGCGCCCCCGAGGCAGCTCCTGATCAAGATGGAGAGAGGCAGCTCGTTGAGGCGGAGATATGTCGCGATTTGCTCGCTGAAGCGTGGCGAAGGGGAGACGGCAAGGGTGTTCGACTTGTAGGGGTCGGAGTTAGGTTTGCGGACCCCGGGAGCAGGTCGCAACTTCAGTTTGAGCTTTGACCACCGTCCGGGCCATGATCTTTTCACAGGGTGGAGTTGACCGATATTGACCGGGATGATTTCGGTGGTCTTCTGGAGGAGATTGGGAGAGCGCATATGCCCTTTGGAAAATATGGACCAGAATTTTATCCGCCTCGGGGGGTGCCTGTTTTTGATCTACCCCCTGAATACCTCGCATGGTTCGCCGAACGGGGCTTCCCGAAAGGGCGTCTGGGCGAATTACTCTCAACCGTGTTTGAAATCAAGCAGTGTGGTGCCGATGAGGTCTTTCAACCACTGAGGATCAGGAATGGAGGCAGATTTCGATTGTCCCGGAAAAGAGGTAAGTCATTCGACTTCCGGAAATCATCCGACGAAGAGTAAAGAATCGCAAGATCTGCCTCCTAGCCTATGTTTTTTCCAAGGGTTTCCCGTTTTGCGGGTCTCCTAATCGAGGAGGCTTTCAGCAGGCATAATCCTGAGCCCGTAATAATCCTGTCCATCATGAAATTGAATCTGATCCTTTGCGCCCTGCTGGGGTCCTTTCTCGTGCCTGGCGCCGAAGCCGACCAAGTACCGGCAGC